>CALFAC010000136.1 GCA_937927935.1 uncultured Bacillaceae bacterium
ACAAGACGTTAAACGGACGGGTTTGGTAAGTGGGTTTGGTGTATAATAATGGGATAAAAGGGGGAAATGGGGTGTGAGTCAGTTGAGAAGAGAAAATCTTAAAACAGGGCTTGCCTTTAAAAAGGGTGGCGTCATTATGGATGTGGTGAACGCCGAGCAGGCCAAAATTGCTGAGGAAGCCGGTGCTGTCGCCGTTATGGCTTTGGAGCGGGTGCCGGCCGATATTCGTCGGGCAGGTGGCGTCGCCCGGATGGCGGACCCAGCGGTGATTGAAGAAGTGTTAAATGCCGTTAGCATCCCCGTGATGGCCAAGGCTCGCATCGGCCACTTTATAGAAGCAAAAGTGTTGGAGGCTTTGGGCGTTCACTGTATCGATGAAAGTGAAGTGTTAACCCCCGCTGATGAAGAATTTCATATTGATAAACATGCTTTTACAGTTCCCTTTGTGTGTGGAGCAAGGGATTTGGGCGAAGCGTTGCGCCGCATCGGGGAAGGAGCAGCGATGATCCGAACCAAGGGGGAACCGGGCACTGGAAATGTGGTGGAAGCGGTGCGTCACATGCGCAAAATGCAGGGACAAATCCGCGCCATTAAAAGCATGTCCAAAGATGAGCTAATGGCCAAAGCCAAGGCGCTCAATGCGCCTTATGAACTGCTCCTTTATGTTCATCAAGAGGGGCGTCTCCCCGTCCTTAATTTTGCGGCAGGCGGTATTGCCACGCCGGCAGATGCCGCTTTGATGATGCATTTAGGGGCCGATGGTGTTTTTGTAGGCTCCGGGATTTTTAAATCAGAGAACCCAGAAAAATATGCTCGGGCGATTGTGGAAGCGGCTGCTCACCATGATGATTATGAGCGGCTGGCCCATCTCTCTAAAAATTTAGGTGAAGCCATGTCCGGGATTGATGTGGCCACCTTATCCACTGAGGAGCGGATGCAGGAACGGGGCTGGTAACAAGATGTAGAAAGCCCCCTGTGTAAAGAAGCCATCTTCTAAACGTGCTGAAAAAACGACCAGCTTCATGGTGAACAGTTTAAGGAGTGAATCAGGTGTTAGACGTTAAACTGCTACGCACCCATTTTGAAGAGATTCGCAAGCGCCTTGAGACCAAAGGGGAAGACATCAGCGATTTGGACCGTTTTCCCGAGCTGGATCAAAAGCGGCGCCAGCTTTTGCAGGAAGTGGAGGAATTAAAAAACAGGCGCAATGTGGTTTCCCAGGAAGTGGGACGGCGGAAGCGCAATCAGGAAGATGCCAGCCAACTGGTGGAAGAGATGAGACAGGTGAATGAGCAGATTAAAAAGCTGGATGAAGCGCTCCGCCAGTGTGAAGCTGAGCTGAACGCCCTCTTGCTGCGCTTGCCCAATATTCCCCACCCCAGTGTTCCCTTAGGCGATTCGGAAGAAGATAACCAGGTGATCAGAAGCTGGGGAGAGGTGCCTCACTTTTCTTTTGAGCCGAAACCCCATTGGCAGCTGGCTGAAGAGCTTGATATTTTAGATTGGGAAGCGGCAGGCAGGGTGACTGGCACCCGCTTTGTGTTTTCCAAGGGATTGGGAGCCCGTCTGGAGCGGGCGCTCATCAACTTTATGCTGGATGTTCATGTGGACGAGCACGGCTACCAAGAGATGTGGCCCCCCTTCTTGGTGCACCGCCACAGCATGATTGGAACGGGGCAGTTGCCTAAGTTTGAAGAGGATGCGTTTAAAGTGGAAGGGGAGCCCTATTATCTGATTCCCACCGCTGAAGTGCCGGTCACCAACTACTTTCGGGATCAGATTTTAGATGGGAGTCAACTGCCCATCACCTTTGCGGCCTACAGCGCTTGCTTCCGCTCTGAAGCAGGAGCTGCCGGTCGGGACACCCGGGGGCTGATTCGCCTGCATCAGTTTAACAAGGTGGAGCTGGTTCGTTTTGTCAAACCGGAAGAGTCCTATGAACAGCTGGAAATCCTGACGCAACAGGCTGAAAAAATCCTGCAGCTTTTAAACTTGCCCTATCGGGTGACGGCCATTTGTACTGGAGATTTAGGCTTTGCTGCGGCTAAAAAATACGATTTGGAAGTGTGGCTGCCAGCAGCCAACACCTATCGGGAAATTTCCTCCTGCAGCAATTTTGAAGATTTTCAAGCAAGAAGGGCCAACATCCGCTTCCGGCGGGAGCCCAAAGCAAAGCCGGAATATGTACATACCTTAAATGGCTCCGGCTTGGCGATTGGCCGCACAGTAGCCGCTATTCTGGAAAATTACCAGGAACCGGATGGACGGGTGCGCATTCCGGAAGTTCTTCAACCTTATCTGGGCGGCCGTCTTTATTTGGAGTAAGCTAGTTAGGCGCATGGAAAAAGGACGGATGCAAAGTGCAGGAGCCCCGCGGCAGTTTGGAGCAGGATCAATATTGGATGGACCAAGCCATCGCTCTGGCCAGGGAGGCTTTCACCTTAGGTGAAGTGCCCATCGGTGCGGTAATTGTCAAAGATGGCCGGCTGGTGGGCAAAGGGTACAACCGGCGGGAGCTGGATCAAAATGCCTTAGCCCACGCCGAAATGTTGGCCATTCATGAGGCATGCCAAACTTTGGGGGGCTGGCGGCTGACTGGCTGTGAGCTGTACGTCACCTTGGAGCCATGTCCCATGTGTGCTGGCGCCATTGTGCAAGCTCGCCTCTCTCGGGTCATTTATGGGGCGGCTGATCCCAAAGGGGGGTATGCCGGCTCCCTATACAACACCTTGGCAGACAGTCGACTCAATCATCAGGTGGCCTGGACGGCCGGCGTTCGTCAAAATGAATGTGAAACGTTGTTAAAAACGTTTTTTAAAGTCTTGCGGGAAAAAAAAGGAAATAAAGGGGCTCACCGGGCAGAAAACAGCCCAGGATCTTTCTGAAATAAGGCATAAACAGGAAAGGATTGGCCCTTGTTTTGAAGGATCCCATTGGGTATAATGTAATGTACAGCTGTTATTGACAGCTGTCCAAACAAGTTCTTAAAGTTTGCTGTGCTAGACGGGGAGGTAGCGGTGCCCTGTAACCCGCAATCCGCTATAGCGGGGTCGATGCCTATCTGAGGTGTGATTCATTTAAGGTCTGGCTCATGTGTGCGGTGTTGACGAAAGGGTCCTATGCAACGGAAACCCATGAACCCCGTCAGGTCCGGAAGGAAGCAGCGGTAAGTGGGCCTCTCCGTGTGTTGTAGGGTAGCCTTTTCCGAGCTGGCAGCATGAGTACGCTTAGATGGTTCACATCGAGGGTAGGTGCACAGCAATTTTATAATAGATAAACAACAGGCGCAAAACACCTTGGTTTAAAGGTGTTTTTTTTCTGTTTAAAAAAGGGTATTTTATGGGAAATGTTGTTTTTATTCCCAGTTTAATTGGTGTATAATTTTATATACCAAATCATCCCAATTGCATCTATATTGCTTACAATGGGACAGAAATAAAACTATATTAATCGGGTATGTCTTGGTGGTATTGAAATAGATATGGACCAGCCAGCCGCTTCATGCTGCCCAGCAACTGCTTAGAAGGAACAGTGAAGGTAGGGGTTTACATGTCACGTTCTTTAGATTCGAAGCCCATTTTGCAAACATTGTTGTCGGAGCAAATATTTTCCAATTCTCATTTAGGATTGGTCTTGTTAGATGATCAGGGTCACATGGTGCGCATGACCAAGGCAGCAGCCAAAATACTGGGGGGTGATGAAGAGGAGCTGATTGGGAAAAACATCTTTCAACATTTTAGCCATTTGTCTGAGGACCGTTCCCTCGTCTCCCAAAGTTTATTTCAAGGGTCGCCCATTCGCAATAAGGCGATGACCTGGAATAATGGTCAAAATTATTACGAACTGCTGATTGACGGCTTCCCCCTCATTGACGAAAACGGGGTGCAGCAAGGTGCCTATATTTTTATAAAAGATGTGACCAATATCCGCTCATTGGAAAACCGGATTCACCGCAGTGAGCAGCTTGCCATGATTGGACAGATGGCGGCCGGCACCGCCCATGAGATTCGCAATCCTCTGACAAGTATTCGCGGATTTTTGCAAATTTTGAACAAAACATTAAAGGAAAACAACATGCATAAAGAAGTGGAATACACCAAAATTATGTTGGATGAGATTGATCGGATCAACCAGCTGGTAGGCGAATTTTTGCTGCTGAGCAAAACGAAGGAAGTGCGTCACGAAAAGATTGATTTAGGTTTATTGTTTGAACAATTTTTACCCATTATTAAAAACGAAGCCCTTTTGCACAGCATTGAAGTGGTGACGGATGAAATGAGCCATCTGCCTCCGGTGAAGGGGGATAAAGAGCTGCTTAAACAAGTGTTTTTAAATATAAGCAAAAACGCCATTGAGGCCATGGACAATGGGGGTACTTTAACGTTTACTTCCCATTTGTTGACCGATGAACAGATGATCAGCATCGACATTCATGACACCGGACCTGGTATTCCGCCCTATGTGATTGATAAAATCTTTGAGCCCTTTTTTACCACCAAGGAAGAAGGGACCGGGTTGGGCCTTTCCGTTTGCCAGCGCATCATTCATGATTTGGGGGGTAAAATTCAGGTCTCTTCCAAAGGTTTTGGGACCACCTTTCATGTCTGCATCCCTTATATTAACGGAGATTAGAAAGGTTCTTCCAATAAGGAGGGGCCTTTTTCTATAGGAACGTGAAGGTTATAATAAAAGGAAACGAATCTAGCGGTAGGAAAATATTATGTTGAGCAAATGATGCTGGGTAGGTTGCAGAGATGAAACGGGGGATGGACAGTGACTTCTTATCAGGCCCTATACCGTGTCTGGCGGCCCCAGTTATTTGCTGATGTGGCCGGTCAGGACCATGTGACCCAAACCTTGCAAAATGCCCTTGTAACAGAAACCTATAGCCATGCCTATCTGTTTGCGGGCCCCAGGGGAACGGGCAAAACAAGCATGGCCAAATTATTGGCCAAAGCGGTTAACTGTGAGCAAGCACCTGTGAAAGAACCGTGCAACCAATGTCCAGCTTGTATCGGTATCTCCCAGGGGACCGTGGTGGATGTGGTGGAGATTGATGCCGCCTCCAATAACGGCGTGGATGAAATTAGGGATTTGAGGGATAAGGTGAAATATGCCCCCACTCAGGTACGCTTAAAGGTGTACATCATCGATGAGGTGCATATGTTGAGCCAGGGCGCATTTAATGCCCTGTTAAAAACATTGGAAGAGCCCCCTGCCCATGTGATGTTTATCTTGGCGACCACTGAACCGCACAAGATTCCAGCCACCATTATTTCCCGCTGTCAGCGCTTTGATTTTAAACGCATTGCTTTGGGAGAGATTGAAAAGCGGCTCAGTGAGATTTGTCAGCGGGAAGGTTTCCAAGTGGAGCCTGAGGCCTTGAAGCTGGTGGCTCAGGTGGCTGACGGGGGATTAAGGGATGCGTTAAGCCTACTGGACCAAGCGGTTTCCTTCGCTAAGGAGAAGGTGACGGTAGAAGATGTGCAGGCCATCACCGGCTCGTTAACCCAAGAGGCGTTAACCCAGTTGGCCGATGGCCTTTTAAACGGGGATATGGAAGCGGTGATTCACCAGTATCATCTGTTGGTCGATGAAGGGAAAGAACCCGTGCGCATTGTGGAGGACCTCATTTTTTATTTTCGGGATATTTTGTTATACCAACAGGTGAAGGAGAGTTCCAGCTACTGGTTGCGCCTCCAGTCTAATCGGCCAGGCGGCTTGGAAAAGGTGAAAGCGTATCCAACGGATGCTTTGTTGATGGCGGTTGAAGAGCTTAGCCGTGTACAACAGGAGCTGCGTTTCTCGGGGCAGCCTCGCATTTTATTGGAGGTTGCTCTCATCAAGCTGATGAATGAGGTAAAACAAAAAAGACCAGCCGGGGTAGCGGTCCTGGCCGACCGCGCACCTGCTCAGGATGATGGAGAGATTCTACAGTGGCAGCAGCTGGCTGCTCAGGTCCAAAGGCTCACTGAGGAGCTGAACCAGCTGAAACAAAGGAAAGACTTTCACCCCAAGGAGGATGCCCAGACGCCTGCGCGTCGCTTAACCCCTGCCAAAAACACCGCCTCGCCCCCCTTGGATGAACTGCTGCAAACGGCT
The DNA here is from genome assembly GCA_937927935.1 of uncultured Bacillaceae bacterium. Lineage (GTDB taxonomy): Bacteria > Bacillota > Bacilli > Caldalkalibacillales > Caldalkalibacillaceae > CALFAC01. Next base: position 6,103 of record CALFAC010000136.1, read on the forward strand.
AAAAAACCCCTGCTCATTCAATTGCAAAAGAAATGGCCCTCCATCTTAAAGGAGATGAAAGAAAAACATATTGTGGTCCATGCCTGGCTGCGGGATGGGGAGCCGGTCGCCTGTGGCCCTGACTTTTTTCTGCTGGCCTTTAGAACGGCGATCCATCGTGAAACCATTGAAGAGAAACATCGGGACCTTGTGGAACAGCTGGTTTCTCGCCACCTCTCTTTTGAGGCAAAGTTGGTTACAATCATGTATAATGATTGGGTAGTTATTAAAGAGGAAATGAGCAAAGAATGGGCCAAAAAAAAGGAGAGCAAGCGTGAGGCAGACAGCGAAAAGGATGCTTTTTACCAGGAGGCCGTCAATTTGGTGGGCCAGGACCTGGTGGAAGTGGTGGATGAGCCCCAGAAGGCTAAGCCCGATTAACAATTAAAATGACCAGGGAGGTTACAGGGATGAGAAATATGCAACAAATGATGAAACAGATGCAAAAGATGCAGAAACAGATGCAAAAAATTCAGGAGGAATTAAAAGAGAAAACGGTGGAGGGAACCGCCGGAGGCGGCATGGTGACCATCACCTTAAACGGCCATAAGGAGCTGGTGGCCGTCAAAATTGATCCGGAAGTGGTGGACCCTGAAGATGTGGAGATGTTGGAAGATTTGATCATGGCTGCCATGAACGATGCCATGAAAAAAGTGGAGGAGCTGATCCAGCAAGATATGGGCAAATTGACCGGAGGGTTAAACATACCCGGCCTGTTTTAAAACCAATCCCCGTTCCACTATGCATCGCCGCCACGAGGAGGAGACAGCGTGCATTATCCGGAACCCATTGCTAAATTGATTGATGGCTTTATGAAATTGCCAGGCATTGGTCCCAAAACGGCCAGCCGTCTGGCTTTTTTTGTATTGGGCATGAAGGAAGATGATGTGCTTCAGTTAGCTCGGGCGCTGGTACAAGCCAAGCGGGGTCTATCCCAATGCTCCGTCTGCCGCCATATTACCGATGTGGACCCCTGTCGGATTTGTCAGGATAAGCGCCGGGATCGTTCCACCATCTGTGTGGTGCAGGACCCCAAGGATGTGGTGGCGATGGAACGCACCCGGGAGTATCAAGGGTTGTACCATGTGCTGCATGGTGCCATCTCTCCCATGGATGGGGTGGGTCCCGAATCCCTCTATATTGCCGACCTGATCAAACGCTTGGAAGATGAAGAGGTGAAAGAGGTGATTTTAGCCACCAACCCCACCATTGAGGGGGAGGCCACGGCCATGTATATTTCCCGGCTGATCAAACCGGCGGGACTAAAGGTGACCCGCATAGCCCATGGTCTGCCGGTAGGGGGAGATTTAGAATATGCCGATGAAGTCACCTTATCTAAAGCGCTGGAGGGACGGCGGGAGCTGTAAGTCAGGCCTGTAAGAGGAACAGAGACTTTTGACCTGCTAAGTTACGCCATAAAGATGAAAGGTTGTACTAAAACGGAACGCGGGGACATAGCTTGTATTAAGGGGGCAAAAGCAATGTTTTTTAAAGCGCGTTCCGTGCGAGAAAATCAACAGTATGATTTGATCAAGGCCATCACCCAGGCTAGAAAGCAGATGCGTGCCCTTCATCACCACCACCTGTGCCAGTGTGATTATGTAACAGCCGATATCCCGCTGATCCTGGCAGAACTTCGGTTTCGGTATTTGCTTCATCAGGCCCGCATCCGCAATTGGAACAACGGCTGGGATTTAGATTAGGAGGAGGGTGGAGCGGTGAATGCGTTTCAAGTGAGCTTGGCCCTGATCCTTCTTTTTGTGCTCGCCTCAACCTTGTTAAAATACAGGGTAAAACTTTGGCATTTGATCGGCCGCGGATTGGTCCAGGTGGTGATGGGCATCTTTCTCCTTTTTGTGGTTAACTTGGTGGCAGGATGGCTTGAAGTGACTATCCCGTATAACGTCGTTACGGTGGCCATTGCCGCTGTGTTAGGGCTGCCAGGTGCTTTAGCTTTGCTGGCCATTCAGCTGTTTTTAATCCAATAGGTTTCATAAAAGTCATTTCCCCCTGATAAAATTCTTGGATAAAATTTTTAGGACAACCTTAGCAGGTAGATAGACAACCGGTGTGGAATACTGTATTAAAGCATGATGCGGAAGCTCTTTAAGGAGTGCCAGCGATGAACAAAACGGATGCCTTACCTCTCTATCACACCTTGCTGAGACATGCTCAAAAGGGGGCTCTCCGCTTCCATGTTCCCGGCCATAAGGGGGGGCTTTTCTTTTCCCCTCAGGGGCTGGACACTTATCGTTCCATTTTGGCCATCGATTTGACGGAACTGGAGGGACTTGATTATTTGCATGGGCCACAAGGGGTGATTAAAGAAGCCCAGGAACTGGCTGCGCTCCAGTTTGGCGCTGATCGCACCTACTTTTTAGTGAATGGCAGTACGGTGGGCAATTTGGCCATGATCTTAGGCTGTGTTCAAGAGGGTGATCTCGTTTTAGTTCAGCGTAACAGCCATCAGTCTGTTTACCATGGGTTAAGCTTGGCCCGGGCCCAGCTGGTCCCCCTAACCCCTGAGCTAGACTGCCGTTTTGATGTGGCCACCCATATCCATCCCGATCATTTTCACCAGATGCTTAAGCGCTATCCCCAGGCGAAAGCCTGCCTGCTAACTTACCCCACTTATTACGGCTGGGCTAAGCCGGAGCATCTAAAAACGATCATTGAGCTGGCTCATCAGCATGGGGTACTGGTGCTGGTGGATGAAGCCCATGGTGCCCACTTCGGGCAGCACCCCAGTCTGCCTCCTTCAGCCCTGCAGCTGGGTGCAGATCTCGTTGTCCAATCCACCCACAAAATGTTAGGATCCCTCACCATGACCGCCATGCTTCATCTCCGCTTGGGCCGGGTTCCCGTTGCTAATGTGGAAAAATATTTGGCCATGTTGCAATCCTCCAGCCCTTCCTATCCCCTCATGGCCTCTTTAGATCTGGCCCGCCATCAGCTGAGCCAAATGAGCGCAGAAAAATGGCAGGAAGCGGTTGACGCGACAGATCGTCTCAGGCAGCGTCTGAGGCTGCTCAAAGAACATTACCTGATTTCAGGGGACCAAAAGCTACAGGAAGATCCCTTTAAATTGGTTATCCGTCCCCGTTTTGGTTGGAGCGGCTTTCAACTGCAACAAGCTCTGCGCCAAAAGGGCATTGAAATTGAGCTGGCCGATCCGGAGCAAATCTGCCTCACCTTGCCTTTAAATTTAAATGCCAAATGGATAGACAAGCTGGTTCAGGCGTTAGAGCGGATCGCCTTCGCTCAAGGTGGAAACAGGACAACCCAAGGGAAGCGAGGATCGTTTGGCTCCCTTCCGCACGGGGGTGTCCCTGCTGAACCCATTGGCTTACAAGTGTATCGGGAAGAAGAAACCGAGCGGGTGTATCTTGAGGAGAGCGTCGGACGTCGGGCAGCCCAGCTGGTGACCCCCTACCCACCAGGCATTCCCCTTATCATTCCGGGAGAAACCATCACCCCGTCCCATGTGCAGGCCATTTTGTATTATCAGCGGGCGGGCGCTTATTTTCCCGACATCCCGTCCGATTCATTGACGCTGGCCGTGTTGACGAAATCGGATGGATAGCCAGGATTTAAATGGAATCAAACGGTAAGTTGCCATGTCAATTTTGCACAGGTGCAGCTGGAAAGGAACGTGAGCGGTGGCAGGCATGTTTATCACCTTTGAAGGTCCTGATGGTGCTGGTAAAACGACCCAAATTAAGCTGTTGTATGAGGCTTTAAAAGCAGGGGGTTATCGCGTGGTGGTAACCCGTGAGCCTGGCGGCACTTCTATCGGTGACCGGATCAGAGAGCTTCTTTTAGATCCAGATCAAAAGGAGATGGCGGCCGAGACGGAAGTACTCCTTTACGCAGCGGCTCGGGCGCAACATGTGCAGGAGAAGATTGTACCGGCCCTTCAGGAGGGGAAGCTGGTCTTGTGTGACCGCTTTGTGGATGCCAGCTTGGCCTACCAAGGTTATGGCTTGGGATTAGGGGAAGCGCAGGTGCGGGTCATCAACCAGTTTGCCACAGGAGGACTGGAGCCAGATTTAACCATTCTGCTGGATCTCCCTCCTGAAGAAGGCAGGCGACGGTTGGAAAGGCGCTCCCCGTTAGACCGGATTGAACAAAAAAGCATCGCTTACCACAGGCGCGTCAGAGAGGGATTTTTACAGTTGGCCAAGCGGGAAAAGCGGATGATGGTGATTGACGCCCGGCAAGAGATCGATGTGATCCACCGGACTGTTCTCCATGCGGTGGGTGTACTGTTAGCCGATAAGCGCATTTTACGCCCCGAACAGCTCTGATTTAATTAATCAGGGTAGCATTGATCGTACTCTTATTGTTTCGCTGAAGACCACAGGATTTATCAGGGATGGAGATGGAAGGGAGATAAGATGGAACCGAGCAAAGGGCGCAAGCCCCACCTGTATACCTATATGGAAACAGTTCTTCAAACCGGTCGACTGGCCCACGCTTATCTTTTTCTGGGGCCGGCGGGTGCAGGTAAAGGAGAGCTGGCCAACCTGGTGGCAAAATACCTGTTTTGCCAGGATGAGAATAGACCGTGTGGGCACTGTATAAACTGCATCCGCATTGATCATGGTCACCACCCTGATGTCCTGCGCCTTAAACCGGATGGCCAATCCATCAAGATTGATCAAGTGCGGGAAATACAGCATCTTTTTGCCCGTCGGGCCCATGAGGGAGGCTGGCGGGTTTTAATCATTGAAGAGGCGGATCGCTTAACCCTTCAAGGGGCCAACAGCTTGCTTAAATTTGTGGAAGAGCCAGAGGAGCGCATATTGATCTTTTTTCTGGCCCGATCCAGAGAGAAGGTGCTGCCCACCATCCGCTCCCGTTGTCAGGAATTGATCTTTCCCCCACCTTCCCCCCGTCAGCTAAAAGAGCGTCTGGCCCAGGCGTATGGGGACCAAGCGGCCGCTGTGGCGGCTCAGCTTACCTCCGATTTGGAAGAGGCCAACCAGCTTTGCCAGGCAGAATGGTTTGCAGAGTTGCAAGAGATAGTGCTACAATTGATAGAAGCCTGCTTTTTGGACAAGACGGAAGCCTTTTTTCTCATCGAACAGCGTTGGCTTAAAGTGGCCAAGGAGCGGGAGCAGATTGACGTTGGTCTTGATCTGATGCTCTTCTGGTATCGGGATTTAATCTATCTCACCATGGGTCTTGAGGATAAAGTGGTCTATCGTGATCACAAGAAGCGCCTGGCTGAACAGGCTAAAAAGCTTAATCAGGATCAACTGGTAGCGGCGATGCAGCATGTGCTGGAGGCCAAGCGCAAGCTTGGCGCCCATGTTCATCCCCAACTGTTGTTAGAAGAACTGGTTCTTCAGATGAAGGAGGATGTCCATTGTATCAAGTAGTTGGCGTCCGCTTTAAAAAAGCTGGAAAAATCTATTATTTTGACCCTGATGGCCATCCTGTCCAACCTGACCAGTTTGTTATTGTGGAAACTTCCCGGGGAGTTGAGTACGGCAAAGTGGTCCTTCCACTTAAAGAGGTGGATGAAAACGATGTGGTTTTGCCCTTAAAAAAAGTGCTGCGCATCGCTTCCAAAGAGGATGAACAACAGGTTGAAGCAAATAAAAAGCTGGCCGAAAAGGCATATCACATCTGTTTGGAAAAAATTGAAGAGCACGGTTTAGAGATGAAATTAATTGATGTGGAATATACCTTTGACCGGAACAAGGTGATCTTCTATTTTACGGCTGATGGACGGGTTGACTTTCGGGAATTGGTTAAAGATTTGGCGTCCATTTTTAGAACGCGCATTGAACTGCGTCAAATCGGCGTACGCGATGAAGCTAAAATGTTGGGGGGCATTGGCCCCTGCGGCAGGGTGCTTTGCTGTTCTTCCTTCCTGGGGGATTTTGAACCCGTCTCGATAAAGATGGCCAAAGACCAGAACCTCTCCCTCAATCCCAGTAAAATTTCGGGCTTGTGTGGTCGGCTGATGTGTTGTCTAAAATATGAAAATGATTATTATGAAGAAGCTCTAAAAGAGCTGCCTGATATCGGCGAAGAGATGATCACTCCCCTTGGGCCGGGGCGGGTGATTGGCCTTAATCTTTTAGACAAGCTGGTGCAGGTGCAACTGAAAGATAGCGAGCGGGTGGTGGTGTTTACCACGGAGGAACTGATTAAAGCGCCGCCCTCTTCCTACCAAACAGAGTTTCCTGCGGGAGAGTCCCCCAGTTAAAGAACATATTCTGGGCTGTGCCGGGGGTGGAGAAGGTGCCGGAGCATAAGAAACAGCTTGTAGAGCAGATCACCCATTTGGAGTTGCAAGTTGAGGGGATGCTCAAACAGCTGGACCTAATCAAGGATTACATCGCCCAGCTGGTGGAAGAGAACCATGGGTTGATCGTGGAAAATGAGAAGCTGCGTCATCGTCTGGAAATGGCGATGGCGAAGGAGCTGGGTGACAAAAAACAGAATAAAGAGAGGAGCAAGGGACCGGTGGGGGAAGGGCACGATAATTTGGCCCGCCTCTATTTGGAAGGGTTTCATATCTGCCATACGCATTTTGGCCGTTTGCGCCAAGATGGCGACTGCCTGTTTTGCTTGTCCTTTTTGAAGAAATAGGTGTGTTCTGGGGTCTGGCTGACAGGCTCTATTTTTTTCTTTCCAACCCAGGAAACCATCTGACCAAAGAAAGTAAGGGAACATTAATAACTTGATTTAAAACAGTGAAGTGGAAAGCGGGACCCATCATGATTCAACTGGCTAAAGATGAGCGTTTGGATTACTTGCCGATTCAAAACCTCCAAATTATTCAAAGTGAAACCATCTTCTCCTTTTCTTTGGATGCCGTTTTGTTGGCCCAGTTTGCCTGGCTGCCCCTTAAGCAGGGGAAAATCATGGATCTGTGTACCGGAAACGGGGCCATCCCCCTTCTTCTGTCCACCCGAACCCGGGCCAAGATCGAAGGGCTTGAGATCCAGGAGCGGGTGGTGGATATGGCGGTACGCAGCGTCTACCTCAACGACAAAGAAGACCAGATTAAGATTTATCCCCTGGACATCAAGGCGGCGCCCGCTTACTTTGAGCGGAACAGCTATGATGTGATCACCTGCAATCCGCCCTATCTACCTGTTCAACAGGGAGAGATTAATCTTAATCCCCATGTGGCCGTCGCCCGCCATGAGCTATTGTGCACCCTGGAAGATGTTCTGCTGACGGCGAGCCGCCTTTTAAGACCCAAGGGGCGCCTAGCCCTGGTTCACCGTCCCAGTCGGCTGGCCGATCTATTCACCTTGATGCGCCGCTACCAGTTGGAGCCTAAAAGGATGTGCCTGGTTTATCCCAAAGAGGATAAGCCCCCCAATATGGTTCTAATTGAAGGTTTAAAACAGGGCCAAGCTGAACTGACCTTGCTGCCGCCGTTAATCGTGTACGGCCCTGACAATCGCTATACCCCTCAGATGCACCGGATCTTTCAGGGGCAACAAACGGTGGGAGGCATTTGATATGGTCTGGATTCAAAAAAGTTTTGAGGAAGCTAGGCAGGGGCTGTTATATTTGGTCCCCACGCCCATTGGCAACCTGGAAGATATCACCTTGAGAGCCCTCAAGGTGCTGGAAGATGTGGATTACATTGCCTGTGAAGACACCCGCCAAACGCTGAAACTGTTAAACCACTTCAACATCAAGAAAAAATTGGTCTCCTATCATGAACATAATCAGCGGGAAAAAGGCCCCCAGATTGTGGCTGACCTTACAGAGGGCAAGCGGATTGCTTTGGTGAGCGATGCCGGAATGCCGGCCATTTCAGATCCAGGGGAAGATTTGGTCCGCCTGGCCATAGACGCTAAGATTCCCGTGATCAGCCTGCCTGGCCCCAATGCCGCTTTAACGGGGCTTGTCGCCTCTGGTCTTGCCACCCGTCATTTTTTGTTTTATGGCTTCCTTTCCCGCAAAGGGTCGGAGCGACGTCAGGAGCTGGCCCAATTGCGCTCCTTACCCTACACCCTTCTCTTTTATGTAGCCCCCCATCATCTATTAGAAACCTTAAGCGATATGCGGGACATTTTAGGTGAACGGCAAGCGGCCCTCATTAAGGAGATCAGTAAACTTCACGAACAATATGTGCGGGGAAAGCTTGCCGAATTGATTGAATGGGCTACTTTGGAAACGATTCGGGGAGAATATATGCTGGTTGTGGAACCCTATCAGGGGCAGGACGATGAAGAAGCGCACCCTTGGTGGCACCAGCTGAACATCACCCACCATGTGGCTCACTATATTCAGCAGGGGTTAAAACCGAACGAAGCCATAAAAAGGACGGCTCGCGACCGCTCCCTTCCCAAGCGGAAGGTGTACCAGATTTATCACGGCCTGAAGGAAGGACAGGGTGGTGAATAACCCGCTTTTGGACTAAACAGAATGATCTTGGAAACTTATTCGGTTTCCCTTTTTTTCAAATACTCCTGGAAAATGGGAATCAGCTTTTCAACTGCCCCGGGGCTTAATACAATTTTTCCTTCGTTCAGCACCAAATTATCTTCGCTGATCTGTCCGGTGATCATGCAGGCCATGCGGGGCTCATATTTTTTTAAAATGATCTTATCATCATCCACATAAATTTCGAGGGCATCCTTTTCAGCAATGCCTAACGATCGCCGCAGTTCAATGGGGATCACCACCCGGCCCAGTTCGTCAACCTTGCGAACAATTCCGGTGCTTTTCACCACTCTTTACACCTCTCCTATCCCTATATTTCATAAATTTTGACAAAAGTGAGAACTCATTGAAAATATAACGTTCCTTTTTATAGCCATATAATACCAATTCTACCTGAAGTCGTCAATTGGTTTTAGTCAAAAAGGTTGGTTTATTCGACACAATTCGATTTTTTTATCCCTAGACTAAGGGACTGAAAGTCTTGCCTGCACCTGTTTTTCGCTATCTTGACATTTGGATTTCCCTCAGGTATATTTTGGGCAAATTAGGAGGGTAAAGGATGAGCCAAGAGAAAAAAACGTTTTATTTAACCACCCCGATCTACTATCCATCAGACAAGTTGCACATCGGTCATGCCTACACCACCGTGGCGGCCGATGCATTGGCCCGCTATAAACGGTTGAAGGGCTATGATGTGATGTATTTAACAGGAACGGATGAGCACGGCCAAAAAATTGAGCGCAAAGCTCGGGAGAAAGGGCTTTCTCCTCAACAGTTTGTGGATTCCATTGTGGCCGGGATTAAAACATTGTGGGAGAAGCTGGATATCTCCTACGATGACTTTATCCGCACGACGGAAGAACGGCACAAACGCGTGGTCCAAAAAATTTTCCAGCAGTTTATCGATCAAGGTGATGTTTATCTGGATGAGTATGAGGGGTTGTATTGCACCCCGTGTGAGTCGTTTTGGACCGAGCGCCAAGTGGAAGAAGGAAAATGTCCCGATTGCGGCCGTCCGGTGGAAAAGGTACGGGAGAAAAGCTACTTTTTCCGGTTAAGCAAATATGTGGACCGTTTGCTTGATTTTTATGAGCAAAACCCGGACTTTATTCAACCTGCCTCACGGCGCAATGAGATGATTAATAACTTTATCAAACCGGGTTTAGAAGATCTGTGTGTGTCCCGCACCACCTTTGAGTGGGGCATCAAGGTGCCCAGCGACCCAGAGCACGTGATCTACGTCTGGATCGATGCTTTAACCAATTACATTACCGCTATCGGCTACGGTTCTGACGATCCGGAGCTACAGGCCAAGTTTGAGCGCTATTGGCCGGCCAATGTGCATGTGGTGGGCAAGGAGATTGTGCGTTTTCACACCATCATCTGGCCCATCATGCTGATGGCCCTGGGTCTTGAACCTCCTAAAAAGGTGTTTGGCCACGGCTGGTTGTTGATGAAGGATGGAAAAATGTCCAAATCGAAGGGCAACGTGGTGGATCCCTTGCCCTTGATTGAGCGGTACGGCGTTGATCCTATCCGCTATTATCTCCTGAGAGAGGTCCCCTTTGGGGCGGATGGCGTCTTTACACCGGAAAGTTTTGTGGAGCGGATCAATCATGATTTAGCCAATGATTTGGGCAATCTCCTAAACCGGACGGTGGCCATGATCACTAAATATTTTGATGGGGTGATCCCTCCGGCCAGCGTCAGGACGCCTTATGATGCGTCCTTGGCGGAGACGGCCCACCAAACCTTGCACAAAGTGGAAAAAGCGATGGACGAGATGCAGTTTTCTGTGGCGCTGGCCGCCATCTGGCAGCTGATTGGACGGGCCAACAAATACATTGATGAGACGGAACCCTGGAAGTTGGCCAAAGATGAAGCAAAGCGCGGGGAACTGGGCACCGTTTTGTATCATCTGGCCGAGGCGCTGCGTTATACGTCTGTGTTGATCCAGCCCTTTATGACCCGCACGCCTCAAAAAATATGGGCGCAGCTGGGGATAGAGCCCGGTGAATTGACCACCTGGAGCAGTTTGGATCAATTTGGCGCTTTACAAGCGGGCCTGAGGGTGAATCCTGACCAGCCTATTTTCCCCCGGGTGGATGTGAAAGCAGAGGTGGACTATATTTTGGAGACGATGGGAGCCGCCTCCGGCAATAAAGAAGGTGAACAACAGCGGCAAGAGGCGGACAAAACAGCCCAAAAGGAGGCTGAACAGATTTCCATCGATCACTTTTCCAAAGTGGAATTAAGGGTGGCCCAGATTACGCAGGCTGAAAAGGTGGCCAATGCGGACAAGCTCCTTAAACTTAAGCTTGATTTAGGAAATGAACAGCGTCAGGTGATCTCCGGCATCGCTCAATATTACCAACCTGAGGAGCTGGTGGGGAAAAAGGTGGTTTGCGTCACCAATTTGAAACCGGCCAAGCTGAGGGGAGAACTTTCCGAAGGCATGATTTTGGCCGGTGAAAAAGACGGTCAGCTCAGGCTAATCACCGTGGACGGCGATCTGCCCAACGGGGCCCAGGTGAAGTAGGGAATCTTAAGCCCTGAAAAATTAATTTCCCTTTCATTTAAGGCCAGCTCCTGGCGATGAGATAGAAAAGAAGGAGGACAACGATGCTTTTTGACACCCATGCCCATCTGAATGATGCCCGTTTTGATGAGGATCGGGCGCAAGTGATCCAAAGGGCCAAGGATAACGGCGTATCACTCATTGTCAACGTGGGCTATAATCATGAAACTATCACCGAAACCATCCAGCTGGCTGAGACGTATGACTGGATCTATGCAGCGGTGGGCTGGCATCCCAATGAGGCTCACCGCTGTGATGATCAAGCTTTAAGTCGGATCGAAGAGCTGGCCAAAACCCACCCCAAGGTGGTGGCCATCGGGGAGACAGGTCTCGATTACTACCGCGATTATGCTTCACCTGAAGTTCAACAGATTGTCTTTCGCCGGCAGATTGAGCTGGCCAAACGGGTGAAGAAGCCCCTGGTGATCCATAATCGGGAGGCGAGCCATGATGTGGTGGCCATTTTGCAAGAGGAAGGGGCGGAGCAAGTAGGGGGCGTGATGCATTGTTTCAGCGGGGATGAAGCATTGGCCCGGCAATGCTTGGAGCTGGGCTTTTATATTTCCTTTGGCGGCCCCCTCACCTTTAAAAATGCGGGAAAGCTTAGAGAGGTGGCCCGCTTTGTGCCTTTGGACCGGATCTTGATTGAGACGGACTGTCCTTATCTGGCCCCCCACCCTTTAAGGGGAAAACGGAATGAATCGGCCTATGTCCGTTATGTGGCGGAGGAACTGGCCCGCCTTTATCAGCTGGAGCTGGACGAGATCGGGCGGATCACCCTGGAAAATGGGAAGCGGCTGTTTGGACTGCCGTAAGGGCAGGCAAAATAAAGGGAGGTCCCCATGATGGATCCCATTGTTAACCCAACCCGAACGCGACGCATTTTGGAAAAGTATGGTTTTGCCTTTAAGAAAAGTTTAGGGCAAAACTTTTTAATTGATCCCAATATTTTGCGGGTGATTTCAGCCCAGGCTGAACTGGACGCAAGCACCGGCGTGATTGAAGTGGGGGCAGGCATCGGCACCTTGACTGAGGAGCTGGCTAAACAGGCGGGCCGGGTGCTTTCCTTCGAGATTGACCAGCGTCTCATCCCCATTTTAGAAGAGACGCTAAAACCCTATTCAAACATTAAGCTGATTTACCAAGATGTCTTAAAAGCCGATGTGAAGCATCTGGCCAAAAAGTGGCTTAAAGGATTGCCTCACATTAAAGTGGTGGCCAACTTGCCGTACTATGTGACCACACCCATTCTCACCCATCTGCTAGAAAACGGCCCTTCCTTTGAAGCGATGGTGATCATGGTGCAAAAAGAGGTGGCCCAACGCCTGTTGGCCAAACCGGGCACCAAGGACTACGGCTCCCTCACAGTGTTTGTTCAGTACTATTTGGAACCTCACTTTTACAAGGTGATCCCCAGGCAAGTGTTTATCCCCCAGCCTCATGTAGATTCTGCTTTACTTAAACTGATCCGCAGGCAAGAACCCCCGGTTAAAGTGGTGGATGAGCCCTTTTTCTTTCAAATGGTGCGGGCTTGTTTTGCCAAGCGGCGCAAAACATTGCTCAATAATTTGCTTCCCTTTGCCGGAGAGGATCAAAAGGAACCCCTGCTGAAACTTTTGGCTGACCTGGCCATCTCCCCTCAAGCTAGGGGGGAAAGTTTAAGCATTGAGCAGTTTGCCGCCTTGGCTAACGCTCTTTATCCCATACTGCAGCCAAGATAAGCACCCTCCTTCCTTGTTGAGGCATAAGATAGAGGGAGGGAGGGGTCAGCATGCAATTTAAAGCGGGCGATATCGTAGCACGAAAATCATATGGCGGGGATGTTCATTTTCAAATCGTTTCCATCAACCAGGACCTGGGAATGGCTGAGCTGAAGGGCGTGGACATGCGCCTTTGGGCCGATGCCCCCCTATCCGATTTGGTTCATGTAGACGATGAAGTGAGGGGACGGGTGCGCCAAAGGGAAGAAGAACAGACCGCCAGCTCAATGCGGGCTTTGAAACGGAATAGGAAAGACGATTGGTCCCATCGTTTTAAGATCCCCGGCCGGGTATTGCATCTGGACGGAGACTCATCTTATCTAAAAAAATGTCTGGCCGCCTATCGTGAATTGGATATTCCTGTCTATGGCATTCATATCGTTGAACGGGAGATGCCTAAGCAGGTATATGCTTTATTAAGTTCATTTCAGCCTGATATTTTGGTCATTACCGGTCATGACGCTTACCTGCGTTCTAAGGGAGATAAACATGATCTGGCCGCTTACCGTCACTCTAGCTATTTTCGGGAAGCGGTTCGGGCGGCCAGGCAGTATGAGCGCAACAGGGACAATTTAATCATTTTTTCAGGCGCTTGTCAGTCCCACTTTGAAGCGTTGATTGAGGCGGGAGCCAATTACGCTTCTGCCCCTGATCGGGTGAACATCCATTGTCTTGATCCCGTTTATGTGGTGGAACAGGCCTGCTATACGCCCATTGATCAGATTATTGATTTGGACACCGTGCTTCATTATTCCGTAACAGGAAGTTCCGGTTTAGGGGGAATTGACACCCGAGGTACGTTCCGCCTGGGGATGCCTCAGCTGTCCATTTCATAAATTTATATTGACAAAAGAAATGTCCAGTTGCTATAATATTCATTTCGTTTGACTACACTAGGCCCCTGTGGTATAATGTACCTCGAGGTGGTCGTGGTGGCAAAAAACGCGTTGCTTGATATCAAACGCAATTTGGATCAATATATTGGTCAGCGCATCACCTTAAAAGCAAACGGTGGACGGCGCAAGACCATTCAGCGTTCCGGTGTGTTGGAAGAGACTTACCCTTCCGTCTTTACCATCAAGCTGGATGAGAGTCAAAACAATTTTAAACGGGTTTCATACAGCTACGCCGATATTTTGACGGAGACCGTGGAGTTAACCGTATACGTGGATGATGGTCACCACATCAAGATAACGTATAACGCAGACTGATTCGCTTCTTTTATTTAACAGTTTTGCGCCTTATAATTGCCTTTCTGTTGGCTACACTAAGCATGATCGTTTCTTCCGCAAACAGGAGGGATCATGCAATGGCCAGACGCCGTGGCGTCATGTCCGAAGAACTGAAGGAAGAGTTGGCGAAGGAGCTAGGCTTTTACGATGTCGTCCAGCGGGAAGGCTGGGGAGGCATCAAGGCCCGTGACGCCGGCAACATGGTGAGACGGGCTATTGAAATAGCCGAACAGCAGCTAGCTCAAAACCGACAATCCAAGTAGTGGAGGACAGACAAGGCGTATTTGGTTTGGCAATTGCGCAAGTAAGACCTATGCCGGAAAGAAACGATCAAGCCGGGGAGCACTTCCCCGGTTTTTTCGTCTGTGCAGCCGGACGTCTTTCGTGATACAATGGTTAGCACAATGCTGCAGCAAAGAAAGTGGTAATGGGGAGAGTATCCGTGTCAGTGTTAATGAAAGCCCCGGCGAAAATTAATTTATCCATCGATGTTTTATTTAAGCGACCGGATGGTTATCATGAAGTGGAAATGGTGATGACCACCATTGATCTGTCTGATCGTCTGGAACTGGTGCCCCGCCAGGACAGCCAAATCGTGATTGAATCATCGGCCAGTTTTATCCCCCGGGATGAACGCAACTTGGCCTATCAAGCGGCTGAGCTGCTTCAAAAGCGGTTTGGGATCTCAACAGGGGTCACCATCCATATCGAAAAACAGATTCCAGTGGCGGCAGGGTTGGCCGGGGGATCCAGCGATGCAGCAGCTGTGCTTAAAGGGTTAAACCAGTTGTGGCAACTGGGTTTAAGCACGGAGGAGATGGCTCAGTTGGGCGCCTCCATCGGTTCCGATGTGGCCTTTTGTGTCTATGGGGGAACGGCCTTGGCCAAAGGGAGAGGGGAACAGATTACGCCCTTGCCCTCTCCACCCCCTTTCTGGGTCATCTTGGCCAAACCCCCTTTGGGGGTGTCCACCGCCCATGTGTATCAGCATCTCGATTTAAACAAGATGACTCGGCGACCCGATACCCAGAGCATTATTGCGGCTTTAAAGCAAGGCAATTTTTCCTTGCTGACCAAAAGCATGGCCAATGTGTTGGAAAGCGTCACCCTGGAACACTATCCCCAGGTGAAATGGTACAAGGAGAAGATGGTCGAATTTGGGGCAGACGGGGTGCTGATGTCAGGCAGTGGCCCCACCATCTTTGGTCTCGTTCAAAAGGAGTCCCGGGCTTGGCGAATCTATAACGGCTTTAAAGGATTTTGTCAGGACGTTCTGGTTGTCCGGGGACGGGGATAGCCGGCCCCTCTACTCTGCCATTTATAAATGCCTGCTTAAATTGGCGTCAAGATTGCTTTGGGAGGCTTTGCGGTGAAAAAGTGGAAGCGAAGCGAACGGCTGGTCGATATGGTTCAATATTTAACCAGCCGCCCTCACCAACTGATTGCACTCACTCAATTTACTGAGCGTTATCAAGCGGCCAAATCATCCATCAGCGAAGATCTGCAGATCATTAAAGAGACCTTACAGTTAAATGGGCAGGGTGAACTGATCACCACAGCCGGGGCGGCCGGTGGGGTGCGCTATATTCCAGCGGTCAGCCTAAAGTGGGCCCGCACCTGGGTGGAAGAGCTAAAACAAGGACTGGAAGATCCCAGTCGGCTTTTGCCGGGAGGCTATCTTTATTTAAGCGATTATTTAAGCCAGCCCCAACTGGTTAACCAAATGGGGCAAATCTTCAGCTCCCAATTTCGGCAGGCTGGCGTCGATTATGTGCTCACCATGGAAACCAAAGGAATTCCTTTAGCCTATGCCACCAGTCAATATCTTAATGTACCCTTCGTCATTGTTCGGAGGGACCATCGGGTGACAGAGGGGTCTGTGGTCAGCATCAACTATGTGTCCGGCTCCTCCAAGCGGATCCAAACCATGTCCCTGGCCCGTCGGAGCATGCCCCCCAATTGCAGAGTTTTAATTGTGGATGATTTTATGAAGGCGGGCGGCACCATTAAAGGCATGATGGATTTGCTCGAGGAGTTTGACGCTGAGGTGGCGGGAGCCTGTGTCTTTATGGAGTCGCTAGCGGCGCCAGAAAAATTGGTGGACAATGTGATCTCCTTGCTTCGCCTGGTCGAGGTGGACCCCGATCGAAAACGGATCAAGGTGCAACTCGGCAGCCTGTTTGAAACATGCTGAAAAGGAGGATGCTTTATGGATAATCTGCAGCCGATTCAGACGGAACAAGCCCCAAAAGCGATTGGCCCTTACGCCCAAGCCATCAAAGTAGGTCCTTGGGTGTATACCTCCGGTCAAATTCCTCTCACCCCTGATGGACAGCTGGTCAAAGGAGATATCCAGGAACAGACCCGCCAAGTGTTAAACAATTTGGAAGCGGTGTTAAAAGCGGCAGGAGGCTCTTTACATAATGTGGTGAAAACTACTGTTTTTCTTACCGATCTGAATCAATTTGATCAAATGAATCAAATTTATGGCCAGTTTTTTAGCGAGCATCAACCGGCCCGCTCCTGCGTACAAGTGGCCCGCCTGCCTAAGGATGTACTGGTGGAAATTGAATGTGTCGCTTATCTCCCCAAATAAAAATATAAACATCAACTGCCCGAATGACGCTGGTGCGTTCGGGTTTTTTTCTTGGTGGGATCTGTGACGAAAAACGGCTCATAAACGTAAAAAAATTTAAAAATTTATAGGAGAATAGCAGGATTTTTCTGCCCCTATGTTGAAGTATAAATAAACAATCTTTTACGAAATTTTGAAAGAAGGTGGTGCTTCACATGGAAGTGACAGATGTAAGATTGCGTAGAGTACACACGGAGGGTCGCATGCGGGCAATCGCTTCAATCACCATTGACAATGAGTTTGTTGTCCATGATATCCGTGTGATCGACGGAAATAATGGCATGTTTGTGGCTATGCCTTCCAAAAGAACGCCCGATGGCGAATTTCGAGACATCGCTCACCCCATTTCCTCAGCCACTCGCGAAAAGATACAGAAAGCGGTGCTGGCTGAGTATGAAGCCCAAAGCGAAAGCGACAAAGAAGAGATGGGAGCAGGCGCATCCTAAATGGAACGGCTCTGTTTTGCCCCCCGGCATCAATAAGAAGATCTGACAGAAATGTTAGGTCTTCTTTTTTATTTTAGTTTTTATTTTAGAAGGAGCTTTAAGGCTTCACAGGAAGAGCAAATGCTTTCTTGAAAATGGGGCAGGATTAAGCTATAGTCATATCAGATATGTTAGAGAACGGCTCTTTTAAGGACGGAGGGAAGTCATGAGTAGCGCAAGCGCGGTGGTTTTAGCGGCAGGCAAGGGGACGCGCATGAAGTCCAAGCGGCCCAAGGTGCTCCACCCCCTGTGTGGTCAAGCGATGGTGAAACACGTGCTGAAAGCGGTGGAGCAGGTAGTGGCTGCCAAAGAGATCTATGTGGTGACCGGATTTGGTGCAGAACAAGTGGAGGCTGAATTGGGCGACAGGTATACTTATGTGCGGCAAGAAGAGCAGCTGGGGACCGGCCATGCGGTGATGATGGCCAAAGAATATTTAAAAGAACGTACAGGTGAAACTTTAATCCTGGCTGGAGATACCCCTCTGATTGGCGGAGAGACGCTCAAAAACTTACTGGCCATGCACCTTAAGGCGCAAGCAGCCGTGACAATCTTAACGGCGGTTGTGGATGATCCTTTTGGTTATGGCCGGATTATTCGGGATAAAGATGGCCTGGTTAAAAAAATAGTGGAGCAAAAAGATGCCGATCCAGATGAGCTGCAGGTTAAGGAAATCAATGCCGGCATCTATTGTTTTGACACGAAAAAGTTGGTGGCTGCCCTGGGACAAATTACCAATCAAAATGCCCAGGGGGAATACTATCTGACCGACTGCATTGAGGTTCTACGTCAACAGGGAGAGGCTGTGGCTGCCTATACGGTGTCTGATGTGGATGAAGTGATGGGTGTCAATGACCGCGTCGCCCTGGCCCAGGCGGAACGGTTGATGCGGCGGCGCATCAATGAATTTCATATGCGCAACGGGGTTACGCTCGTCGATCCTGAGCAGACCTATATTGATCCCGATGTGCAAATTGGCCAAGATACCATTATTTATCCGGGTACGATCTTGACCGGTCGCACGGTGATTGGTGACGACTGTCAAATCGGTCCTTTTACCCGCCTCGTGGATACAGAGGTTGGCTCCGGGGCTCACGTGATTCAATCTGAAGGGCGCCAAGCGGTCATTGGCGCTAAAACCACCGTGGGACCTTACGCCTACTTAAGACCAGGTGCGGTTATAGGAGATAACTGCCGCATCGGTCACTTTGTGGAAATTAAAAACAGTCGCATCGGTGATGAGTCTAAAATCCCCCATTTGAGTTATGTGGGTGACGCTGATATCGGCCGCCAGGTAAATTGGGGTTGCGGTTCCATAACGGTGAACTATGACGGAAAACAGAAACATCGCACGATTGTGGCTGATCACAGTTTTATCGGATGCAATGTGAACTTGGTTGCTCCCGTGACGGTTGGCCAAAATGCTTATATTGCGGCAGGCTCCACCATCACCTGTCCTGTGCCTGCCAATAGCCTGGCCATAGCTCGCCAGAGGGAAACCATCAAGGAAGATTATGTCTTGAAACGCTGGAAAAAAGAGAACAAAGAATAAGGTCTACTGGCAATCATTTTGTTAGACACTTCACTATACACTTTGGAGGTTTAAGGGAAACGATGATGGCATATTACCGCGACCCGAAACTAAAGGTGTTTACCTGCAATTCCAATCCTGCTTTAGCTGAATCCATCTGTCGCCATATCGGCGTAACCTTGGGAAAGGCAAATGTTTCCCGGTTTAGCGATGGCGAAATTCAGATCCATATCAATGAGAGCGTCCGTGGCGCAGATGTGTTTGTAATTCAGTCCACCAGCGAACCTGTTAATGAACATTTGATGGAGCTTTTGGTCATGGTGGATGCTTTA
Source organism: uncultured Bacillaceae bacterium (assembly GCA_937927935.1). GTDB lineage: Bacteria > Bacillota > Bacilli > Caldalkalibacillales > Caldalkalibacillaceae > CALFAC01. The sequence goes on from CALFAC010000136.1 coordinate 25,119, forward strand.
AAGCGGGCCTCAGCGAAAAGCATCAATTGTGTGATCCCTTATTACGGCTATGCCCGCCAAGACCGGAAAGCGCGGGCGAGAGACCCCATCACCGCCAAGCTGGTGGCCAACCTGATTGAAACGGCTGGCGCCTCCCGGCTGATCACCATGGATTTGCACGCCACTCAGATTCAGGGATTTTTTGACATTCCTGTTGACCATCTGTTGGGGGTCCCCATTCTGACTGAATATTTTCTGGAAAAAGAGCTGGAAGATGTGGTGGTGGTCTCCCCTGACCATGGTGGGGTGACCCGGGCCAGAAGATTGGCTGAGCGCTTAAAAGCCCCCATTGCCATTATTGATAAAAGGCGGCCCAGACCCAATGTGGCCGAAGTGATGAACATCGTGGGGGCCATTGAGGGGAAAACCTGCATTTTGATCGATGATATTATTGATACGGCTGGAACGATTACGCTGGCAGCCAACGCCCTGTTGGAAAATGGGGCCAAAGAGGTGTATGCCTGCTGTACCCATCCCGTTTTATCCGGGCCAGCCATTGAGCGCATCGCTGCCTCTTCCCTCAAGGAATTGGTGGTGACGGACACCATTGCTTTAGCTCCTGAAAAGCGACTGGATAAGATCAAGGTGCTTTCAGTTGCTCCTCTGTTGAGCGAAGCGATCATCCGGGTGCACGAACAACTTTCAGTCAGCCGTCTGTTTACATAATTTTGACGGCGGGTAGCATCATGGAAAGGGTGGCAGTTGGCAAACGAAGGAAACAATTGAATAAGAAGAGTACAATTGATAAAAAGAGTGATGTTTAATCTGTGGACACAGGCGTAACCGTTTTCGGTTGCGCCTAAAGCGCTTGGGGAGGTGAGGCGTTGAGACTGGTGGTTGGCTTGGGAAATCCCGGGGATCGTTATCAAGAGACCCGGCACAACATTGGTTTCATGGTAATTGATGAAGCGGCCAGGCAGTTTGAAGCCCGTTGGCGGGAAAAAGGAAAAAGCATGGTAGCGGAACTTTCCCATTCGGGAGAGAAGATCATTTTGCTTAAGCCCCTCACGTTTATGAATCTTAGCGGCTTAGCTGTGGCTGAAGCAGTTCGGTACTGGTCGTGTCCCCTTGAAAACCTCTTGGTGATTTATGACGACTTAGATCTGCCCTTTGGCCGCTTAAGGTTGCGTTTAAAAGGGGGGCATGGCGGCCATAATGGCATCCGTTCCATCCTTGATACGCTGGGTGAAGAACACTTTAAACGTCTTAAAGTGGGAATTGGCCGGCCAGTCGATGGGGATGTGACGCGACATGTGCTTTCCCCTTTTACCGCTCAGGAAAAAAGCCGGCTGGATGAAGTGATCAAAACGGCAGGCGAAGCGGTGGCCCAGTATATTGCCGGGCATGATTTTAACCGGTTGATGAATAAATATAATCAAGCCGCTTCCAGTTAACGCCGATGGAGTGGCCAGCCTGGCTGATCCGCCTGATCCACCACGGGAATGATTTGCCCAAAAAGGAGGCATACTATTAAAAAAGTTGGTGATATCAGGAGGATCATTATGGCCATCTGTTACGTCTGTCGCTATTGCGGAATGAAGCTGGGGGAAATTAATGCTCCGGTTTCGGAACAGGAACTGGGCTTTCACACCTTAACCCCTGAAGAACGGAAAGATATATTGCGATACAGTGAAAGCGGCGATATTGTGGCTCAGGTCACATGTGAACATTGTCAGGAAAGCATCGAGCGTAATCCTGAATGGGTACTTTTGCATAAGATACATCAGTAGCGCTCCCAGTAGCGCACTTAAGATTGATTGGCTGGACGGTCCCTTATGGGGAACGGAGAGGAGGACGAAATGAACGAGCTGATTCAGATTTTTAGTCAGGGAAACGAATTTCAAAACATTTCTAAAGCGGTGGCCAGCGGCATTAAAGAACAGCTGGTCACAGGGTTAAACGGTTCATCCCGAACCCTCTTCATGAGCGCCCTGTATAAAGCGCATCACACATCCCAACTGATTGTGACCCATAACCTGCACCAGGCTCAAAAGATTTATGAGGATTTAATAGAATGGCTGGATGAAGAGCACGTTTTTCTCTTTCCCGTCAATGAATTAATCGCTTCCGAAATTGCTGCGGCCAGCCCTGAATTTAAACGACAGCGGCTGGTCGCTTTAAATAAATTGATCGCTCGGGAAAAAGTGATTGTGGTGGCCCCTTTGTCTGGGGCTAAACGTTTGTTGCCCCCTCCCTCGGTTTGGGAGCGGGCCCAATTGTCGTTTGCGCCGGGAAATGAAGTGGATCTGGATGCGCTTAAGGAAAAACTATTGATCATGGGCTACAAGCGGGTGGAAATGGTAGAGTCAGAAGGCGAATATAGCATTCGGGGCGGCATCGTGGATATCTATCCTCCTGGCGGAGATCCGGTCCGCCTGGAACTTTTTGATATAGAGATAGAGTCCATACGCCTGTTTAATCCCGAAACTCAGCGTTCTGAGGACGAACTTGATCAAGTGACGGTGGGGCCGGCTGTGGAATGGGTGCTGTTTGAAGAACATTTTCGCTGGGGCGCCCAGCAGGTGGAACAAGCCCTGGCCCGTCAGCTGGCCAAAACCAGAGATCCGGACATTAAAGCTAGATTAAATGAGCAGATCGGCTTCGACTTGGAACAGCTGCATCAAAAGACGCTCTTTCAAGGCATCTACAAGTATATATCTTTTTTTTACGGCCAGCGGACCACCTTGGTCGATTATTTTGAACCCGGCTCCATTGTGATCTTGGATGAGCCCACCCGCTTGGCAGAGGCGGAAACAGGATTTAAGCGGGAAGAGCAGGAATGGCTGGACTCCATGTTGCAAGCGGGAGAGTTTTTGCCGGAGATGACCACCTCTGTTCCCTTGGAAACGTGGAAGGAAAGGGTTAAAAAGCCCATCATCTATCTTTCCCTCTTCTTGCGGCAAATTCCCCATGCCCAGCCCGAAAACATCGTCCACTTCACCTCCAAGCCCATGCAAAACTTTCACGGCCAGTTCCCTGTCTTAAAAACTGAGATTGAACGGTGGCACAAAAACGGGTATCGCCTTGTTTTTTTGGCTGGGGATAAAGAAAGGCAGGAGCGCATGCTGCGCATCTTAGACGACTTTAATATTGAAGCCCGCAAGATGGAGCAAGAGGGTGACACTTTATCGGGCAGCGTTCCCGTGGTGGCGGTAGGCCGCCTCGCCTCAGGCTTTGAACTGCCCACCTACCGGCTGGCTGTGGTGACGGAAAGCGAGCTGTTTACCCAGCAGAAAAAGCGGAAAACAAAGGCCCAAACCCAGATGGCCAATGCCGAGCGGATCAAAAGTTACACCGACCTGCAGGAAGGCGATTATGTGGTCCATGTGAATCACGGCATCGGTCGTTATTTGGGCATCAAAACGTTGGAAATTAATGGGGCCCACAAAGATTATCTGCATATTCAGTATGCGGGTAACGATAAATTGTATGTGCCGGTGGACAATATTGATCAGGTTCAAAAGTATTTGGGCAGCGAGGATAAAGAACCCAAACTGTATCAATTGGGGGGCAACGAGTGGAAACGGGTGAAGGCCCGGGTGCGTTCATCCGTGCAAGATATTGCCGAGCATTTGATCAAACTGTATGCCAAGCGGGAAGCGACGCCAGGCTATGCGTTCAGCCCCGATACGGAAATTCATCGGGAATTTGACTCTCTCTTCCCCTATGAAGAGACGCCAGACCAGAAGCGGGCCATCGAAGAGATCAAGCGGGATATGGAAAAACCCCGCCCTATGGACCGCCTGCTGTGCGGGGATGTGGGCTACGGTAAAACGGAGGTGGCCATTCGGGCTGCCTTTAAAGCGGTGATGGATGGCAAGCAGGTGGCGGTGCTGGTGCCCACCACCATTTTGGCCCAGCAGCATTATGAAACATTTAAGGAACGTTTCCATGAGTTTCCAGTGGAAATCGATGTACTCAGCCGTTTTCGCACCAGAAAAGAGCAGAACGCTACCGTCAAAAAGGTGAACAGCGGCTTGGTGGACATTGTGATTGGCACCCACCGTCTTCTTTCCAAAGATGTGAAATTTAAAGATTTAGGTCTCTTGATTGTGGATGAGGAGCAGCGCTTTGGCGTCACCCATAAGGAAAAAATTAAGCAGCTGAAGGCCAATGTGGATGTGTTAACCTTGACAGCCACTCCCATCCCCCGCACCCTGCATATGTCCATGCTGGGCGTGCGCGACTTATCAGTTATAGAGACCCCACCTGAAAACCGCTTCCCGGTCCAAACATATGTTTTGGAATATCAGGGTGTCGTGGTGCGGGAAGCGATTGAACGGGAGTTGGCCCGGGGTGGACAGGTGTATTTTGTCTATAACTATGTGCAGGGCATTGAACGCAAAGCGGAAGAGATCCGAGCGCTGGTGCCTGATGCTCGGGTGGCGGTGGCCCATGGCCAGATGAAGGAGACGGAGCTGGAAGCCATCATGCTTGATTTTCTGGATGGCGAATATGATGTATTGGTTAGCACCACCATCATTGAGACGGGGATGGATATTCCCAACGTGAACACATTGATTGTGTATGATGCGGATAAAATGGGCCTCTCCCAGCTGTACCAGCTCAGGGGGCGCGTGGGTCGCTCCAACCGGACCGCCTATGCCTACTTTACCTATCAGCGGGGCAAGGCTTTGTCGGAAGTGGCGGAAAAACGTTTGGAAGCCATTAAAGAATTTACGGAGTTGGGCTCCGGTTTTAAAATTGCCATGCGGGACTTGGCCATTCGGGGAGCAGGTAACCTGTTGGGAGCCGAGCAACACGGCTTTATCAATTCCGTGGGCTTCGACTTGTATACCCAAATGTTGAAAGAGGCGATTCAAAACTTAAAAGGGGAAAAACCGGAAGAAACCCCTGTAGAGTTGGAGATGGATGTGCATGTGGACGCCTATATCCCCACGGAATACGTTGAGGATGGCAAGCAAAAGATTGAAATGTACAAAAAAGTGGCCTTGGCCCTGACGCTGGATGAGATTAAGGAGCTGGAAGATGAATTTGAGGATCGTTTTGGTCCTCTGCCCGATCCGGTTCACCGGCTGTTAAATTTGGCTCGGATCAAATCTTTGGCCAAGCAGCTGAAAATGAACACCATCACCTTAAAAAATGATGTCTTAAAACTTTTGTTCCATCCTTCTCAATCCAACAAAATTAACGGCAGCCGCCTGTTTCAGCTGGTCAGCGCCTACGGGCGTAAAGTGGGGCTCATTTCCGATCTGCAAATCGGGTTGTCCATTAAAGTGAAGGGGATGGAGGAGAACGAGTGGCTAGAGATGGTGATTGAACTTTTGACCCAACTGGTGGAGGGTCACATTTTTAAGGAGGAAGAGCGTCACGACGCAGGCTCTGCCACAGCAGATGCTGGCCAAAGTAAGGCTTTGTAGCCCGTCTTGTCTTGCGGCGCCATCATGAACCTCACCTTCATCGTCCCTTTTTCTTTTGGCAAAATGTATAGGATTAGCCTTTTAACAAATAATATGGAAAAGTTATCTTTTACTTTAAAAGCAACTAAACATCAAGAGGCATCCTAACAGAAAGAGAGGGCGTCAAGGTTATGAAAGCAACTGGAATTGTACGTCGCATAGATGATCTGGGCAGAGTGGTTATTCCGAAGGAAATTCGTCGGACGCTTCGCATTCGGGAAGGTGATCCCCTAGAGATATTTGTCGATCGAGAAGGGGAAGTGATTCTCAAAAAATATTCCCCCATCGGGGAGCTGGGTGATTTTGCTCAGGAATATGCTGATTCCCTGTATGAAAGCTTAAACCATATCACCCTGATCTCCGACCGGGATTCCATCATCGCCGTTTCGGGGGCTTCCAAAAAAACGTATATGGACAAGACGATCGGCGACATCGTGGAATCCAGCATGCACGACAGACGCACCATTGTTCAAAATACCTCAGGCACCTATGAGTTGTGTAAAGATATGCAGGAGCAGTACGCCTCCTTTTGCATCGCCCCCATTGTGGCGGGTGGAGACCCGATCGGTGCCGTCATTTTGCTCAACACAAAAGAAGGCGTCTCCATGGGAGAAGTGGAGGTCAAACTGGCTGAAACGGCCGCCGGCTTTTTAGCCAAACAAATGGAACAATAAGACTGTTGACTCGTTCAGCAGTCTTTTTTTTTATAGGCGACAGGAAAATGAAGGAAGGGCCAAAATAAACAGGAATGGAGAAAATTGGTTTGTGTTATAATGTGGACAGCAGAAAAAGGCGAGAGGAGTTTGCCCATGAGCGGGCCTAATCCGATACAACAGTTGATGAAAGGCACTTTTGTTTTGGCCCTGGCCGCCTTTTTATCAAAACTTTTAGGTGTGATCTATAAAATCCCGTATCAAAACATCACTCAAGATATGGGGTTTTACGTTTATGAACAAGTGTATCCCATCTATATGATTTTGCTTACTTTGGCCACGGCCGGTGTCCCCGTGGCCATCTCTAAGCTGGTGGCCGAAAGACTTGCTTTTCAGGATCACGCAGGGGCCCGCAAAGTGTTTAAAGCGGCCGCCTTGTTGCTCACATTAACGGGCTTTTTGTTTTTTTCGGCCCTTTTTTTGGGCGCACCCCTGGTGGCCGCCATCCTGTATGATCCTCAACTCACGCTGGCTATTCAAAGCGTCTCCTTTGCCTTGCTGGTGGTCCCGGTGATGGCTGCCATCCGGGGCTATTTTCAGGGACATCAAAATATGGTGCCTACCGCCGTCTCCCAGGTGGTGGAACAGATCGTTCGGGTGGCCACCATTATTTGGCTCAGCTACTGGCTGATCTCCAACCAGTATGACGCTTACCATGCTGGCGCCGGCGCCGTGTTTGGCGCCTTTACTGGTGCGGTGGCCGCCTTGGTGGTGCTATTGATCTATTGGAGAAAAAATAAAAAGAGTGAGGTGGCCGCCACAGTTGAGCAGCCTGCTAGTGAAGCGGGGGATATGGTCCCGTCCTATCAGGCGGTGGGTTACTGGACCATTATCCGCAAAATTGTGGCCTACGCTGTGCCCATCAGTTTGGGGGCCCTGGTTTTACCCCTCTTTCAGCTGATGGACAGCCTCACCATCCCCCATATGCTCACCCTTTCCGGGTGGGAGCACGAACTGGCCAAAAATGAGCGGGGGGTGTATGCCCGGGGGCATCCCTTGGTTCAGTTTGCCGCTTTCTTTGCCACCGCCTTGTCCTTGGCTTTGGTCCCCTCCATCTCTGAAGCGAAAGCCCAAAACAAGGTGCGGCAGATCGTCAGCCGAACGCAAGTCGCCTTAAAGGTTACTTTTTTGGTGGGTTTAGGAGCCGCTGTCGGCTTGGCCGTATTGGCGCGCCCCATCAACGTCATGTTTTATATTACGGACGCCGGCAGCACCACCATCAGTGTTTTAGCTTTTGTCACCATTTTTTCCACCTTGTCCATGACCTCAGGAGCGGTGCTGCAAGGCATGGGTTATGTCACCCTGCCGGCCCGCCACCTTTTTATTGGTGTAGGCGTTAAATCCATCCTAAATATTGCCTTGCTCCCCTTTTTCGGCATCACCGGCGCCGCCTTGGCGTCGGTGGTCGGATACTTTACCGCCGCCAGCCTAAACATCCGCACCTTAAGGCGGATGTTGCCTCTGCCCAGGATCACCGGGCAGGCTGTGTCGCGCCCCGCGGTGGCGGTCCTGATCATGGGAGCGGTGGTATGGATGGTTAAGGGGAGCCTCTTCGTGGCGCTAGATGGGCTGATTGGTCACGAGCGCCTGTTAAATTTGGCAGTGACCCTTTTATCGATTCCGGTAGGTGTTTTTGTTTACGCTCTCTTTTTACTTCGCTTCAACATGATTACCCGTCAGGAACTGGCCATACTTCCCCGAGGGGAGCGACTCATTAGGCTCCTGGAAAAATTGAAGATTATCCGCAAGGAGAGATGATGATGGCGGTGATCCATGTCATGGGCCTCGGCCCAGGAACAAAAAGGGATCTTACCCTGGGTGTCTATCAGCAGATCAAAAGCGCCCATCCCCTTTATGTGCGAACCAAGCAGCATCCTGTGGTGGACGAGCTGCTGGCGGAAGGGGTTGCCATTGTTTCTTTCGATCACATCTACGAAGAGGAGACAGACTTTCAACAGGTGTATGCCAAGATTGTCTCCTTTTTACTGGCTAAAGCAGAAGAGGAAGGGACGATCTATTATGCGGTGCCCGGCCATCCCTTGGTGGCGGAACAAACGGTACGCATGTTGATCGAGGAAGGAAAAAAAGGGCGCGTGGAAGTGCGCATAGAGGGAGGGCAAAGTTTCCTGGACCCTTTGTTTGCGCGTTTACAGCTTGATCCCAATGACGGCTGCCTCATTTTGGATGGCACCGCCCTCAAAGTGGAACAGCTTAATCCCACCACGCACCATATTATCACCCAGGTGTATGACCGTTTTGTGGCTTCTGACGTTAAACTCACTTTAATGGAGCTTTACCCCGATGAATATGAGGTCGTCTTAGCCCAGGCCGTGGGCGTCGCCTCCAAGGAAGTGATTCGCCCCCTGCCTTTATATGAGCTGGACCGGGTGGTAACCACCGACAACCTCACCTGTGTCTATGTTCCTCCGGCCAGCGATGAAGCGGTTCTCAACCGCTGGTATTTTCAATCCAGAGCTATTTTTAGAACGCTAAGGGGACCGGAAGGATGTCCCTGGGATCGCAAACAAACGCATCAATCTTTGCGCAAATATGTTTTGGAAGAGGCCCAGGAGGTGTTGGCCGCCATCGATCAGGGGGATCCGGAGCATTTGAAGGAGGAATTGGGCGATCTGCTGTTGCAGGTTTTTCTCCACGCCCAAATTGCTGAGGAGGCGGGTCATTTCAACATGGAGGACGTTTTGGAAGCCTTAAATGAAAAGATGATTCGGCGTCATCCCCATGTGTTTGGGCCTCTGAAAGGACAGATTAAAGATGAGGAGGGTGTGAAAGAGATTTGGCAGCGAGTGAAGCAAGAGGAAAAAGGGGAGGAAAAATAGCATAAAACAGGGCTGGATTTTTATATTTTTTTGTAAAGAAGGCAGGAAAATTGAAATAAAGGACGAAATAAGAAATAGATGAAAAGGGAGGTTAATACAATGAACAAAAATCAACTGGTTGCTAACATTGCCGAAAAAAGCGGCTTAACCAAAAAAGATGTGGAGTTAGTGATAAACAATCTGCTGGATGAAATCACCAACGCTTTAGCAGCGGGGGAAAAGGTGCAGTTTGTCGGCTTTGGCACCTTTGAAACCCGCAAACGGTCCAGCCGGACAGGCCGCAACCCTCAAACTGGAGAAACCATCAACATTCCAGAAACGGTCGTGCCTGCCTTCAAGGCTGGAAATAAATTGAAAGAAGCGGTGAAATAGTCCATCAGTAAGCGATGAGACTGGATAAATATTTAAAAGCTGCCCGGTTGGTCAAGCGGCGCACATTGGCGAAAACGATGTGTGATCAAGGACGAGTGGCAGTCAATGGCCGCACGGCCAAGGCTGGAACGCAAGTGGCTGTGGGTGACCAGCTGGTGATTCGATACGGTCAGAGAGAACTGACCGTACAAGTTAATCATTTAGCCGAGTCGCCTCGCAAAGAGGAGGCTGGCCAATTATATACTGTGCTCAAAGATGAGCGCATCGAGCATTCAGACCCGGACTAATGGATCCGGGTTTTTTATTTTGGTTTTAATCAGTTCTAATTTTTACAGGGGGGCCATATCTTGTACTATAGACAGGCCTAAAAACCGTTGCCGGGTCAAGGGAGGGAAGTGAAATGCTTGATCCAGTCCAACCGAATCGAGGCGAACATAAGCATCATGAATTAAAAATGGTTAACCGCAAACAGCTTGATTTAACCGGTGTGATCAATGTGGACAGTTTTGACAGTGAGGAATTTCTGCTGGAGACAGAGGCGGGTTTTTTAGCCATTCGCGGCCAAAATTTGCATATGAAAAATTTAAGCGTGGAACGGGGCTTGGTTTCCATTGAAGGATTGGTATTTGAAATTGTTTATGTCGATCATGGCCATGGGGAGAAAGCTAAAGGACTCTTTAGCAAGTTATTCAAGTGAGCCTCTCCACCCAGTTTTTAACCCTGGTCCATATGCTGCTGGCCGGGATCTATTTGGGGGCTATATTTGATACATTTTATCGCTTAAGGGGCCCAGGGGCAGCGTCTTGGTTGAAAACCATTGAAGATCTTCTGTTTTGGGTGATCAACGCCGTTTTAGTTTTTCTATGGTTGCAAGCCGTCAATCAAGGCCAAATGCGCTTTTCGGTGTTGGTCGCTTTGGCCTGTGGGTATCTCCTGTACAGAAGCTTGTTTGCTGCCCTCTACCTGAAGGTTTTAAACGGGTTCTTAGGCGCTTTGGCTGCCTTGTATCGCGGGATCTCCTTTCTGGTCACAAAGCTCATCTTTTGGCCGATTCAACTCATTTTTAAAATGGCGTTTTCGGTACTGCTATTTTGCGGCACGCTTCTGGTCGGCCTTGGCAAATGGTTGATCAGCCCTGTTGTGACATGGCTCACCAAACGGAGAGAAAATAAAAATAAAGAGGGAAAAAAAGGATTTCTCAAGCGGGTGGCGAATAGATTCAAAAGAAAAAAATAGGAAGGGATCGAAGAACAGTTATGGCTTACATGATGCATTCCCAACGGAAGGCCACGATCGGTTCGTCATCCGCCTCTTCAATGGAAAACCCACAGCCTCACCCTCAGCACAGGCGAGGGAGTCGACTCCTCATGCTGATCCTTGGGATCGGCTTGCTTCTGTTTCTCACCTGGGCGGGTAAGACCTGGTGGGAGCAGGAACAAAAGTTGGCCAAGATGGAAGCGAACTTGGCCGAGCTGGAGCAAAAAGTACAGCAGGCTAAACGGGAACAAGAGGAATTGCTTTTGGAAAAAGAGCGTCTCCATGATCTGGAATATATTGCCGAAATTGCTCGCCGGGACTACTTTCTTTCTCGAGAAGGGGAAACGCTGTTTAAAGTGGTGGAGTAGGAACACCGACTTGTTTGACACCTTTTTTCCCATTCGGGTATAATATACTATAATTATTAATCATTTTTGCTAAAGCACTAAGGAGGAACATGTCTTACATGTCAGCAGTGGAAGTGGGCAATAAGCTGGAGGGGAAGGTAACCGGGATCACCCATTTTGGCGCTTTTGTTGAACTGTCTGACGGTGTTACCGGTTTGGTCCACATCAGCGAAATTGCCAATCAGTATGTGAAAGATATCAATGATTTTTTAAAAGTGAACGACATTGTGACGGTTAAAGTGATCAATGTTGAGGAAAATGGCAAAATTGGGCTATCCATAAAACAAGCCCAGGAAGAAAATGTCAAGCCCAGGTTTTCTCGACGCAAAGACAACTTGGAAGACAAAATTTCCAAATTTTTAAGAGAAAGCGAAGACAGACTGATGTCCCTTAAGCGCCAAATGGATAAACGAGGAGGCAGGGGGTCTCGACGAGGGTAACGAAAGGTTAAGAGGTTACGATAGAGGATCGCTTCAGATAGAGGATGACTTAAATGGATAGGCGTCTATAGCCGTTAATGAAAAGCTGTCTCACGGTAAGGAGACGGCTTTTTTAGTTATCCGACATAAATTCCATTTAACCATTTTCCCTTGGAATTATGTCGAGCTTTTTTTAGATCGTCCCCACCTAATTTGACAAAATTATTAGAACAACCCGACTATAATGGAGGGCACCAAACATTAGGGGTGGTGGATCGCAAATGGCAAAGTGGAACATGGTTGGTTCCGAGAATGTAGTGGTTCATGAGCAGGAAAAAAGGTGGTGGACAAGCTGGGTACGGCAATGGAGTCGGCTAAAGCAGGAGGTGCTTAAACGGGTAGATCTATTTTTGATTGTGGTCATGGGCTTTCTGTTGGGACGAGCCCTCATCATCGGTGGGTTGCATCCCTTTGCTCTTCCCTTTGTGGCGGTGGTCTATCATCTGCGCCGGGATCGTCTCTTTTGGGCGGTGGCGGCCGTTTTGGGAGGCACCCTGATTCATGAACAGGGGCAACCGTTTAAATTGATAGCTGCCTTAATCTTCTTCCTCCTCTTACACAAGCTGTTTGACCGCTGGCAACGGGGAACCATGACTTACGCCCCCATCACCGTGTTTAGCGCGGTCTTGTTAGGCGCCTTAAGCATCGCCTATGTTCAAAATTGGTCCACGTATGCGGTTTTAATGGCTGGGGTGGAGGCGGCTTTAAGTTTGGTGCTTACTCTGATTTTTATGCAATGTTTGCCCATCTTAACCCAACGAAGGCAAAAGGGGACGTTAAAAAATGAAGAGCTGGTCTGTTTAATTATTTTGCTGGCCTCCTTGATGACCGGCACGGCAGGCTGGGTGATTGAGGAGGTGGCCATTGATCAGGTCTTTGCTCGCTACATTGTGCTGGTTTTTGCCTTGGCTGCAGGAGGAGCTATTGCCGCGGCGGTGGGGGTGGTGACAGGCATCATCCTGAGTTTGGCCCAGATGGGTTCTATGCTGGCCATCAGCCTGCTTGCCTTCAGCGGCCTTTTAGGTGGACTGTTGAAGGAAGGGAAAAAGATTGGGGTGGCCCTGGGGCTTGTGGTTGGCACCTTATTGATGGGTTTTTACCAAGGGGAACCCTTGCTTGTAAGCGGACTGTATGAAACCGGGGTGGCCATTGTTCTCTTTCTCTTTACGCCTCGCTCCATTTTTACCCGGATCGCCCAATATATTCCGGGCACCGTTGAGCATGAGGAACTGGAGCAAAATTACATGAAACATCTGCGGGATGTAACGGTGAACAAAGTACGCCAGTTTGCCGATCTGTTCCAACAGCTGGCCGCCAGTTTCGCTTATTCAGCGGCAGAGGAGGAAGGAGAGGAGAGTTATGTGGATCTTCTCCTTAGCAAAGTAACGGAAAACAGCTGTCAGATTTGTTTTAAAAAAGAGTACTGTTGGCAGAACAAGTTTCACACCACCTACGCTTTGATGGAGGAGCTGGTGAAGGAGACGAAAGAAAAGGGGCAACTTTCTCCTGATCTGGCTGAGCGCTTAGCCTCCCATTGTGTGCGCAGTGAAAAAGTGGTGGAGTTGGTCAATGCCCAAGTGGAAAAATACCAGGCCCACCTTCGTTTTAAGCGGCAGTGCCAGGAATCCCGGAGACTGGTGGCGGATCAGCTTTCCGGCCTTTCCCGGGTGATGAACAATTTCGCCTGGGAGATTCAGCGGGAAGGGGAGAGCCATCACATCCAGGAACAGTTGGTTCTGGATGCCTTGGAAGAGGTGGGGCTGGCGATTCAGGAAGTGAAAATTCATGCTCTGGATGAGGGCAGTGTTGATATTGAACTGGCTTTACCCCTTAAATTTGGTCGGGAGGAATGTGAAAAAATTGTGGTACCGGTCCTCACCGGCATTATTGGCGAGCCCATCATGGTGGATAAAGAGGAGAGCCACTTTGAGCGGGGCGGGTTTAGCCGGGTGAGGCTGGTTTCAGCCAAGCGCTTTAAACTGACCACAGGGGTGGCGGCCGCAGCCAAAGGAGGGGGGCTCCTTTCCGGCGATAGTTTTAACACCATGCAGCTTGGTCCAGGGAAGCAAGCGCTGGCCATTGCCGACGGGATGGGCAACGGTCACCGGGCCCATCAGGAGAGTAAAGAGACTTTAAATCTGTTACAATCCATCTTACAATCAGGCATTGAGGAGACGGTGGCCATCAAATCGATCAACTCCGTCTTGGCGCTCCGTTCTCCGGAAGAGATTTTTTCCACCCTGGATTTGGCCATTATTGATTTGCAGACAGCCAAGACCAAATTTCTGAAAATTGGCTCCACCCCCAGTTTTATTAAGCGGGGAGACAAGTGCCTTACCGTGAGCGCCAACAATTTGCCCATCGGCATCTTGCAGGAGATTGAGATTGACGTGGTGAGCGAGCAGCTGAAGGCGGGCGATCTTCTCATCATGATGACGGATGGCCTTTATGAAGCTCCCCGCCATATTGAAAACAAGGAGATGTGGATGAAGCGGTTAATTATGGAGATTAAGACCACCGATCCCCAGGAAGTGGCCGATCTCCTCTTGGAGAAGGTGATCCGTTTCCATCAGGGAGAAATTAAAGATGATATGACCGTGGTGGTGGCCAAAATTGAACGGTATACCCCAGAATGGTCCACCATCTCGTTAAGCAACATTCCAAAGTTGCGCCGGACCAAGCGGGAATTGGCCGTAACCACCTAGAGATGAATCTGGTGTCGATCCTAAAAAATTTAAGGAGATGGATTGATCGGCCCTCTTCCGTTTCTTTAAGAGAGGTATGAAAGAACTCCTCCTTGGTTAATGCTGGTAATAAGTGAAAAGGAGGAGTTGATTTTTATGAGCACAGGAACGCTGAGGCAGATTTTGCTCATCACCGACGGCTGCTCCAATGAGGGGAGAGAACCGGCCCTGGCGGCCGCCGTTGCCCGGGAGCATAACATTACCGTTAATGTGATCGGCATATTGGATCATGGGGAATTGGGGGAGCACGGTATAGAGGAGGTGGAAAGAATCGCCCAGGCTGGTGGGGGGATCCACCAGGTGGTCTATGCCCGGGACTTGTCCAAAACGGTGCAGATGGTCACCCGGCAAGCCATGACCCAAACCATACAGCAAGTGGTTAATAAAGAATTGACCCATATTTTAGGTCCTGAGCAGATGATCGATGCTTTGCCCCCTGAAAAGCGGAGCAAAGTGGTGGAAGTGGTGGAAAACTTAAGTGAAACCATGGCCCTTGAGGTGCTCATCCTGGTAGATACCAGCGCCTCCATGAAAAGCAAAATCGGCGCCGTAGTGCAAGCTTTGCGCGATCTAAAATTGTCCCTGGGCTCCCGGATAGGGGAAAACCGCTTTTCCTTATGGACCTTCCCTGGTCGAAAAAGCGCGGCGCATAAACATATGGACTGGTCCACCGATTTAACCGCTCTGGAGAGAGCCTTTAGCCGCCTTTCTCCCCAGGGAACCACCCCCACCGGCCCTGCTTTGGAGGAGGCGTTGAGCTACATGGTGGGCTCCCTGCCTGAAAATCTTTTCGCTGACGATGACGAAGGGATGTTCACCTCATATGCCTAATCCGCCTCTGGTGATTCGAGGCAAATGGCGGGGCAAGGAGTACCGCGTCCTTCGGGAGTTGGGGCGGGGCACGGGGGGCATCGTGTATGAAGTTTCCCACGCCCAGCGGAACTTCGCCTTAAAAGTGGGCCACGACTCTTTTACCCTTACATCGGAAATTAATGTCTTAAAGCTGTTGCAGAAGGCCGAAGGCACTGTCCTTGGGCCTTCCCTTTATGATGTGGATGATTGGGTCAGTCCATCGGGGGTGCGCTCCTTTTATGTTATGAATGTGATCAAAGGGGTGCCGGTACATCACTATGTACGCAATCAAGGGGAAGAGTGGCTCCCGGTCTTGGTGATGCAGCTTTTAGGGTTTTTAGACCAGCTGCACAAGAGAGGCTATGTTTTTGGTGATCTTAAGCCGGAACATTTGCTGGTCACCGGTTCTCCTCCTCGGCTGGTCTGGTTTGACGCTGGAGGAATGACTCCCATCGGCCGGGCGGTTAAAGAATATACGGAACTTTACGACCGGGGGTATTGGCAAATGGGGGACCGCAGAGCCAACCCCGAGTACGACCTGTTTAGCACTTCCTTAATGATTCTTCATATGGCTCAGGGAAAGCCCGTCACCCTACAGCAAGACCCCTTAACCACTTTTATCCATCAGATGGAAAGAACACCTTTGCTCACCCCTTACCGAACCGTTCTTAAAAATGCTTTTTTGGGACGCTATCCATCGGCCCAGGCTATGAAAAAGGATTGGTTTATAGCCTGGCAAAAAGACAGATTCCCCGGTAAAACACGAAGAGCCCCTTTCAGTCAGCCAGGTAACACCTCTCCGTCCAGGCGCACGACGGCTAACAAACCTAAAAAAGGTTGGCGGCTGTTGGTTAAGGTGTTTAAAATCATCCTCTTTCTCATCCTGTCATCTTTTCTCTCTCTCTTGGCTGCACTATACTTAATTTATCAAGTGTTATAACCCGACGAAAAAAATGATGTGAGGACCATGAATTTAAAAACGGTAGATGAACGTATACATAAATTGATTGCCTCTTACAAGCTTTTGGCCCCAGGGGACCGGGTTGTCGTAGGTGTCAGCGGGGGGCCAGACTCCTTGCTGCTGTTGCATTGGTTAAAACGCTATCGCCCCAAATATAAGCTCTTTTTGGTGGCGGCCCATTTAAATCATCAGCTGAGAAAAGAGGCGGATCAGGAAGAGGAGTTTGTGCGGGACCAATGTGCCCGCTGGGAAATTCCCTGCATCACCCAAAAGGTGGATGTGGCTCAGCATGCCCGACACAACGGACTGTCCATCCAGGTGGCAGCCCGTCAATGTCGCTATGCTTTCTTTCAAGAGGTGGCCACGAGCCAGGGATGTGGCAAAGTGGCTCTGGCCCATCATGCTGATGACCAGGTGGAGACCGTGCTGATGCGCTTAATTAGAGGCGCGGGACTGGATGGTTTAGCCGGCATTCCGGTCAAACGCTCGCTCACTTCCACGTTGGAAGTGATCCGTCCGCTGCTTGCCCTGACCAAAGATCAGATTGAAGCGTATTGTCAGCATTATCAGCTCAATCCCCGGTTGGATCAGTCCAATCTAAAAGATGATTATACGCGCAACTGGGTGCGTCATCATCTTATTCCCAAAATGAAAGCGCTTAATCCCAATTTGGCCGTTGGCGTGCAGGAGATGACCCGGCTCATGGCAGAGGACAGCCAGTTTTTAACGGAGCTGGCTAAAGAGCGATTAGAGCAGCTTAAGCCAATATATAAAGAAGGAGAAGTTCGCCTGCAGGTGGCAAAGCTTGCCAGTCAACCTCTTGCTTTACAAAGAAGAATGATTTTACTACTATTAAGTTATCTGCTTGACATCCAACGGTTAAGTAAGGTCCATATCGATGCCGTGTTACATATTATTCAATCGGAGGAAGGGACTCAAGTGCTTCACCTTCCCGATAGGGTTCAGATTGAACGGCAATATGGGATGCTAATCATGAAGCGGAAAAACGAGGGGGGCGGTCGCCCCCTTGAGGGCTGGGAAGCCTATTGCTATGAATTAAAGGAACCAGGCGTTTACCGCTGGCCAGGTTTACCCTTTGAAGTGATTGTGGAGCATCAATCGCTAGGGTCACCAGGCGAAGCGAGGTGTAAGTCGGACACGGGGAAGGAAGATCCTTTCACCACATCTCTCTCTTTGGATGTGCAATCCCTTCATCTTCCTCTCATGGTGCGCAACAGGCGGCCAGGCGACAAAATCAAATTGGCGGGCCTTTCAGGCCACAGCAAGGTGAAGGATCTGTTTATCAATCATAAGCTTCCCCGTCCGGCCCGGGCCTGGTGGCCGCTGGTAGCGGACCAAAAGGGTTTGTTATGGATTCCGGGATTGGCCAAGGCGGATAGAACCAGACTTACCAGCCGCACAAAAGAAATCTATACGGTAACGTTTCAATTTAGGGAGGGTTTATGATTGCACGAGGATATTCAAGAGGTACTGATCGGAGAGGAAGAAATTGCCAGCAAAGTGAAGGAGCTGGCTCAATTGTTGTCGGAGGAGTACCGGGGAAAAAATCCCTTGATTATCTGCGTCCTTAAAGGGGCAGCTTTCTTTATGACGGATCTCATCAAACAGATGGACATTGAATTGGAAATGGACTTTATGGATGTTTCCAGTTATGGCAACAGAAGCGAATCATCCGGTGAAGTGAAAATCATAAAGGATTTAAACACCTCGGTGCAAGGACGCCATGTGTTGGTGGTGGAAGATATTATTGACAGCGGCTTAACTTTAAAATATTTGGTTGATCTGCTTCAACACCGCAAGGCGGCCAGCGTTAAAGTGGTCACTTTATTGGATAAACCCCGGCGACGGAAAGTAGACTTTAAGCCTGATTGGATAGGGTTTGAAGTGCCTGACGAATTTGTGGTGGGCTATGGACTCGATTATGCCGAAAAGTATCGCAATCTCCCTTATATCGGTGTGCTTAAACGGGACGTGTATGTCTTGTGAGGGTAATCGTTACATGATACAATATGTTATGGTTTGTTTGCTGTGTTGGCACCCTCGGGAGGAGGTAAGGAATGAATCGTTTTTTACGCAATTCGTTTTTTTACTTAATTATTATACTCGTTTTTGTCGGTCTCTTTAGCTACTTGAGCGATACACAGGAAGAAGCAAGGGAGATTGATTATCACCAATTTATCCAGCATTTGGAAGAAGGACGGATTGACCGCCTTAACGTTCAAGCGCACAAAGGCGTTTGGCATATTGAAGGGGAATATAAGGACGCAGTTGGCGGGACAACCCGTTTTTTTACATATGCACCACTTAACTTTGCCGCTATCTTAGAACAAATCAATGCGGCTGATGTGGAACTCACCTATGAACCGGCTCCGGGTGACCCCATTTGGCTGACGGTCTTAACCACTTTCCTACCCTTTTTGCTCATTTTTATCCTCTTCTTTTTCCTGATGAGCCAGGCCCAGGGTGGCGGCAATAAAGTGATGAATTTTGGCAAGAGCAAGGCCAAGTTGATTCAAGAGGATAAAAAGAAAGTCACCTTCAAAGATGTGGCCGGTGCGGATGAAGAGAAGGCAGAGCTAGAAGAGATCGTTCATTTTTTGAAAGATCCTCGCAAATTTTCCCAGCTGGGCGCTCGCATTCCGAAAGGCGTGTTGTTGGTGGGACCGCCTGGAACAGGGAAAACGCTGTTGGGCCGGGCGGTGGCTGGAGAGGCGGGCGTTCCTTTTTTCAGCATTTCCGGTTCAGATTTCGTTGAAATGTTTGTGGGCGTGGGTGCCTCCCGGGTGCGCGATCTGTTTGAAAACGCCAAGAAAAATGCACCCTGTATTATTTTTATTGATGAGATTGATGCGGTGGGCCGTCAAAGGGGAGCGGGCCTGGGCGGTGGCCATGATGAGCGGGAACAAACCTTAAACCAGCTCTTGGTGGAAATGGATGGGTTTGAGTCGAATGAAGGCATTATCGTGATGGCGGCCACCAACCGGCCCGATGTGTTGGACCCTGCTCTGCTTCGTCCCGGCCGATTTGACCGGCAGATTACCGTGGATCGGCCTGATATTCGGGGACGGGTGGATATATTGAAAGTGCACGCCCGCAATAAACCGCTGGGCGATGACGTCGATTTGGAAGTGGTGGCCAAGCGGACTCCAGGGTTTGCTGGAGCCGACCTGGAAAACTTGCTGAACGAAGCGGCCTTACTTGCTGCCCGGCGCAATAAAAAAGTGATCAACATGAAAGAAGTGGATGATGCCATCGACCGCGTCATTGCCGGTACGGAAAAAAGAAGCCGGCGCGTCTCGGAAAAGGAACGGCGCATTGTGGCTTATCACGAGTCGGGCCATACCATTGCCGGTTACTTTTTGCCCAATGCTGACTTGGTGCACAAGGTGACCATCGTGCCCAGGGGGCAGGCTGGCGGTTATATGGTGCCCATCCCTAAGGAGGAGCGCTTTATCTATACGGAACCGGAGTTGAAAGACCGGATCGCGGGTCTTTTGGGGGGCAGGGTGGCTGAAGAGATCGTCTTTGGGGAAGTGAGCGTAGGGGCGACCGATGATTTCCGCAAAGCGACCAACCTTGCCCGGCGCATGGTGACCGAGTTTGGCATGAGCCGTTTGGGCCCCCTGCAGTTTGGTGAATCCCAGGGTCAAGTTTTCTTAGGACGGGATATTGGCCATGAGCGTAATTATTCCGAACAGGTGGCTTATGAAATTGATAAAGAGGTGCGCCGCATTGTTTTGGAACAGTATGAGCGCTGTAAAGAGCTGCTCTTGAAATACCGTGAAAAATTGGATCAAGTGGCCCAAACCTTGTTAGAAGTGGAAACATTGACGGCTGATGAAATCAAAGAAGTGATTGAGACAGGGAAGCTTTCCAGTCTGGAGAAGAAAAAGGCAGAGAGCCGAGATCAAGCATCCTCAACCTCAGACAAGGAAACATCGACCCCATCAACTGATCAGCCAGAGGCGTCCCACGCGAAAGACGACATCAAGGTGCATATTCAGCCCAAAAAGGACGATACGCCTCCAGAGCAGCAAGGGGCTCAGGGGGATGCGTCCCACGAGGATCAAGAGGCTCCTGAGGGAGATAAAAAAGAAAAATAATGATTCAACAGTGCAGTTGACGGTGTACAATAAGGAGAGAGTGGTGGGTCGCTCTCTCTTTTTTATGTGAAAAAGAGGTGAAATGATGATACTGGTGATTGATGTGGGCAATACCAATATTGTATTGGGGGTTTACCAAGATAAAAAACTGACCCATCATTGGCGCATCACCACCCACAAACAGCAGACAGAAGATGAATATGGCCTTTTGTTTAACGGTTTGTTTCAACAAGCGGGCCTGTATCCCATGCAAGTGGAGGGCATCATCCTCTCATCGGTTGTCCCATCCCTCATGTTTGCCTTAGAGAGAATGTGTCTTAAATATTTTGGGAAGGAGCCCCTTGTTGTGGGGCCTGGATTAAAAACCGGTTTGCCCATCCGCTACGAGAATCCCAAGGAGGTTGGGGCTGACCGCATCGTCAATGCGGTGGCCGCCCTGGAGGAGTATGATCCTCCTTTGATCATTATCGATTTTGGAACGGCCACCACCTTCTGCTATATCGATGAGAAAGGGCACTATTTAGGGGGCGCCATTGCCCCGGGAATTCACATTTCCACCGATGCCCTTTACCAACGCGCTTCCAAACTGCCTCGGGTTGATCTGAGGTTTCCCAATCGGGTGATTGGACGCAATACGGTGGAAGCGATGCAGTCCGGCATTTTATACGGTTATGTGGGCATGGTGGATGGCGTGGTGGAACGCATGATAAAAGATCAGGGAGTTGAGCCGACGGTGATTGCCACCGGTGGACTGGCCGAACAGATCGCCAAGGAATCGGCCTATATCAAACATGTGGATCCCTTCCTCACCTTAAAAGGACTGTATGTCTTGTACCGTCGTAATCAATAGCAGACTGCTAAGCGGGCGAGCAGGCAGGGGCTTATTTGGGGCAAATAGAGATATACGTTTTGACCATAGGTTGACTGATGTGCAGAGGGTCATCACAAAGGAGGAAAATAATGACTTTACGTGACTCTGCTCCTCAACGGGGAGATTATATGGTTAAAGCACTGGTTTTAGATGGCCGGGTTCGGGTGTATGCTGTGCGTACCACCCAGCTGGCAGAGGAGTGCCGCCGCCGGCATGATACCTGGCCCACCGCCACAGCAGCTTTAGGCCGCACGTTATCGGTGGGAGCCCTGATGGGGGGCATGTTAAAAGGGGAGGATAAATTAACCATTCGCATCGCCGGAGGCGGTCCCATCGGACAGATCATTGTGGATGCCAACGCCAAAGGAGAGGTGAGGGGGTTTGTCTCCCAGCCCCATGTGGACTTACCCCTTAATGCCCAGGGGAAGCTGGACGTGGGTGGAGCAGTGGGAACGAAAGGTACCTTAAACGTGACCCGCGATTTAGGTTTGAAAGAGCCTTATCATGGTTCCAGCCCGCTGGTGAGCGGCGAAATTGGCGATGATTTTAGTTACTATTTCACCCAGTCTGAGCAAACCCCTTCAGCGGTGGGGGTAGGTGTGTTGGTTAATCCCGATCTTTCGGTCAAAGCCAGTGGCGGATACATTATTCAACTGTTGCCAGGTGTGGAGGATGCATTTATCGATCAGCTGGAAGAGCGGCTCAAATCGATCCCTGCCGTATCCACCATGGTGGATCAGGGGTATACTCCGGAAGAGATGATTGAAGCGTTGTTTCCCCATGAAGAGATTAAGTGGTTGGAAAAGCTGGAGGTCCGCTTTTTCTGCCCCTGCTCCAAAGGTCGGGTGAAAGATATCTTGGTTAGCCTGGGCGAGCAGGAGCTGCGCAGTCTGCTAGAAGAGCAGGGACAAGCCGAGGTCACCTGTCATTTTTGTAGAGAGCGCCACCTGATTTCTAAAGAAGAGCTAGAGGCATTGATCGCGGAACAGGCCCAGACCACTGAAACGCCGGAGTCTAACGGATCTGCTGAATAGGCAGAGGAGCTTGCTGGAAAGGCACATCTACGGCATTCCGTCTAGGAGACGGGATGCCCTTTTTAATTTTGAAGAACAGTTATTTGGGAGGTGGGCCGTTGCGGATTAGATTTTAACTATGCGCAGCCCATCAGCTGGTACTTTACCGCCTGGGTCATCTTGATGGGCATCCTGTTTTGGCTCACTTTCCAGTTTGTTGTGTGATGTTTTTTTTAGAGGATTTAGGTAAAATGGTGCTAGATGTATTCAAATTGGTGATAGCAAAAAGGGATGATGATGGTGCAACGTCCATTAGTCATTGAAGCAGGTCCGTATCAGCTTGATTTTTCCCAAAAAACGTATGTGATGGGGATCCTTAATGTAACCCCTGATTCCTTTTCCGATGGCGGCAAGCATAATACCTTGGATAGAGCCATTGATCATGCCGCCCGCATGGTGGCAGAAGGGGCCGATATCATCGATATCGGCGGCGAGTCCACCCGTCCCGGTTTTCAACCTATCTCGGCTGAAGAGGAACTGGAGCGGGTACTGCCGGTGGTGGAAGCGCTGGCCACCCGCTTTGATCTTCCCTTATCCATCGATACCTATAAGGCCAAAGTGGCTAAAGCGGCCCTAGAGCACGGTGCCCATATCATTAATGATATCTGGGGGGCCAAGGCAGACAGCCAGATGGCCCAGGTGGCCGCCGAAACAGGAGCCCCCATCATTTTGATGCATAATCGCAAAGAGGCCACTTACCAGAATCTCATCCGGGATATGCTTAATGATCTGTTTGAAAGCATCCACTTGGTGCGTCAGGCTGGTGTCAGGGAAGATAAGATTATTTTGGATCCGGGCATCGGCTTTGGCAAAACGTATGAGCACAATGTGGAGATTATGCGTCAGCTGGAGCGCTTCACCAGCCTGGGCTATCCCGTCTTATTGGGCACCTCCAGAAAATCGATGATTGGCTATGCCCTTGATCTGCCTGTGGGAGAGCGTCTGGAAGGGACCATCGCCACCGTTTGTCAAGGCATTAGCAAGGGTTGTGCAGTGGTGCGGGTTCACGATGTGAAAGAGCATGTTCGGGCCGTTAAGATGATGGATCTCATGGTGGGTAAGAGGAGCGTCTGACATGGATAAAATCGTATTTCAAGGGATGCAGTTTTACGCCTATCATGGCGTCTATCCAGAAGAAAACAAGCTGGGGCAGCCCTTTGTGATCGATGTGGAGGCCAGCCTCGATCTTAAACAGGCTGGCCTGACGGACGCTTTGGAACAGACCATTGATTATGGCCAGCTTTATCAGCTGGTAGAAAAGGTGGTGACAGGCCGCACCTTTCGCCTCATTGAGGCGCTGGCCGAAGCGGTAGCTGGGGAGCTTTTGAAAGCATATCCCAAAATGGCAGCGGTCAAAGTGCGGGTGACCAAACCCAATCCCCCCATCGCCGGCCTGTATGCCGGCGTGGCCGTGGAGATTAACCGTCACAGAGTGAAGGGAGACAACTAGATTTGACACAGATGGTGCCTTTTTATCTTGGCTTGGGCTCCAATCTGGGCCAGCGGGAAGAGTATTTGTGCCAAGCGCTCAATCATTTGGTGGACCAGGAGGGCATCCGCCTGTTGCGCTGGTCTTCCATTTTTGAGACGGAACCGGTTGGCTTGAAAAACCAACCTTTTTTTCTTAACATGGTGGTTGCAGGGGAGACTGAACTTTCGGCCCATGAGCTGTTTCAGGTCACTTCCCGCATTGAACAACTTTTGGGGCGAACCCGCCAGGTGCGCTGGGGTCCTCGCACCATTGATATAGACCTTTTATTATATGACCAACTGTGCCTAAATACGGCTGAACTGACGCTGCCTCATCCCCGTTTGGCGGAGCGGGCTTTTGTGCTCATCCCCTTGGCAGAGATTGCGGCAAAAGTGGTGGTTCCAGGTCTTGGTCAGACTGTGGAAACCCTCTTGGCAAAGGTGAGCAGAAAGGGTGTCAAAGTGTGGATGAACAAACTATTACGTGGGGAAGACGGATACGTGCATATCGCAAATTGAAACGCCTAACGCAGAAAGAGCTGGCGGACGCTCTTCATGTTTCAGTCTCCGTGCTGGGAGCCATTGAGCGGGGAGACAAAGCGCCGACTGAACAGTTTTTGGCTGAGGTGGCCGAGGTGCTGCAGATCGATCTTGAAGAGTTAAAAGGAAATCATGCCTAGGAAAGGAGTGAGGTGTATGACGCTGCAAATTGGTCCAGTGAAGCTGAAAAATCCCGTGGTGTTAGCCCCCATGGCTGGGGTGTGCAACCCGGCCTTTCGGCTGATTGCCAAGGAGTTTGGGGCTGGCTTGGTCTGCGCCGAAATGGTGAGCGACAAAGGGCTCCTGTATGGAAATGAGCGAACCAAACGGATGCTGTATGTGGATGAACGGGAACGTCCCCTTTCCTTGCAAATTTTTGGTGGGGATCGGGACACCTTGGTGGCGGCGGCCAAAATTGTGGATCAACAAACCAATGCCGACATCATTGATATTAATATGGGTTGTCCGGCACCTAAAATTGTGAAATGTGATGCCGGGGCCAAATGGCTCCTTGATCCCAACAAAATTTATGAAATGGTGGCCGCGGTGGTGGATGCGGTCCAAAAGCCGGTAACGGTGAAGATGCGCATCGGCTGGGATGAAAAGCATATCTATGCCGTTGAAAATGCGCTGGCAGCTGAACGAGGGGGCGCCCGGGCCATCGCCGTTCATGGTCGCACCAGGGCTCAAATGTATCAAGGAAAGGCCAACTGGGAGATTATCCGGCAGGTGAAAGAAGCGGTTAAAATTCCTGTGATTGGTAACGGCGATATCGATTCGCCCCAGAAAGCGAAGCTAATGTTAGACAAATACGGTGTGGACGGCATCATGATCGGCCGGGCCGCTTTGGGCAACCCCTGGATGTTGTATCGCACCGTCAAATATTTGGAGGAAGGTGTCCTTTACCCTGAGCCCACGCCCAAGGAACGGATCGATATTTGTGCCTTGCATCTGGATCGACTCATCGCTTTAAAAGGGGAAAAGGTGGCGGTGCAGGAGATGCGCAAACATGCCGCCTGGTACATTAAGGGAATCCGGGGGGCAGCCGCCATCCGCACGAAGATTAACCAGGCTGAGACTCGAGAAGAGCTTTTGGATATTCTGTATCAGTTTGTCCAGCCGCTGGAGGCTGAAAAAGAGGCCATTTAAACAGTTGACAAGGGGATTGGTTATCCAATATAATACGGTAAGATTTTTTCAAATAAACTGCCAGTCTGCCACTGGCAGTTTTTCTGCACTTTACAAGCATTGATGTAAAGTGCACTTCATCTCCCGCTAAGGGGCTTACTATTGTAAATTTGGGGGAGTTATCATGAGCGAGAAAGAAACCATTTTGACCCCTGAAGGGTTAAAGAAACTGGAGCAGGAGCTAGATCATTTAAAATCAGTGCGACGTAAAGAGGTTGCTGAACGGATTAAGATGGCTATTAGTTATGGAGATATTAGTGAAAACTCTGAATATGATGACGCTAAAAACGAGCAAGCCTTTGTGGAAGGTCGAATTATCACTCTGGAAAAGATGTTGCGCAATGCCCGCATCATCAATGATGATGAGGTCGATACTGAGGTTGTGGGCATTGGATCAAAAGTGACTTTGAAAGATATAGAGTTTGATGATATAGTGGAATATACCATTGTAGGCTCGGCCGAATCAGACCCAGCGGCTAACCGCATTTCCAACGAATCCCCTGTAGGCCGTGCTTTGTTGGGAAAAAAGAAGGGGGATCGGGTCACTGTCAATGTGCCGGCTGGGGTCATCGAATATGAAATTTTAGATATTAGACGTTAAGTAAAGAAAGGTCGTTGGGAAGGAGGTTGCTTCATCTCCTAGTTTAGGAGTGAGCTAGAAATGAACGAAGAACTGAATGATCAACTGATCGTGCGACGGGAGAAGATGGAAGCATTGCGCCAACAGGGGATCGACCCCTTTGGCCAACGTTTTGAGCGCCTCCATTATGCCGAAGATATTTTAAAGCGCTTTGATGGCCTCACCAAGGAAGAGCTGGAAGCTGATCCCCACGAGGTCCAGATTGCGGGCCGCATCATGACCAAGCGGCAGCAGGGCAAGGCGGGATTTGCCCACATCCAGGATATGACGGGCCGCATTCAAATTTATGTCCGGCTGGATACGGTGGGGGAAAAGGCGTATGAGCTGTTTAAACAGGCTGATCTGGGCGATATTGTGGGCATTAAGGGCACCGTCTTTAAAACCAACCGGGGGGAAACCACAGTTAAGGTGGTAACATTTCTCCCGCTTACCAAGGCTTTGCGCCCCTTGCCTGATAAATATCACGGGTTAAAAGATGTGGAGCAGCGTTACCGGAAACGATACGTGGACTTAATCATCAATCCGGAGGTTAAAGAAACCTTTATCAAACGCAGTCAAATTATCGCTGCCATTCGCCGCTATTTGGACCAGCGCGGCTTTTTAGAGGTGGAAACCCCCACCCTCCACCATATCGCCGGCGGAGCGGCTGCCCGTCCCTTTATCACCCACCATAATGCTTTAGATATGGATCTCTATTTGCGCATCGCCATCGAACTCCATCTGAAACGGCTGATCGTAGGCGGATTGGAGAAAGTGTATGAGATTGGCCGGGTGTACCGCAATGAAGGCATCTCCACCCGCCACAACCCTGAGTTTACCATGCTGGAGCTGTATGAAGCGTATGCTGATTTCCATGATATGATGGCCTTAACGGAAAAAATGGTGGAGCACGTGGCACTGGAAGTATTGGGCACCACCAAAATTACCTACGGTGAATATGAAGTGAATCTGGCTACACCCTGGAAGCGTCTGTCCATGGTGGACGCCATTAAAGAGACGGTGGGCATCGATTTTACCACCCCCATGAGTGATGATGAGGCCCGGGCCTTGGCCCTGGAACATGGGGTGAAGATTGAGGAACATATGGGTTTTGGCCATATCGTGAATGAGTTTTTTGAACAGAAGGTGGAGCACACCTTGATTCAACCCACCTTTATCTATGGCCATCCGGTGGCCATTTCACCTCTGGCCAAGAAAAATCCGGATGACCCCCGCTTTGCCGACCGTTTTGAACTATACATTGTAGGAAGGGAACATGCCAACGCCTTTACTGAATTGAACGATCCCATCGATCAGAAAGAGCGCTTTATAGCCCAATTGGAAGAGCGGAAGCGGGGCAATGATGAAGCCCACAGCATGGATGAGGACTTTATTGAAGCGCTGGAGTATGGAATGCCCCCAACAGGGGGACTGGGCATTGGCATCGACCGTCTGGTGATGCTTTTGACCAATTCCCCCTCCATTCGGGATGTGCTGCTCTTTCCCACGCTGCGGGATAAAGAATAAAAGTTTTGCATGACAGCCTGCTGGAAAACAGTCCGGCAGGCCGTTTCTTTTTCCCTCATTCTTCAACATGATGCTGAAAACTTAGCAAACTTCCAGCAGTGGATCATTTTACCTGGTCGACATGAGCCGGCCAGGTTTTTTGTTTGCCCTTTCTTTATTAAGAAAAAGTTAAGGTTTTCTTAAAAGCTTTTTAAGGTGGACGAGTTATCATGGTAAAGCAGAAAGGGGAGAAAAGGATGAGACGTATCCAACTGGCCGTTCTTTTTGGGGGATGCTCCAATGAGTATCACGTTTCGTTACGTTCGGCAGCCGCCGTTTTGGAACACTTAAATCGCGCTCAGTACGACATCATCATGGTGGGCATTACCCGGAGAGGGGAGTGGTTTCGCTATGAGGGGGAGCTGGAAGCGATCCGTGAGGACCGCTGGCATCAGCTCACCCATTGTTGTCTGCCCATCAGTTTTTCTCCAAGCCGTAGCATCAGGGGCATCCTGGAATGGAGAGATCAAAGGGCGGTGACTGTGCCCATTGATCTTGCTTTTCCCGTGCTTCATGGGAAGAACGGAGAGGATGGGAGCGTGCAAGCTCTGTTGGACCTGTGCGGGATACCGTATGTTGGCTGCGGTATGGTCTCTTCCGTCATTTGTATGGATAAAGCCATCGCCCATACCTTGGTTCGGGCGGCAGGAATCCCCACCGCAACGTCCATCACCCTCTATGCAGGCGATGATTTAAAACAGATATGGGAACGGATCGAGACCATGACCTTTCCACTCTTTGTTAAACCGGCCAAATCCGGCTCTTCCATTGGCATCACGAAAGTGGTGGAAAAAAACGGGCTTGTTGATGCGATCCAACGAGCCTTCCAACATGATGACAAAGTGGTGATTGAGGAAGAGGTGGCAGGGATTGAAGTGGGCTGTGCTGTACTGGGGGATGCCGCTGATCCCTTTATGGGGGAAATTGATGAAATTGAACTGTTGTCCACTGGGTTTTTTGATTACGAGGAAAAGTATGCCTTAAATTCGGCCAAGATTCATTTGCCGGCCCGTCTGGATGATAGCACCGTACGCAAGATCAAAACGACAGCTCACACCATTTATAAAATTCTGGGCTGCCAAGGGTTAGCCCGAGTGGATCTGTTTTTAAAACCGGATGGCACCCTTCTTTTTAATGAGGTTAACACCATGCCGGGGTTTACGGCGCACAGCCGTTATCCCCAGATGATGGAGGCGGCAGGTCTTTCCTTTGGCGAACTGTTGGATCGTCTAATTGAAATGGCGTTGGCCAAGGGGGAGAGGGCGTATGCAACCTGATCAGCAAACGGGATGGCTTAAACAATGGGGTTACCATCATGTGGATCGATTTAAGATCGTGGCTGCTTTAATGGTGGTGGCGATCCACACTGGCCCCCTTTCAACCTACAGCAAAGAGGCTGATTTTCTTCTGACGCACATCGTCTTCCGCTTGGCTGTCCCCTTTTTCTTCATGGCCAGCGGCTTTTTTTTGTTCAAAAAGCTGGATCGACCCGGTGACTCTAAAACGATCCGTCGCTATGTGACCAGGCTGGGAGCGATCTATGCTTTCTCCATGGCGCTTTATTTGCCCCTTAACCTGTATGCAGGCCATCTTCAACAGGTAAATAGTTTGTTCGATCTGTTTAAAATGATCATCTTTGACGGCACTTTTTATCACTTGTGGTATCTGCCTGCCACCATGCTTGGGGTGTATCTGGTCTATCTGTTATGGCACATCTTGTCCATCCCCTCCCTTTTGGCGGTAACGGGAGGGCTTTACGTCATTGGCCTGTTGGGTGACAGCTATTTTGGTTTGGTGGAGCAAAATGAGGCGTTAAGCGCTGTCTATGCCTTTTTATTTCAATGGTTTGATTACACCCGAAACGGCCTTTTCTTTGCTCCCTTATTTTTGGCCCTCGGACTTCAAGTGGCCAAAGCCAGGAGAAGGGGCCGGTCCATCTGGTTTAATCTCAGCGGTTTTGCGATTGCACTGGGTTTGATGGTGCTGGAAGGGGTGTGGCTCAACCACTGGCAACTGCCGCGCCATGATAGCATGTACATCTTTCTCGTTCCCGCGGTTTATTTCTTGTATCAATGTTTGTTGGCAGGCGAACAAGGCAAAAGCGGCGTCTATCTGCGTAAGATCAGTCTCTGGATTTATCTTTTACACCCTCTGGCCATTGTCCTGATCCGGGGCGCTGCCAAAGGGCTGAATTTACAGTACTGGTTGGTGGAAAACAGCTTGATTCATTATGGGCTGGTCACCGGTCTTTCCTTCCTGTTAAGCTGGCTGGTGGTCCGACTCGTGTACGCCCCAGCCCAAAAACAGCGTCCCCAGGGAAATCATCTGGATACCGCTTCTTTAGGACGGGCCTGGAAGGAGATCGATCTTAATCATTTGGAGCACAATGTACGCGCCATTATGGGTGTAGTGTCTACAGGGTGTCAGATGATGGCGGTGGTCAAAGGGGATGCCTATGGGCACGGCAGTGGACCGGTGGCCCGTAAACTGGAACAATTGGGTGTGCACTATTTTGCCGTGGCGGAGATTGAGGAAGGGATCTTGTTAAGAAAACAGGGAGTAAAGGGGCACATCCTGGTTTTAGGGTACACTCCACCCGCACGCTTTGATGACTTGGTGAAATACCGCCTGCAGCAAACCGTTGTCGATGCCCAATATGCCCACCTGTTAAATCGATGCCAAAAACCGATTCAGGTTCAGATTAAAATCGATACGGGGATGAATCGGCTGGGGGAACGCTTTGATCAGTGGGAACGCATTCGCTCCATGTACCGCCAGCGCCATTTGCAGGTGGTGGGTACCTATACCCATCTCTCTGCTTCCGACTGTTTGGACGCCCATGCTGTCGCCTATACCCAATTGCAGCTCGATCGTTTTCAACAGGTGATCAGCAAGCTAAAAAGAGAGGGCCTCAATCCCGGCTTGGTACATGTGCAAAGCAGTTACGGCATTCTAAACTACTCCACTTTACACTTTGACATGGTGCGACCAGGGATTGCGCTGTATGGTGTCCGTTCCCACTTCAATCCGGTGCGGCTAAATCTTCAGCTACGTCCCGTTTTATCCCTAAAAGCCCGGGTGATGGCGGTGAAGGAGGTGGCCCAAGGTGAAGCCATCGGTTACGGGACGGATGAAAAGGCGGGGGAGCGTCGCAAGATTGCCGTGGTGGGGATAGGCTATGCGGACGGCATCCCCAGGGAGTATGCCCACAGCGGAGAGGTGCTGGTGAGAGGGATGAGGGCAAGCATCATTGGCAAAATTTGCATGGACCAGCTCCTCATCGATGTGACGCATATTAGTGGTATACAGCCCCAGGATATCGTCACCCTCATCGGGCGGGATGGTGAGCAGGAGATTACCGCCGAACAGATGGCGGCACGCTGCGGCACCCTAACCAATGAAATTTTATCCCGCCTTGGCCAGCGGGTGGCCTGTGTGATTCGCTCATAAGGCTGCGCTGTGAAGGTCAGGTTAAAATAGATGAGAAAAAAACGATAGCACCTTTTCATATGAGGGAGCAACTCCCTCTTTTTTTTGTTAGGATAAGCTTAAATCTTTAAAAGTGAGGTGAAGTAAAATGGACAAGGAGAAACTGCTCGCCTTTTTACACGTGGCGGAGCAGCACAGTTTTGCCAAGGGGAGTGAGCAGCTTTTTCTCAATCAGTCTACGGTTAGTGCCCGTATTAAAGCATTGGAAAGGGAGCTGGAGGTGGAGCTGTTTGAGCGGGAGAAAGGCAAAGGGGTGCGCCTTTCGGTTTATGGGGAGCTCTTTTTGCCTTATGCCCGCAAAATTATCACCTTGATGGAGGAATCTAAACAACAGCTAAAAAAAGAGCGCCAGTTTAACATCCGCATCGGTGCTTCCATCTATGGTTATCATCTGCTGCCCACCGTGCTCGACCTCTTGCACCGTCATACACCGGGCTTGGAAGTGACCATTGTGAGCGGTTATTCCCCGGAGATTCTGAGCATGGTGCAAGAGGGGGATGTGGATATCGGTTTGGTGAATGATATTATTCGCTTTGAAAATGTGGAACATGTGAGACTGCTGGAAGAGGAGCTCTTTCTCATCATCAGCCCCGACGATCAGGAGCGGTATACCACCCCCCAGCCGGTCTATCCTCTCTTGGACAAGCCTTTGCTCGTCTTTGGTCGGTCGGATACCTATCACTACAAAAGCGTTGAACATCCCATTCTTTATGATTACCAGCGTCAGCATCAGATTCAATTTAAGAAGATTATTTATATTGATCAGATTGAGCCCTTAAAAAAACTGATTAAACAGGGCAACGGCATCGCTTTTTTACCCCAATTTTTGATTGAACAGGAGGTGAATGAAGGCGATCTGGTGGCCGCCCGAATCCATCCTCCCTTACGCCCCATGGGGATTCATATGATCTATAGAAAGGAAACCAATGAGTCCAAATTAAAAGTGGTCCAGCTGATCAAAAATCACTTTGTCCAAAGCGACAATTCCCCCCAAAGTGATTAAAATTTTTGATCACCTCTCCAAAATATCCCGTTTGATTCTGTCCAGTGGCTGGAATAATATTTTTATTAAACATAAATAAATTTAAAAAATTATTAAAAAGGGGGTTGCCGCTTTAAAAGGTTAACAGCCGTTTCGTTCACTTCTAAACAAATTGAGGGGGAATTAAACATGAGACCGATCGGAGGCAAGTTAAGTATTGTCGTTTTGCTCATCACGCTCATGCTGGTGGTTGTGGCCTGCAGTTCTGCTGAAACGGAAGCGCCGGAGCCAGCACCAACTGAAAACGAGCCCACAGAGGCTAACGGCACTGGCGGTAATGATGAGACTGGTGGAGAAGAGGAGAGTCCCTTTCCACCTGGTTTACAACCCATTATAGAAGCGGCCAAGAATGAGGAGAAGGTGGTTCATTTTGGGTTGAGTGCAGACCCTGCACAAACCAAGGAGTTGGAAGAAGCGCTGCAGCAGTTTTATGGTTTTGAGATTAAAGTGGAGCTGTTAAGCGGTTTCCATCCTCAAAAAACGTCGGAAATTATCAGCGCCGCCAAATCAGGCGTCCCCAGTGGGGTGGATTCATTTTTTAGCTCCGTCACCACCATTCCCGCTCTTCAAAGAGAGGGATTGGTGCGCAAGATAAACTGGCCAGAGCTGGGTATCCCTGAAGCGTATGTGAGCTTAAACGGAGATGGAGTACGCAATTTTGATAATTTTGCGGCGGCTGTGTTTTACAATACCGATGCCGTAGCAGCTGATGAAGCGCCTCAGTCCTACGATGATCTTTTGCAAGAAAAGTGGAAAAACAAGATTACCACGGTGCGTACCGCCAACACCTTTGTCTATATGTTGGAAGAGATGGGCGAAGAGTACATGGATCAGTTTGTAGAACAGATTGCCGATCAAGTGGTGTTTAGTGCCACCTTCCCCGATGTGCTCTCTCGCGTCGCATCTGGAGAGTTCCCTCTGGGCTTGGGCAGCGCGCCTGTTCAGGCAGTGATGCAAGGGGCCCCCATTGCCTTGGCACCCATTGAACCGCTCTTAATCTTGCCCTGGTCCCATGTGGTCTTGGAAGATGCGGCCAGCCCCAATTTGGCCATTTTGTTAACCTATTTCTTCCACAGTGAGGAAGGGCAACAGTTTTTAGCCAAACATTGGGGCTATAACCGGATTGACACGCCCAATACGCCCATTGCCCAGTTGGCTTCCGGCCTAGAGTCGGTCATCGTAAAGGAAGAATTTGTGGAACAGTCGGGTGACAAGTTGCAGCAATATAGGCAGATGTTAGGAATTGAATAGGGTAAAGAACGGGCGGGGAGGGGCTGCTCCCTGCCCCAAGACCTCAAGACAGAAAGAGGATGCCAAGATGCTGGAGATTACCCAATTGCGAAAAACATATCGGGATAAACGGGAACAGGTCTATGCTTTGGATGGCATCGACCTTGCGGTGAAAAAAGGTGAATTTTTGGTTTTGCTGGGCCCTAGTGGCTGTGGCAAAACCACCACTTTGCGCAGCATCGCCGGATTGGAGCGGCCGGATGAGGGAGAGATCACCATCGATGGGCAGCCTGTCTACGCGGAGGCACAACATATTTTTGTGCCTCCTGAAAAACGGCCCATCTCCATGGTGTTTCAATCCTATGCCATCTGGCCCCATCTCAGCGTGTATGATAATGTCGCCCTGCCCCTTAAAGTGGGGCACCGTCGCTTAGAGCAAGAGGAGCGGGAGAAAAGGATTAAAGAGGTGTTGGCCTTACTGGGTCTGGAGAGCTTGGCAGACCGAAAGGTGACAGCGTTAAGCGGAGGACAGCAACAGCGGGTCTCCCTGGCCAGGGCGATTGCGCAACGCCCTAAAGTGCTGCTGATGGATGAACCTTTAAGCAATTTAGATTATAAATTAAGGGTTCGCTTGCGGTCAGAACTGAAAGCGTTGATGCATCAACTGGAGTTGACCACCGTTTACGTGACCCATGACCAGGAAGAGGCGCTGGCCATGGGGGACCGCATTGCGGTGATGAATCAGGGTAAACTGATTCAACTGGGAACGCCCCGGGATATCTATCAGCAGCCACTGACTGAATTTGTGGCCCGTTTTATCGGTGAAATGAATTTTATCTCCGGTACGGTTCGTCAAATTGATCAGGATGAAGTGCATCTGGAAACCGCCTTAGGGAACTTGGTGGGCAAAGTGCCTAAAGGTGGGCAACGACCGGTGGTTGGCCAGAAGCGAACATTAGGCATTCGTCCCACCGATATCGATATGATTCCGGAACAAACTGCTGAAGCCCGCGGCGATCAAGTGGCAGGCACTATTGTATCGGCCCAATACCTGGGGGAGAGCATCGATTATACGGTTCAAGCGGGCCCCATCACTTTACAAGTGAAAACCCATCATCGCTTGGTTTTCCAACCCAATGATTGCGTGACGCTTCAGTTTGATCCCAAGTACGCCATTGTGATTGAGCCTGATGACGAGACAGGCTGGGGGAAGCGCCATGAATAGGCAGCGCAGTGATGTTTGGATTATCTATAGTATCGTGGTATTGGCCGTCAGCCTGGTGATGATTTCCATTGCCGGCATTTTGATTGCCAGTGTGAGTCCACCGGAGGAAACGGAGCAGCTATTCTCGTTGGCTCACTATGGGGAAGTTTTTGGAAATCCCGATCTTTACAAAGTGATTGGACGCACCCTCCTGCTTGGCTTGGGCTCCATCGCCTTTATGCTCGCTTTTAGCCTGCCCATCAGTTGGATTCTGGCCCGTACCGACTATAAACGGAAAAACCTGCTCTTTTCCTTGCTCATCGCCAATATTGCCATCCCCGGTTTTATCAAAGCCATGTCCTACGTTTTTCTGTTTAATCCCACAGCAGGGATTGTTAATAAACTGGTTACCCCTTTGGTGGGGGAGGCCCTGTTTAATGTATACTCCTTACCCTGGATCTGTTATTTGCAAGGGTTGTTAATGACACCCATCGCAGTCTTTATGATTTATCCCGCCTTAAGAAATATGGACGGATCGTTGGAAGAGGCCTGTTGGACCAGCGGATTGTCCCGCTGGCAGGCGGTAAGATATGTTGTTTTTCCCTTGGTGGCTCCGGCCATTGCAGCCGCTTCCCTGTTTTTCTTTATCCTGGCCATTGAAATCTTTGACGTGGTGGCCTTGGTGGGGTTGCCAGGTAAAATTGTGGTTTTAAGCGGCATGATTTACGATGCTACTCATCCCACTTATGGACTGCCTAACTACGGTAAAGCAGGGGTATTAGGGGTGATCCTGTTTTTAATCGCTGGTGTGGCCATCGCCTTTTATCTCAAACTTTTGGTTCAGGCCCAGCGCTACCAGGTGGTGGGGGCTAAGATAAGACATGTTCAGCAGGAATTGAGTGGCAAAGGTAAACTCTTGGCCGACTGTTTCATCGGGGTGTGGATCTTTCTCTCCTTTGTGATTCCACTCTTTACCCTGTTCTGGACCTCATTGGTTCCTTATTTGCAGCCCCCTTCCCTAAAAGCATTGGATACTTTATCTTTCAAAAGTTACTCCGTGGCCCTGGCCTATATGATTGAGCCGATGAAAAACACCTTGTTCGTCATGGTCACATCGGTCATTTTAGCGGTGGTGTTAAGCGTTTGCGTCTCTTGGTTGGTCACCCGAACTAAAAGCCGGCTGGCTCCTGTGGTGGAGTTTATCGTCTTTTTGTCTATTGCAGTCCCCAGTATGGTCAGTGCGGTGGCATTTCAGTTTATCGCCTTAAAACTGTACTCTATTATCCCTTTATACGGCAGCATTGTGTTGGTGGTCTTGGTTTTAGCTTCGCGCATGTTAACCTTTACCACCCGCACCATTAACGGCACCGCTTTACAGCTTAATCAAGAACTGGATGAGGCGGCCTATACCTCAGGGCTATCCCGGTTTACTGCGTTTCGCAAAGTGTTTTTACCTTTAGTTACGCCGGCGGTGGTCTATTCCGCCTTTGTGGTGGCTGTATTGGCCGCACGCGATTTAACCGTTCCCCTAATGGTGAATACAGGAAACAAAGAGCTGGTTTCCACCCTGATCTATCACTTGCAAGCCAATGGCTCCTACGATGTGGCCAGTGCCGTTGGCTTCTACCTGATGGTTTTCCTGCTGGTGCTGGTGCTTCTGGCCCGGCGCTTAACAGGATTAAAACAGTTATAATCAGCCCCTTAAGTGATCCCGAACCGGGTAACCATGAGGAGGATTATGCTTTTTTAAACTTTTGAAAGCGTGACAATTAACGATGTGAAAGCGTGACAATTTACTTGGAATATGGAGTGATAGTATGAGAATGACCGGAGGAGAACTTTTGGTTCGCATGTTGGAGTCGGAAGGCGTGGAAGTGGTGTACGGGGTGGTTGGCGGAAAAATCGGTCCCATCCTCAATGCCATTCATCAGTCGGAGCAGATCGAGTATATTGGCACCCGGCATGAAGCTCATGCCTCTCATATGGCCTGTGCCACCTTTGATGCCACGGGAAAGATGGGGGTGTGCATCGGTGAGATTGGAGCGGGGGCCAGCAATCTGGTGCCAGGGGTGGCCAGCGCCTTTGGCAACAATATTCCCCTCTTAGTGATCACCTCCAACAATCCCACTTCGTTAACCTATCCGTTTAAAGATATGTACATGGATCTTGACGCAGAAAACCTGTATAAGCCGATCACCAAATGGAATGCGGTGGTGAGGGACGCCCGGCGTATTCCCGAACTGGTTCGCTGGGCATTTAGGGAAGCGTTGTCAGGAAAACCAGGGCCGGTTCATCTCGACATTCCGACGGACGTCATTTTTAAACAAGTGGATGTTGATGAACGGGAGTTTGAAATATCGCCTCAGCGATACCGGGTGGTGAGACGTCCGCGAGGGGATGCTACCTTGATCGAAGCGGCGGCCGACCTCTTGGCTGGGGCTCAGCGACCGGTATTGCTGGCCGGAGGCGGAGTGGTTATGGCTGAAGCGACGGATGAGTTTAGAGCGCTGGCCAAACTGCTGGATGCTCCGGCGACGGCCACCCAGAAAGGGATCGGCGTGGTGCCCAGCACCGATCCCAATTTTATCGGCACCTCAGGGATTTTGGGGGGAAATGCCATCGTCCATGCGTTAACGGAAGCCGATGTGGCTCTGGTGGTGGGCTGCCGTTTAACCTCCTGGATGTGGGATGGCCAGGGTCCCCTGGTCAGAGGCTGGCCCCAGCAAAAAGTGATTCATGTGGATATCAGCCCCTCGGTGATCGGCAAAAACACCTTGGTGGAAGTGGGGATTGAAGGGGATGCCAAAGCCGTTTTGACCGATTTATTGGCCGCCGTAGAAGAGCGGATAGAGCCGGTTCAAGGGCGGTCCTGGACCCGTTATTTGGTGGATATTTATCAACGGTATCGTGAGGCGTTGGAAAAAGAGGCCAGTGACCGCAGTCAAGCGGTGATGCACCCCGCCACTTTGGCCAAGGCGGTGGGCGAATTTATCCCGGAAGATGCCCTGGTGGTTTACGACGGCGGCCATACGGCGTTTTGGAGCAACGATTTTACACCTGTTCTAAAGCCGCGCACCCGCTTCTTTGAACAGGGAATGGGGATCTTAGGCTTTGGTGTACCCTATGCCCATGCCATAAAAAAGTTATACCCTGACCGGCCTGTCTTTCATATCACCGGTGATGGCTCCTTTGGCTTTGCCCTGCAAGAATTGGATACGGCTCGCCGCTACAACCTGCCCGTCATCCACATTATTCACAACAATGAAGCGTGGGGCATTATTAAAGCAGGCCAGTTAAAGCGGTACGGCTATACCATCGGCAGCGATCTGTCGGGAACTCAGTATGCTGAAATTGCCAAAAGTTTCGGCTGTTACGGCGAACGCATCACCGATCCCGATCAGATTAAGCCGGCCCTCAGGCGAGCGGTGGAATCAGGGTTGCCTGCTGTCCTGGATTGTTTGGTCCGTTTTGAACCGCATTTGTCCAGCGACATCTTCATGGAAATGGGTTTCATAGGCTTGGAAAGGTAATGCCATTTGGCCATCCCTTAAGCTGTACAGAGAACCGTTCTAAAAAAATGGTCAATGTTTGGTTTAACATTGATGCCATCTTGATCACATTAATTTGGAAAAAATACCTCTTGCCTTGGGCGGAGGTATTTTTTCTAGTGGTGACGCTATTTCCATTTTTCCTGTTCTTGCTCAATCTTTTTTCTTAGCTCATCCCGCCACTGGGACAACTGCCTGAGGCGCACCTCTTTTTCCAGAGTATCCGGTTGTTTTAACCATTTTCTGCGTTCTTTTAGATACCACAATAACGCCTCACCAATCGAAAGCTCTTTTAAGTTGGGCAGTGGAAGATCAGCCGCCAGCGTGTTGCGGTACTCAATTTTAATCCATACTTCGTAAGATTGATTCTGTTCCATTTGATTTCATCAGCCCCTTTGTACAGACTGATATGTTCCTTTCAGACAGATATGCAGGTAATGGGTAAAGTATGTTATAAAGAACATTATATGTACTATATAACGAACAGACAAGGGGTGTGGGGGAAAACCTGCTCAGTTTTTGGGGCAGGGTAATTTTAATGTGATCAGGGCAAATTATCACATGTAGGTAAGACGGTGATTTCTTGCAAGCATATACTTTTACTAACAAGGGAAATGGAGGTATGGTGGATGAAAAACGCTTTAAGAAAAGGGTTTGCCTTAGGATTGGGCCTGGCCATTGTAGGAAAAGAGCAAATTGAGAAATGGGTGGATGAACTGGTGAAAAAAGGAGAGCTGAGTCAGCATGAATCCAGTGCCTTTACTCAGGAACTGATCCAAAAAGGGGAAGAGGCCCAGCAGAAACTGGATGAACGGATTCAACAAAAACTTAAAAACTTGTTGACGGAATTAAACTTAGCCACGAAAGACGACATAAAGCGCTTGGAAGAAAGGATAGAGGAGCTGGAGCAAAAAGAACAAGCGGAGTGAAGGAAATTGACGAGAGGGTGGATCCCTTTGACTGAAGGGAGGGAAGTCTGATTATTGAGCGGCGCATCCGGCATTTGCAGCGCTACAGGGATATAGCGGCCGCCTTTACCCGCAATGGCTTTGGTTTTATCGTGAAGGAGTTAGGGCTGCAGGAATGGCTTTCGCTGCCTAAGCGCATCCTGGGGAAAGAAGAGGCAGCTGCCCGTGATACGTTGGGAAAGCGGGTTCGTTCTTTCCTGGAAGAGCTGGGGCCTACTTTTATCAAATTGGGTCAGTTTGCCAGCACTCGGGCCGATCTGTTTCCGAAAGAGATCATTAGCGAACTGGAAAAGCTGCAAGACCAAGTGCCCCCCTTTTCCTATGCGGAAGTGGAAAAAATGATTCGCCAAGAGCTGGGGGGACCAGTGGAAGATGTTTTTGCTTGGTTTGATCCTCACCCCATCGCGGCAGCCTCCATCGGCCAAGTTCATCGGGCTGCACTCCCTACGGGTGAAGCGGTGGCCGTCAAGGTACAGCGCCCCTCTATCCGCACCGTGGTTGAAACGGATTTGGAAATTTTGCAGGATTTAGCGGAACTGGCTCAACAGCGTCTCAAATGGGCTGAGCGGTTTCAAGTGCGAAAGCTTGCTCAAGAGTTCGCCCAAGCGATGCTTGCGGAATTGGATTATACCATTGAAGGCCGTAATGCCGAGCGCATTGGCCGTCAGTTTAAAGACAACCCTTCAGTTTTAATTCCCAAAGTATACTGGTCATACACCACTCCCACGATCCTTACCATGCAATATGTGGATGGCATCAAGGTGAATGAGTTTGAAAAACTTAAACGCCTGGGGGTTCATCACAAGCGGTTGGCTCAACGCATTGTGCATGCCCTTTTTCATCAAATATTTAATGAGGGGTTTTTCCACGGTGATCCCCATCCAGGCAATATATTGGTACTGCCCGATGAAACGATTGTTTTTTTAGACTTTGGCCTGATTGGCCGCCTAACCCCTCAGATGAAAGAGCATTTTGCCTCTTTGGTGATCGCCTTGATGCGCCAAAGCACCGAAGGAGTAGTGGAGACCGTCGCGCGCATGGGATTGGTGCCCGATGAAGTCAATCGGGAACAGTTAATCTTAGATGTGGATCATTTAAGGGATAAGTATTACGATGTTCCATTGAGTCAGGTTAGCATCGGTGAAGCGGTCAATGACTTGTTTAGCCTGGCATACCAGCATCAAATAAAGATTCCGGCCAATCTCACCCTGTTGGGCAAGGCGCTGCTCACCATTGAAGGTGTGGTGGAACAGCTTGATCCCGAAATTAGCATTGTTCAGGTGGCTGAACCTTTCGGCCGGCGCCTGCTTTTGGAACGTTACCATCCACTTAAGATTGGCGAAAAAATAGTGAGCAGCGGAATGAAACTGCTGGACGTGGTCAGTCAAATTCCCAAAGGGGTGGAAGAGCTGGCTGCGGTGATCAAACAAGGGCGCATGCACATGGAGATCACCATTCCTGAATTGGACCGGTTACTTTCTAAGCTGGATCGGATCAGCAACCGTCTCTCCTTTAGTATCGTGTTGCTTGCCTTCAGCATCATCATGGTGGGGCTAATCATCGGCTCCGCCTTGGGACGGCAGCAAACCATGCTGTGGACCATACCGGCCATTGAAATTGGGTTGGTGGTGGCCATGGTCATGTTTGTTTGGCTCATCTATTCAATTTTTAAATCGGGTCGGTTTTGACCGGAAGCGAGATAAATTTTTTACCAACCTCATATCAAAGGCATTAAAAAGTGTAGAAAAACCAGTTGTATCAAGGGTTTTTTAAGAATTTAAATCAGGTGTTGACAAAAGGGAATGAGCGTGATAAGATACTTGATGTCGCTTCAAAAGA
>CALFAC010000137.1 GCA_937927935.1 uncultured Bacillaceae bacterium
TTGGTACAAATCGCCTACCGACGGTGCACCGCTCTTCTACGATTTCTTTACCAATGCAGTCGAAACCCCTTCTGCCACCACCGATGCACTGTGTCAGGCAGCCCGGGAGGCCGGTTGTTACGTTGTTATGGGACTTAACGAACGGGACGGCGGTACCCTATATAATACTCTTCTTTTTATCGATGATAACGGCAATATTATAGGCCGCCATCGCAAATTGCAACCGACCCACGTGGAGCGTACGGTGTGGGGCAGGGGGGATGGGAGCGATATTGTCGTTGTTGATACGCCCTTTGGAAAGCTTGGTGGATTGATCTGCTGGGAACACTCGATGGATTTATTGCGGCACTCCTTGATTGCTCTCGGCGAGCAAATCCACGTGGCAGCCTGGCCCGGTGTTTCACAACTGACCCATAATCCCCATTCCGCTTTCTTTAACGACTTGACAGAAGCAGTGGCTAAATATCACGCCTTTGCAGGCCAAACCTTTGTCATTAATGTTCAATCCTGCATCGATGAAGCCACCATTGAGCGCCTAGGATTAAGCGGACAGCCAGAAATGATCCGCCCTGGTGGGGGTTGGTCGGCCATCGTCGCTCCTGATACCCAGATTATCGCCGGTCCTGTGACAGAAGAAGAAACCCTGTTATATGGCCAATTGGATTTAGCGGACATTGTGATGATGAAATACGCCTGTGACTCCATCGGCCATTATGCCCGTCCTGATGTCTTACAACTTAAGATGAACTTAAACCCACAGACCGTCCTGTACACTGGTCCCACACAGGAAAGCTCACCAAGGAAACAAAACGGAGCCTTTCAACGTGAAGAGAGCAGTTCATGGCAACAAGAAACCAGCCGTGAGCCTGCCCCCCATGTACCCCAATCATAAAAGTTGTATAACCAATAAAAAGCCAGTCCAAAATGGACTGGCTTTGCTTGCATTTAACCTGCTTTACTCCGATGTTAAACTTTTGGCCAGGTTGCGCGGTTTATCCACATCGCAGCCCCGTTCCAAAGCGGCGTAATAGGCCACCAACTGGAAGGGAATGATGGCAACCATCGGCATAAGCAAAGGATACACTTGCGGCAGAACCCAGGTATCCCCCTTTTGATCCAGCCCTTCTCGGGCAATGACGCAGGTATTGGCCCCGCGGGCTTTCACCTCTTCGGCATTGTTGCGGGTGTTTTTGGCGATGTCGTCCTGGGTGATCAGCACAAAGACGGGCGTTCCCTCTTCGATTAAGGCGATGGGGCCGTGCTTCAACTCACCGCTGGCATACCCTTCGGCCTGAATGTAAGACGTTTCTTTCAGTTTTAAGGCCGCTTCCAGGCAGACGGCATAATCTTGCAGCCGCCCCATAAAGAAACATCTTTTCTGGTTGGCCAAATACGTGTGGGCAATCGCTTTGGCTTTCTCTTTTTGAGCCACAAGGGTCTCTATGGCTGCAGCAATGGCGTTTAGCTCTTGGATCAGCTGAACCGGGCTTTCCAGTCCCTTTTGGGCGGCCAGGTAAGTTGAAAGCATCGCCAGCACCGCCACCTGGGCGGTATACGCTTTGGTGGACGCCACCGCAATTTCGGGCCCGGCATGGGTTAACAGTTTAAAATCGGCTTCTCTGTACATGGTGCTGCTTTGCACATTGGTCACAGTAAGGGTGGGATACCCTTGCTGTTTGATTTTGTCCAGCACACCCCGGGTATCGGCCGTCTCCCCGCTCTGACTAATAAAAATAAACAGCGGTTTACCTTCAATTAAAATTTGGTCATACAAAAATTCTGAGGCAATGTGCACCTGAGTGGGAATCCGGGCGATTCTCTCCAAAAAGCGCTTGCCCACCAAACCGGCATGGTAGCTGGTCCCGCAAGCCACGATATGGATGCGTTCAGGCATAACCAGGCCGGAGAGAGAATCACCCAGCTTGGAGCGTCCCTTCTCATCGTAGTACTGGCTGATCAGCTCGCGGATAACGGCCGGCTGCTCGTCAATCTCCTTTAACATATAATGCTCATAGTTGCCAGTATCAACGGAGCTAGAGTCCCACTCCACCGTATAGGCTTCCCGCTGGACAGCCTCACCTTCCATGTTTTTAATGACCAAACGGTTCCGGTCAAAAAGAACATACTCTCCGTCTTTTAGATCTTTAAACCTATTGGTCACGTGAAGCATGGCGGTGGATTCACTGGCCACCATCATTTCCCCCTCGCCGATACCGGCTAGAAGGGGACGTTTATATTTGGCGGCATACAGACGGCTAGGGTCCTCCTTATCCACCAGGAGCAGAGCAAAAGTACCTTCCAACTTGCAAAGCACCTGACGCAAGGCTTCTTCCGTGCTCAGCCCTTGCCCGCTAAAATGGTCCATTAAGTGGGCCACCACTTCCGCTGCTGTATCACTTTCCCGCTTTATGTTGGCCAGATAGATGTCGATCAGTTCATTCATATTAT
Source organism: uncultured Bacillaceae bacterium (assembly GCA_937927935.1). Lineage (GTDB taxonomy): Bacteria > Bacillota > Bacilli > Caldalkalibacillales > Caldalkalibacillaceae > CALFAC01. The sequence goes on from CALFAC010000137.1 coordinate 2,449, forward strand.
CGATGGTTCCGTCTAAAACAAGGGTATAACGTCCCGTATAACTTTGCTGGGGATGGGCATCCTCCAGTTTAGACGTGCTCGGATTGGCCCAACAGGTGTGCCCCAGGCCAGCCGTTGCCTGATTTTTTACCCCATCCAGCTGCTTTTCCAGCTGGGCTAAATTGCCCTTCTCTTTATAGATGGTGATGGTGCCATCCTGGATCAACGCTAATCCAGCAGAATTGTAACCGCGGAACTCCAAACGTTTTAAACCGGTTAAGACGATCGCTTGGGCCTCATTTTGGCCTATATAACCAATGATGCCACTCATGGCTGTTCCTCCTATCCACACAAGCGATAGGGGGTTCTCCCGTTTCTAACAGAGGGACGTTTCCCCCAACCGCTCCTTGGCCATGTCATACTTTTGGACACCGGGTCGCCCCAGTGGTTTGTGGTATGACTTGCTGCTTTGGCCTGAAGCAGGGAGGCATCCGCCGAAACTTTCGATCAACCTCCACCTCGTCAACTGGGTTCAGGCCCAGTCCTGGCGCTTAAACAAAAAATTTCCTCCTACCCTCCTTTCTTCCTTTGAGTAAAGAAGAACACGTTAACTATAAACATTAATATGCACTTCGTCAATAGATGATTCAATACGACCGTGTATTGATGCACCCGACAAGAGTGTACAAAATAAAAAAGGGGCTGGCACCCCTTGTTTCGATCAATATCCTTCTATTCGGTCCCCATCTCCTCTTGCACCACTCCGGCAATGGCTTCCGCCCATCCTTCGATCCGTTCACCATCTTCAGCCTCCACCATTATCCGTACAACGGGCTCGGTGCCTGAAGGGCGAACCAACACCCTGCCTTGACCTTGCATCTCTTCTTCGACTTTCTTGATCGTAGCCTGCACCTTTTCGTTTTCCAACACCTTGTGTTTATCTTTCACCTTCACGTTGATAATCATTTGGGGGTAAATGGTCAGCTCTTCGGTCAGTTCAGAGAGTGATTTGTTTTCCTCCTGCAGAATGTTTATCAACTGCAGAGCGGATAACAACCCATCACCCGTGGAATTGTAATCCAGGAAAATCAGATGGCCAGAAGGTTCACCCCCCAGATTAAGCCCGCTGGCCAACATTTCTTCCAACACATAGCGGTCGCCCACAGGCGTTGTTTTAACCTGGATGCCCTCTTTCTCCAAAGCTTTATGCAGCCCCAGATTGCCCATCACGGTGGTGACCACCGTATTTTCCCTTAAGCGTCCCTTCTTTTTCATGGCTTTGGCGCAAATGTATAAAATATGATCCCCGTCAACGATTTGTCCGTTTTCATCCACGGCAATCAGCCGGTCGGCATCGCCATCAAACGCCAAGCCCAAGTGAGCATTCTGTTCCAAAACCGCTTGTTGCAAAGCTTCAGGGTGAGTGGAACCGACCCCATCATTAATGTTGGTTCCATTGGGACTGGTGCCAATGGTGGTAAGCTGAGCCCCGAGATCACCAAATAGCTGAGGGGCCAGGGAAGAAGCGGCGCCATGGGCGCAATCCAGGACAATATGCAGTCCATCAAAATGATGATTAACCGTTGATTTTAAATAATGGATATACTTTTGCCCCCCTTCAAAATAGGAGCAAATGGAGCCAACATGGGATCCGATGGGGCGGGGCAAGTTGTCTTCAGGAGCATCAAGGAGCGCTTCGATCGCTTCTTCCTGCTCATCGGTCAGTTTGAAACCCTCCGGGCCAAAAAATTTGATTCCATTGTCTTCGACAGGGTTATGGGAGGCAGAGATCATCACACCCGCCTGGGCGCCAAGCGCCCGGGTTAAATAAGCGACACCGGGGGTGGTCATCACGCCCAAACGCATCACTTCCACTCCAATGGATAGGAGGCCTGAGATCAGGGCGGATTCCAATAGATCCCCCGAAATGCGCGTATCTTTCCCTACAACCACTTTGGGCTGATCGGCCCCTTTGGTTAACAAATATCCGCCCACCCGTCCCAGTTTGTAGGCTAGCTCTGGTGTCAGCTCAGAGTTGGCTATCCCTCGCACCCCGTCAGTTCCAAAATATTTACCCATCAGGGTTCACTCTCCTTGTTTACTGTTTGATTCGAATCTCCTTCTGTCTTTCATGTCGGTCAATGAATGACGGTTTATTGCGCTTCTATCTCCACTTCCACTTCGATGGTCTCAGGATCAGTGGTGACATAGGCAGGCAGCTGCACTTCCAACGGCAAACGGTGCCGCCCCACTCCCAAACCCTCCACATTAACCGCTGCTCTAATATCCGAAAGTTTCAACTGATCCAGCCTGGCCTGACTGCCGACCACGGTTAACTGCAGTGTACCTTCAGTCGGCCAGACCACTTTGCCCTTCAGCTCGTCCGCCAATCCCACCAGACGGACCGGCACATTGGTAAACAGGCGCTCCCGAGTGGGGGCCACCTCAATGTTGACTAAAATGGTTTTCGGCTGTACATCCAGCCACCGTTCATCATGCTCAAAGTCAAGGGCGAGCCGCTGGCTGTCCCGGATGGTGGCCAAATCCAAAGTGGCTGTAATTTCCTCTATCTCTAATTGGTCCAATACTTCCTGGGGCGCAAATACGGTGACCGCCCTCGTCTCCAAAGTGAGATCCACCACACTTAAACCTTGGGGTAGATCATTGACCACATCCAGCTCAACGGGAAGCTGCAGCTGAGGAGCCTCCAGGGGAACCGTCACTTCAATGGTATCCGGCTTAATGGTGGCCTCAATGGGCGCCCCTTCCCGATCCACCGCTTCCAATCGAACTCTGGCCATGTTATTGCGGTTTAAGTTGGCCACATCCACCACGCCCCGCACCTGAACCACCTGGTCCAGCAGCTTTTTGGGCGCCGTCACTTCCACCTCTTTAACGGAATATTGTGGATCTCCCGCCTCGTAGCCCTCCGGAGGCTGGCCAGCCAGCTCAATGGCCACGCCAAAGGGGCGGGTTTCGATGCGATCCAACTCCACATAAATGGAGCGGGGGATAATGGTGACGCCCACTTCATCGGGAAAACCTTGGTGCTGGACGGGGACGCGATGACCGCCTTCGCCCAGATCCGTTAAATCGACATAAAGGCGGAAGGAATCTTTGCGCAGGGAAATCAGATTGAGCAGGGTGCTTCGTCCCGTTAAGACCACCTGCACCGATTCTTCCATGGTTAAAATCGCGTACTGTTCCTCATCGTATACTGCCTCTACCGCCACATTGTCCCAGATCAGCTGTTCCTCATCGTAAATGGTCGGATTGCCTTGCTCATCCAGGGAAACGATCATCCACAGCATCAGGGCGATGAAAAAGGCGATGGCCTTCATGGCCCGATTGCTGTTAAAGAACCTATCCATTCTTTCTCCCCCTCATCCACAGGGATTGGGGGACACTGACCGGATCATACAGCTCTTTGGTCAATATCTCCATCAGTTCTTCTTCCGTCAGATCGCGGTGCAATTCGCCATTGCGGGCTAAAGAGACTTGCCCCGATTCCTCAGAAACCACGATGGAGATACAGTCGGTCAATTCGCTCACCCCCAAGGCGGCCCGGTGCCGGGTACCAAGTTCCTTGCTGATAAACGGATTTTCAGATAAAGGCAAGTAGCAAGCGGCGGCCCGCACCTGATCTTTAGAACAGATGACGGCCCCATCGTGCAAGGGGGTATTGGGAATAAAAATGTTGACTAACAATTGAGAGGTGAGCTGTCCATTGATGGTGATCCCCGTTTCAATGTAGTCGTTTAATCCCGTTCCCCTTTCAAAAATAATCAAGGCGCCGATCCGACGCTTGGACAAATATTGAACCGCTTTTACTGTTTCATTTATGGTTAACTTTACCTTTTCTTCGTCAGGAAGACTGCTACGGGAAAACAGGCGTCCGCGCCCCAGCTGCTCCAACGCCCGGCGCAGCTCAGGCTGGAAAATGATGATGACGGCCAATACCCCGTAGGTCATGGCTTGGGACATTAACCAGGACAAGGTCTTTAAACCAAAAAAGCTGCTCAGCAGCCAGCCAATCACAATGACCATCATGCCTTTAAACAGTTGAACGGCACGGGTCCCTTTGATCAGGGTAATTAAGATGTAGATGACATAGGTGACCAATAAAATATCGATAATTTCAGTTAAATAGTCGAAGACGGAAAACTCGGCTAGAAAGTCCCAATCCACGAGGTATCACCACCATCCCCTGTCTCCCCAAATCAAGAGGCACCGTCTTGATCTGGCATCGCCTTTTTCATTATATTACATTTAAGTGGCTTTGGCGAGAAGTGGACTTTCCTCTTCTTTTCCTCCTTTAGGCACGATGTACAAAAAATGGCAAGCAAAATAAAAATAAGGATGCCCTGGTTCCTTGTAGGGGACCACAGGGGCCATCCTTTTGAATGGACCATTTTTTGCTCCATTTCTTCCGCATTCAGCTCTCCCATTGGCTCCTCAACTAATAGAAGAAGGGGAAAAATAAGCTTCTTAAAGTAAAAAAGGGAAAGACAAAAGGTCTAAAACGGCGAAACCTCCGGGGGTAACGACCGTAAGGATAACCGTAAGGATACCCATATGGATAACCGGGATAACCAAACTGGCGACTGTAGCCGTCGTCATCCTCATCGCCACAAGGGACAAGCAGATAGACATGCCCGTCATCAACACCCTGGATGATGCCTTCATAGCGGGAACCATCGTTTCCTTCCAGCATCACAAAATGATATTGATAGCGTTTACAGACATCATGCATATGCCGGTGGTGATGATGGAGCCAGTGTCGATCTTCATACACCTCTTCTTGCCCCACGCGTTCTTCGCTGCTGTTTAGTTCTTCGTTGCTGTTTACATTTTCCTCCACCCTGCTGGCCTCCTTTCCTTTCCATAGGCATTTATATTCAAGGACAGGAGCGGAGGTGAAACCCAACCGGCAGATTTTTGCTCTATGTTTGTAGACACTTCAGGCACATAGATCTTTTTGCCCATTTTTCGTTTCCGGCTTCAGATTCGAAGAAATTTTACCTTCTATACAGGAATGCGACTTCCGAACCAGAAAAAAATGCCCTATAATAGGTCTGTCAGATCATCTCATAGGTCTATCAGTCCATGTCAGCAGGTGATGTAAGGTGGTAGAGTTACTTAATACTTATCTAGACTGGTATAAAGAGCATAAGTTTGTCTGCGTCACCCTGTTGCATCCCAAAAAAGAAAACAAATGTATTTATGGGTACATCATGAATATTGATGTGGACAGCAAACGCATGCTCATCTACGATGACGATGCTAAAAAAGTGATTATCAAATCATTTAATGAAATTGATGATATAAGGCTCTCCTCCAAATAAGCGCTCTTTTCCGTATCCCTTTTCTTCAAAGCCCAATCCCTTTTCCGCGCCCCATCATAAATTGAATATGATGGAGATTAAATATATTCTTAACGAGAGCTCGTGGTGATTACATGAAAAATAGACGGGTGGGAGTGCTCCTAAACCACCCGGTTTTACTCCCTGTTTTGCAGCTCCTTTAAGGCGATGATTTTGAGCGCTTCCAGCTCTTCCGGTGTCAACCTATCCTCTAATAACGCCATAATTTCTTCCTGATCTTGCGCATCGATGCCGTCCGATACCTTATTTCTAATTTCATTAATCTCCCCCACCGATAGCTTCCCAGTGATGGTCTTTAGCGCCTCCTCTTTGGTATGAAAGGGGAGCTCGGCTGCAGTTTTTTCCGAATGTGAGCTGTCCAGCTCGTCCTCAATCCATTTTTTCACTTCGTGATCATTGAGCAGCTGATCCACTTCCTCCTCATCAAGCATATGTTCAGCCACCTGATCCATCACTTTTTCCGAAACAAAACCAAGGGCATACTGATAGCCTGCGTAACCCAGGACACCCATCATAGCCACGATCAATATGACGATGAACAGTTTTCTCATAGCCTCACCCACTTTTTTAACCCCTATTTTCCCTTAAAGCCTTTCTTTTGTAAATCACCTTTCCACTCTGCTCTGGTTTTCCACTCCCTTTACAAGAGAAGCTAAATCGATTAGAATATAGCCCATGATTAATTACAATCCACATAAATCTTACTATTGTTATATGAATTGGGAGTGATTATACACATGCAGTCATCAACATCAGTTCCCAACAGGGGACTCGTTCAACCGGGAACATCCCCTCTTCCAGCTCAACAAACACCGCTGGTGATTCTCGGACTGATTGGTGCTTTTATTTTAAGCTATGTGACTTATCAGGTGGCCAGTCTGCAAATGACTGTTCTGTTGTGGATTGGCCTTATGCTTGGCTTTACCTTGTTTCACGCTCGGTTTGGTTTCACTTCTGCCTTCCGCCGCTTTATGGCTGTGGGCAATGGCCAATCCTTACGGGCCCATATCTTGATGCTGGCCATCGCCAGTACTTTGTTTGCCCTGATCTTTTCCATCGGTACCGGCCTGTTTGGCACTGAGCCATCCGGCAATGTCTCCCCCATTGGGGTGAGTCTGGTGGTCGGGGCCTTTCTGTTTGGGATTGGCATGCAACTGGGCAACGGCTGAGCATCCGGCACTTTGTATGCCGTCGGTGGCGGCCGTTCATCCATGATCATTACGTTACTTGCCTTTATCGTCGGTTCTGTGATTGGAGCAGCCCACTTTGATTTCTGGGTGAACCAGATGCCCTCCTTGCCGCCTATCTCCCTGGCTGAGATTACGCCTCTGGGTTATCTCGGCGGCTGGATGATTCAAATGTTGGTGTTTGCCATCCTATTTGGCCTCACCCTTTACATTGAAAAACGGAAAAATCCTCCTAAAATGGCTCCCTTACCCACTGCCCAAGGTATGGCCCGCATTATTCGAGGAGCATGGCCATTGTGGGTGGGCGCCTTGCTGTTAGCAGCCCTTAATGCTTTAACATTG
>CALFAC010000138.1 GCA_937927935.1 uncultured Bacillaceae bacterium
TCCCGAGCGGCCCGCTCAAAACGCTCCAGATTGCGCTTCATCTCGGCGTACCAGAGAGCCAGCTTCAACCCGAAAGTGGTGGGTTCAGCGTGCACCCCATGGGTGCGTCCCATCATCAGGGTATATTTATGTTTTAAAGCCTTTTCTTTCAGCACCTGGATTAACCGCTCCAGGTCCTTCTTCAAAATGGCGTTGGCCTGTTTCAACAGATAAGATAGAGCCGTATCCACCACGTCGGTGGAAGTGAGGCCATAATGGACCCATTTGGATTCGGGTCCCAACGTTTCAGCCACCGCCCGGGTAAAAGCCACCACATCATGATGGGTCTGGGCTTCAATCTCCTTGATGCGCTCCACATTGATCTTGGCATTGGCCCTGATTTTGCGCACATCCTCCCAGGGAATCTGGCCCAGCTCCGCCCAAGCTTCACAGGCTAAAATCTCCACCTCCAGCCACGCCTTAAATTTGTTTTCCTCGGTCCAAATGTTGCCCATCTCCGGCCGCGTATAACGTTCAATCATTGGATTCCCTCCATGTTCCATATCTTCAGGGCTTTAATCTTCTCCAGCGCTTCCCTGTGATCCGCCACCACATTTAAGTGGCCCATCTTGCGTCCCGGTTTTGCCTCTTTCTTACCGTATAGGTGCAGTTTAAAGGATGGATCAAGCGATGGAAGCATCCGGATCACATCCGCCAGATGTTGCCCCAATATATTAACCATCACCGTGGGTGCAATTAACGTGGTGTCGCCTAAGGGCAGGTTGCACACCGCCCGCACATGCTGTTCAAACTGGGAGGTACGGCAGGCCTCCTGGGTGTAGTGACCTGAATTGTGGGGGCGGGGGGCCAATTCGTTGACCACCAGTCTGCCATCGGGCAGTAAAAACAGCTCGATAGCCAACAACCCCACCAGCCCAAAATAGTGGGCTAAGCGGCGGGCCACTTTTTTCGCTTCTTCCACTACCTCTTGCTCCACCCGGGCAGGCGCGATGCTCAGATGCAAAATATTGTTGTGATGAATGTTTTCCGCCACGGGGAAGGTGGCGATCTCTCCCTTTAAATTGCGAGCCACAATGATGGATAATTCCTTCACAAAGGGGACAAACTGTTCCAGCACCCAGGATTGGTCGCTTTGGGCCACCGTTTCCGCAGCTCGGTGCACATCGTCCCTGTCACGTAACACATACTGTCCCTTGCCGTCATAACCCCCTTCAGCTGTTTTCAGCACGGCCGGTAGACCCAGATCTTCAATGGCCTGCTCCAGATCCTGAACCGTCCGGACCGACCGAAAGGGGGCCACCGGCACACCCGCCTTCTGCACCGCTTCTTTTTCCCTGAGCCGATTCTGGGTGGTATGTAAAAGCGCATACCCTTGGGGGAGAAAACTGGATTGTTCCAGTTCCCGTGCCACTTCACTGGAAATGTTTTCAAATTCATAGGTTAAAACATCGGCTGCCTGAGCCAGTTGCCTGGCCCCGTCCACATCGTCAAAAGGAGCCACAATCTGCCGGTCGGCCACCTGACCGCAAGGAGAGTCGGGAGTGGGGTCCAAAGTCACGATGCGGTACCCCATCTGACGGCCGCTCAGAGCAATCATTCTCCCTAACTGTCCCCCACCCAAAATGCCAATGGTGGCCGGGGGAAGAATAGAGTCGATCAGCTTATCCTTCTGCTCACCAGATTGTTTCATACCGTTATTCATACTGGGCCAGGTCCGCCTCCCGTTCCACTTTTTGACGAAGGGCTTCCCTTCTTTCCTTTACTTTGGCGGCAATGGCCGCATCTTTCAGACCTAAAATTTGGGCGGCCAACAGGGCAGCGTTTTGGGCACCGGCCCGACCAATGGCCATGGTGGCCACCGGAACGCCCCCTGGCATCTGCACGATGGACAAAAGGGAGTCCACCCCATTTAATGTGGATGTTTTGATGGGCACCCCGATCACCGGCAGCTCCGTCTTGGAGGCGACCATCCCTGGCAGGTGGGCCGCCCCTCCGGCACCGGCGATAATCACCTCCAGCCCCCGCTCCCTGGCCTGTTCAGCATAGCGAAACATGGCATCAGGCGTACGATGGGCGGAAACCACCCGTTTTTCGTACGGAATTTCCAGCTCCTCCAAAATTAAACACGCTTCCCGCATAGTGTCCCAATCGGACGTGCTGCCCATAATGACGCCCACTTTTGGCTGCTGCATCGCCGTACCCCCCTGTCAACCTGCCGTGCTTAAGAATAATGCTTATGATTAATTAGAAAGCTTCCTCTATATTTTAACGTGAGCCCCAGCCTCACATTCTCATTGACAAAATCGGACAATGTTCGTATAAAACCCGTTTACATTTTTAAGTTTACCTGATCTACGCCTTTTACGTCAACGATAAACGAACATTTAACAATTTATACATATAAATAATTCGTTTTTAGTGACTATTTTCCTGACCGGCCCCTCTCTCTTTAGCCTGCCCTCCTTCTTGGGCACCATCCAGCTTATCCGTAACCTTCGGCTCTTGGGCAGCAGCCAGTTCTCTAGTCCCATCTTGCTCTTTCAGCACATTAAACTCCCGGTTTTTCAAACTTTTGACCCAGAAACCGCCATGAAACTGTTTGGGCTCATAGGCAATAATAAAAGCCTTGGCGTCATAGGCCAAAATCTGCCGATACAGATCCCCCTGATTTTTTCGCCGGGCCAGTATTTCCATCACCAAACGGGGGCCGTCCATCCCCTCTCCCATCCAGGAGGTCACCCCAAAACCGGCCTGGCGCAGGCGCCGGGGCAACTCCTGATCATAATGGTTGCTGATCACCTGCACCGTCACGTAGCCCAAAGCCATCCACTCCTCTATTTTGCTGCCGATAAGTACGCCCAGACCGTAACCGATGGCATAGGCCATCAAGTTTTGAATTTTATCCAGGTTGTCCAGGACCAGGCCTAAACCGATCACATAGATACACACCTCAACGGTACTGATGGCGGCCGCCAAATATTTTTGTCCCTTTAAGGTTAAAATCATGCGTACCGTCAAAAATGAAACATATACCACATTAATGGCCAGTATGATGAAGATCATTTCCATGGATGTCCCCTCCCATTTGTACTCTCTTGCGGTAAAAAGGCCCGTCCTGACCTTTTAAAACGCATTTCTGCCGGCCAACTTCGAGACGAGTATCACGGCCAGCCGCAGGAAATGATGCCATGTTAAAAAGCCCTGGCAACAGAACCACGGGTAAAACATCTGCTGCAGGGCTATTTCGATTCGCTTTAACTCAATTGGTAATCGACGACGCCTGCCTCTATCATCCGCCTCACGCGGGCCGAGGATATGGCTAACCAGTGCAGATACAGTTCCCTCTTTTCCTCATTTGTCAGAAAGTAGTCCTTGCCCTTTAATTTTCTGGCCCGCTGCGTCACCTCACTTAACGTTATGGCACAAGCGACCGACACATTAAAACTTTGCACAAAGCCGTACATGGGGATCACAAAATTGCCGTCAGCGATTTTCAGCGCTTCCGGTGAAACCCCGTCATGTTCATTGCCAAAGAGAAAAACGGTGGGTCGACTTAAATCCACCTCACTGATGGGTACCGCTTCCGCCGACAGGTGACTGGCCAACACCTGATACCCTTTCCTCTGGGCTTCTCTAATGGCGGTGAAAGTATCAGGGTAATGCTCAAGGGTGAGCCATTTGTGGGCCCCCTGGGTCACTTTCCGATTGGGATTAAAGACGGCCCGACCGGTCACAATGGAAACATTCTGAATGCCAAAGGCATCCGCCGAGCGCAAAATAGCCGCCTGATTATGGCCGTCATCCACCGCTTCCATAAGCACGGAGATATAACGGGTACGCTGCTGCAACACCTCATACATCCGTTTTAACCGTTCCGGTCTATAGGTTTCGACAACAGGGAGTTCTTTCTGGGTGAGCAACCCTTCATTCAGCAGCTGCGTAATTATATCCGTCTCTTTCTTCATCCAACGATCGCCTCCCTGATGTTAGAGGTTCTCAATTTGCCAATCGATTTCTTCGACACCGATCTCCCTTAAAAACTGGTTGGTTTTGGAAAAGGGCCGGCTGCCAAAAAAGCCCCGTGCAGCCGATAGCGGACTGGGATGAGGCGACTCAAGAATTAAATGGTGTTTGCCTGTAATGAGGGCCTTTTTCGATTGGGCAAAGCGACCCCATAGGATAAAAACCACCGGTTGCTCCCGTTCATTTAAGGTTTTGATCACCTGATCGGTAAACTGCTCCCACCCTATTCCCCGATGGGAGTTGGGCTGACCCTGTCGCACCGTTAAAACCGTGTTTAAAAGAAGCACACCCTGTTTGGCCCATTTGGTGAGACAGCCATGATTGGGAATATAGCAACCCAGGTCATCGTGCAACTCTTTAAATATATTTTGCAAGGAAGGCGGCGGCTCGATACCCGGTTGTACCGAAAAGCTGAGGCCATGGGCCTGATTCGGTCCATGATACGGATCCTGACCCAAAATGACCACTTTGGTCTCCTCAAATGGGGTATAATGTAAAGCGTTGTAGATATCGTACATGTTGGGGTAGATGATTTTTGTTCGGTACTCATGGATCAGAAATTTTCGCAGGCGCTGATAATAGGGTTTTTCAAACTCAACATCCAGATAATTTGACCAATCATTTTTTAAAATCCCCATAAGCCACACCATACCTTACCTATTTTCCGACCATACTATACCATTGGCCCTTGCTTACGTCCAGAACTATCGCTCATTTTCATCATTTTTTCGGGCAGGGAGTTGAAAACCGTTGGTAAACAGCATTCAACAGAAAGTGTTCACGGTACAAGGGTTTAGAACCCATTGCTATTGGGCGGGTGAATCAGGAGCTCACATTTTACTCCTCCATGGAGCCGGGGTTGATTCGGCTCTCCTCTCCTGGGGGGATGTGATCGGGCCGCTGGCTGAACTGTACCGCGTCTATGCTCCTGACTTACCTGGCTACGGCCGGACGGAATATAAAGCCGACATTTCTTATTCCAACACCTTTTATACCCGTTTTATCCATGATTTAATACAGGAATTAAGACTGGAAAAACCGATCCTGATCGGCCTTTCCATGGGCGGAAGCATAGCCATCGAATATGCCCTCACCTATCCCCGTCAGGTAAAAGCGTTGGGTCTGGTTTGTTCCTATGGCCTGCTTGACCGATGGCCGGCCCATTGTTTGACCTACCATGGCTACGTCAATACACCGTTAAACGCCCTGTCCTATAAGCTGCTAGCCAAAAGTCGATTTTTAATCAAACAACTCCTTAAAGCAGGGCTAATCTATAACCCCCATAATATAAACGAAAAACTGATTGATCAGATTCAACAAGCCGCACAAAGTCCCCATGCCGGAAAAGCTTTTCAATCCTTCCAGAAAAGCGAGTATCTGGGCCGTGGAGGACTGAAAAGCAATTTTATGCAGCGACTATCTGAAATCAAAGTACCGGTGTTAATATTGCACGGAACCCATGATCGGACGGTGCCTGTAAAATATGCTCACCATGCCCATCAACGCATCCCCAACTCGGAACTTCATTTAATGAAAAAAACCCGTCACTGGCCCCAGAAGGAAAGACCGGACGAGTTTGTTCAGGTGGTCACATCATTTTTGCAAAAAATAGGGGTTGAATAACAAAAACACCTCGCTTTAAGCGAGGTGTTGGTTTGGGTTATGTATTCAAAGCTTGGCAGCGTCCTACTCTCCCAGGGGCTCTCGCCCCTAGTACCATCGGCGCTGGAGGGCTTAACGGCCGTGTTCGGAATGGGTACGGGTGTTTCCCCTCCGCTATCGCCACCAAGCCGGTCAACTGACACACAGTAAGGATTCATCGGTTGGCAAGGTTAAGCCCTCGACCGATTAGGATCCCCTCGCTCCACGCCTTACGGCGCTTCCACTGAGGACCTATCTACCTCGTCTTCTACAAGGGGTCTTACTCGCTCGATGGCGATGGGAAATCTCATCTTGAGGGGGGCTTCGCGCTTAGATGCTTTCAGCGCTTATC
>CALFAC010000139.1 GCA_937927935.1 uncultured Bacillaceae bacterium
GGCGCACCCAAAGGTTAATGGTCAGCATAAAGAAAAGGGTGAGAAGTAAGCCCGGTATAATGCCGGCGATCAGCAAAGGTCCAATGGGCTCATTGGTCATGGCCCCATAGAGCACAAGGATCACACTGGGGGGGATGAGGATGCCCAGAGTGCCCCCGGCTGCCACTGAAGCTGTAGAAAGAGAGAGTTGATAATTGAAGCGGCTCATTTCAGGAATGGCCACACGGGCCAACGTGGCCGTGGATGCGTTGGTCGAACCAGAGATGGCGGCAAAAATGGCACCGGCGCCAATGCAGGCCAAAGCCAACCCACCGCGAAAATGGCCCAGCCATTTGTCCACGGCATTAAACATATCTTTTCCAAAACCGCTGTAGGAAAGGTACAAACCCATCAAAATAAACAGCGGAATGACGCTTAAACCATAATTGTTAACCACGCTAAAGGCGGTGCTGGCCAGCTGATTAAAACTGACCTCCCAGCCATTGATCAGGCCAATGCCGATAAACCCCACGATAAACAAGGAAAGGCCGACAGGGAAACGCAGGAAGATTAAAACCAACAAAAGGATAATCCCTACTATCCCAATGGTTTCAGGCGTCATGACGATCCACCCCTTTCAGCCAGGCGGCAAAGAAATCTCGCAAAAGGGAAAGGGCAAAAATGATCATGCCCAAGCTGGCGATGATGGCAAAGGGGGAAAAAGGGATGCGCAAATCACTGGAAATGTAGTTTCCCTGCCACAGTTTTTGTGCGTAAAGGATAAACTGCCAAACCAGAACGATTAAAAACAAAAAACAAACTAAATATACCACCATGCTTAAAATCGCTTGCGCTTTGGGAGACAGTTTGTCAGACAAAAAGGTGATATCAATATGTTCTTGGTAATATTGGGTGATGCTGAGGGACAAAAAGACGATGACCACCATCATTAAACCGGTCAGTTCATACGTTCCCGTGATCGGTTTGTTGAACAGTTCACGGCCCACAATATCCAGACAGGTGAGCCACATTAAGATAAACAAAACAATTTTGGACAAGCCATATAAAACGCGATTGACCGGCAAGATGATCCGGTCTAGGCCGTTCACCAGTTTTTGTAGAAACCTTGGAAAGGAAGCCGCCTTTTGAGATGCTGACGTCTCTGTCGTTTGGACGGTTAAGTCAGCATTTCCATTCCCCGACATTTAGCTTTCCTCCTTGTCTAGAGGCTAATAAATCTTTCGATGTGACTTTTTGGCTCGGTTTAAAAAGTCCCGAACCATTTGCTTGTAGGGCTCTTTCTGATAGTGGTCATAAAAAGCGTTAGACATCCGGACCGGATCCCCAAAGAAGTAGTATTCATACAGCACCTGCCGATTGCCAAAAGCGCTGATGCAAATATCCCAGGCGAGGCGGAACAGTTGCACCCGCTCATAACCGTCAATATTGGCTCCCTGTGTGTAACGGTGAAGCAGCTCGCCAATTTCTTCATGATGAAAATCGGCTTCCATCGGTAAGGTCATTAATCCAGAAGCGCCCATAATGCGGATGATCTCCACGATCCTTGGATACATCCGAGGATACCAGTTTCGGGCTGCATCCAAAGGAATAAAATTGGGGGTCATCACACCGTACCGGTCCAGCTCCGCTTGTTCCTCAGCCCTGAACAAATGGGAGCGCATAATTTCCAGAATGTTCATCACTTCAAACGCCTTCTCCTTCACATGCTGAAAACCTTCGATGCCAATGGCCTCCATAATGCTTAAAATCACGCCCAATGTAAATTCAGTTTTGGCCACATTTTTAGCCACCACCTGATGGGCCATATGCACCACGGCATTGGTCTCCCGATAAGCCCTGTTGCAAATATCGCTATTTTCGCAAATAAAAACTCTCTCCCACGGAACCAGCACATCCTCAAACACCACGATGGCGTCGCTCTCTTCAAAGCGGGCTCCAAGAGGATGATCCCACGGACTGCGTCCATAATCAAAAGATTCCCGGCACAAAAACTTTAACCCAGGGGTATTGTTGGGAATGGCAAAGGCGAAAGCGTAGGGATCTTCCTCACTCTTCATCTTGTTGACCGTGGATGGGAAAACAACCAGCTCATCGGTGATTCCCCCTAGCGTGGCCAACAGCCGGCAGCCCCTGATCACGATGCCATCCCCATTTTTCTCCACAATGCGGGCCGACAAATAGGGATCTTTTTGTTCCGTCTGTTTCTTGGAGCGGTTAACCTGGGGGTGGATCAACGTGTGGGTTAAGCTGATGTCGTTTTCCCGGACATATTCATAATATTGGCGAGCATTCTTCCCAAATTGAGGATTGGCCTGGGCAAAAAACGACTCGGCTGCACCAAACGCCATCACACTGGTATTTAAATAGTCTGGAGAACGGCCCATCATGCCGCCGGTATGATGGGCCCACTCCATCATCATTTCCCTTCTTCTCGCCAGATATTCTGTGGTTTGGGGTTGAATAGACG
>CALFAC010000140.1 GCA_937927935.1 uncultured Bacillaceae bacterium
GGGGAATTTATTGAGGTGTATGTGAAGTGTGACTTAGAAACATGTGAAAAGCGGGATCCAAAAGGATTATATAAAAAGGCGAGGGCGGGGGAGATTGCGGACTTTACGGGAATCAGCTCCCCATATGAGGAGCCCTTGCAGCCTGAGATTACCATCGATACGACGCAACTGTCAGTTGAAGAAGCGGTCCATCAGCTTCTTTTAGAATTGGTGAAACGCAATCTGATACCCGGACAGGGGGATTAAAGAATGAGAACGGTAACGCGACCCAAGTTAGGCAAAGTTTATTTTGTGGGCGCCGGGCCCGGCGATGTGGATCTGATCACCGTCAAAGGGGTTAAAGCGCTGGAACAAGCTGACTGCATCATTTACGATCGGCTGGTCAACAAGGAGCTGCTTCAGTATGGGCGAACAGGTGTGGAGCTGATCTATTGCGGCAAAGCGCCTCGGCAGCATACCTTGAGCCAGGAAGAGATCAACCAGCTGTTGGTGGAGAAGGCCAGGAGGGGAAAAAAGGTGGTGCGCTTAAAAGGGGGAGACCCCGCCCTGTTTGGTCGGGTGGGGGAGGAGGCCGCCTACTGCGCCCAATATGGCATTCCTTTTGAAATTATCCCCGGCGTCACCTCAGGGGTGGCGGCTCCAGCTTATGCCGGTATTCCCCTCACTCACCGCTCCTTCAGCTCCAGCGTCGCCTTTGTGACCGGTCATAAACAGAAAAATGGCGCCGGCCCAGCGGTGCGCTGGGATCAGTTAGCGACTGGGGTGGATACCCTGGTGATTTATATGGGCATCAGCCAGCTGGAGCTGATCTGCCAGGAACTGATTCAACATGGCCGGCCGGCTGCTACCCCCGTTGCGTTGATCCGCTGGGGAACCCTAGCCAAGCAAAAAACGTTGGTCGGCACTTTGGAATCGATTGCCGCCCAAGCGGAGCAAGCCCGATTTGAGGCCCCCGCCATTATTGTGGTGGGAGAAGTGGTTCGCTTGCGAGACAGTTTGGCCTGGTTTGAAGAACAGTTTAAATGCGGCGTCAATCATACTTGGGAGCCGGAGGAGCTGTATCCTCCCTTGGTGGCTGTTCGCTCCGGATCCTGAGTAAAGGAGAGGAAGAAAGGCAATGTCTCGGCCAGGGGTGCTTGTTTTGGCCCATGGTTCTAAGGAGCCTAGATGGGTGGATCAAATTGACCAGGCAGTGGCTCCTTTAGAGGGCTGGACGGTGGCAATCGGTTTTTTAGGTCAGGTTAAAGGGCGTGGTGTGGCTGAGGCGGTGCGCCGTTTGGAAGGTGCTGGGATAAGGGAGATGGTAGCCATCCCCTTGTTTGTTTCCTCCGGCAGCACCCATCTGGTGGAATTGAAGTATGCTTTAGGCTTGGTGGAGCGCCCACCCTTTGAGACGGAACTGCAACCCATCCGGCATGGCTGTAAAGTGAAGTGGCTTTCCGCCTTAGATGATCATCCCTTGGTGGAGCGGATTGTTGTAGAAAGAGTGCAGGCGTTATCCCAGGCTTGCCACCGGGAGACGGTGCTCTTGGTGGCCCATGGCAGTGATCAGCAGGGGTTTCGGGAAAAGTGGCACAAGATGCTTGAGAACCTTTGTAACCGCATAAGGCAGCACTTTGGATTTATAAAAGTGGATTTTGCCACCGTTCATCCCTTGACCATCCGGCCTAAAGCGGAAGCTTTAGCCCGACTGGGGACCCTGTTGGTGGTTCCCCTTTTTCTCAGCCCAGGCTATTATACGGAACGCTATATTCCTTCCCAACTGGAAGGCTTGCCGGCCGTCTATTCTGGCCAAACCTATCTGCCCCATCCCTTGATTAGCCGCTGGTTAAAGGAACAGATCACGTGTTTACGGCCCGATTAAGCGCATGGCCGTATAGAGTAAGGACCTTTAATTTTAGGGTAATGACCTTAAGTAGCCATACTGGCCCCAAGAAAGGTGTGCTTACATTTAAACCTGAGTAAATTGATATGGAATCAATGAGTACTGCAGATTGAGAGGTGGAGCTTGGTGCAACTGGAAGTGGAAAATAGCCCCTTTAATCAGGAGCAAGTGGCCCTATTAAATCGTCTGCTGCCCACTTTAACAGAGGGACAGCTGGTGTGGCTGGCCGGATACTTAACCGCATTAAATCAACAGCGAAAAGATCCCTCAGGGCTGATACAGGCCAGGGGTAATGGAGTGGCTTTGCTGGAACCGGTGCCACAGGCTGTATCGTCTGGTTTAGCCCCTGTCGGCTCAAGCCAGGGTGAACAAAAGGGTGTGCGGGAAGTGACCGTTCTGTATGGGACAGATACGGGCAACTCCAAACAATTGGCGGAAAAATTAACCCGGCAGCTAGAGGAGCGGGGATATAAAGCCTCCTGCTTCGTGATGGATCAGTTTAAACCCCAAACCTTGAAAAAAGTTGAAGTGTTGCTCATCGTGGTGAGCACCCACGGTGAAGGGGAGCCGCCAGACAATGCCCTCTCCTTTTATGAGTTTTTACACAGTCGGAGAGCCCCCCGGTTGGAGGGACTCAAATTTTCCGTCCTGGCCTTGGGGGACAGTTCCTATGAGCATTTCTGTAAAGCAGGAAGAGATTTTGACCAGCGTTTGGCAGAATTGGGCGGAGAGCGCCTTTATGACCGGGTGGATTGTGATGTGGATTTTGATGCAGACGCTGAAAAATGGATGGAAGGGGTGCTGGCCGCTTTACAACAGGCAGGAGGGGCTTTGCCCCAACAGGAGGCAGCTGCAGCCCTGGCGACGGTGCACCCCGCCATTCCTAATGGGGCGCAAGTGGCACTCTCGTTAGCGCAACCGGCCATAGCTGATCCAGCACTTGAGCGGCAACCGGTTTCATCCCCCTACTCGCGAACCAATCCCTTTCAGGCTGAAG
The DNA here is from genome assembly GCA_937927935.1 of uncultured Bacillaceae bacterium. Taxonomy (GTDB): domain Bacteria; phylum Bacillota; class Bacilli; order Caldalkalibacillales; family Caldalkalibacillaceae; genus CALFAC01. Next base: position 2,883 of record CALFAC010000140.1, read on the forward strand.
TGTTGGAAAATATCAATTTAAATGGCCGGGGTTCCACCCAGGAAACCCGCCATCTGGAATTGTCTTTGGAAGGGTCTCATTGGCATTATGAACCTGGTGATTGTATCGGCATTTATCCGGAAAATAATCCAACGCTAGTGGATCAGTTGATCGAAGCGATGGGCTGGCGAGGAGAGGAACTGGTTCCCGTGGGCAAGGAAGGACAGGAGCGCCCCTTGCGGGAAGCTCTGCTCTCCCATTATGAAATCACCGTTTTAACCAAACCTCTTTTGGAAAAGGTGGCCGCTCTCCACGCCCATGATCAGCTGGTCTCTCTCCTGGCTCCGGAGAATCAGGAACAGTTGAGAACGTATTTGTATGGTCGCGATCTCCTTGATCTGGTCCAGGATTTTGAGTTGAAAGGGCTTCCGGCCCAAGAGCTGGTGCCGCTCCTGCGCAAAATGCCCGCCCGTCTCTATTCCATTTCATCTAGCCATCTGGCCACACCCGATGAGGTGAGCCTCACCATACGGGCCGTCCGGTATGAAGCCCATGGACGACAGCGCTACGGGGTATGTTCCACCCAGGTGGCGGATCGCATTCAGCCCGGAGACACCCTACCGGTTTATCTGCATCACAATCCGGAGTTTAAACTGCCGGATGACCCTGATCGCCCCCTGATCATGATTGGTCCCGGGACAGGGGTGGCTCCCTTTCGTTCCTTCTTAGCGGAGCGGGAGATGTTGGGGGCCCAGGGGAAAACATGGCTCTTTTTTGGGGATCGCCATTTTCTCACCGATTTTCTGTACCAGCTGGATTGGCAGCGCTGGTTGAAGGAAGGCGTCTTAACCAGAATGGATGTGGCGTTTTCCCGGGATACCGAACAAAAGGTGTATGTACAGCACCGCATGCTGGAAAAAAGCAAGGAGCTGTATAGCTGGCTGGAAGATGGGGCCTATCTCTATGTGTGTGGGGATGAAAAGCGCATGGCGAAAGATGTGCATGCCACCTTGCTCCAAATTATTCAGCAGGAAGGTGGCTTGACAGAGGAGCAGAGCGAGGAATATCTAGCCCAGTTGCGGCGGGAAAAACGCTATCAGCGTGACGTTTACTAAAAAAAGGTGCAAGCGGAAAAATGGCGTAAACAATGCGCCAACCAAGGCAAACTGACTTAAGGAGAAAGGAGCATGTCAAGTGGCTGAAGAGAAGTGGAAGCTGGAGCAGGATGGACCTCCCAGTGACGTGGAGGAGATTAAGAAGAACAGTCGTTATTTAAGGGGAACCTTGAAAGAGTCGTTACAGGATCCCCTCACGGGGAGCGTAACAGAAGAAGATAACCGGATCCTAAAATTTCATGGCAGCTACATGCAGGATGATCGGGATCTGCGCAATGAGCGTCGGCGGCAGCTGCTGGAGCCGGCTTATCAGTTTATGATCCGGGTTCGGGCCGCTGGGGGAGTGCTCACCCCTCAGCAATGGCTGGAGATGGATCGGCTCGCCCGGCAGTATGCCAACGGCTCCATTCGTTTAACCACCCGGCAGGCCCTTCAGTTTCATGGCGTCATCAAATGGAATTTGCGCCAAACCATGAAGGAGATTAACGACACCCTGCTCACCACCCTGGCCGCCTGTGGCGACGTCAATCGCAATGTGATGTGCAACCCCAATCCTTACCAGTCTGAGGTGCATGAAGAGGTTTATCACTGGGCGGAACAGATCAGCAAGCATTTGGAACCCAAAACCAGGGCTTACTATGAGATCTGGCTCAACGATGAAAAGGTGGTGGACAGCCGGGAGGCCGATGAAGAGGAGGAGCCCTTGTACGGCTCTGTCTATTTGCCCCGCAAATTTAAGATTGGCATCGCCGTGCCTCCCTCCAACGATGTGGATGTGTTCTCCCAAGATCTGGGGTTTATCGCCATCGTGGAAGATGGCAAACTGCAAGGTTTTAATGTGGCGGTGGGCGGCGACATGGGGATGACGTACGGGGATCCCCAAACCTATCCCCAGCTAGCCCGGGTGATCGGTTATACACCGGCCGAACGGGTGGTGGAGGTGGCTGAAAAAGTGGTCACCATCCAGCGGGATTATGGGAACCGTTCCATCCGTAAATATGCCCGCCTCAAATACACCATTGACCGGCGCAGCGTCGACTGGTTTGTCCAAGAGTTAAACAGTCGCCTGGGCTGGTCCCTTGAACCGGCACGTCCCTTCCATTTTGAGCATAACGGGGACCGGTATGGCTGGGTGAAAGGAAAAGGTGGAAAATATCACTTCACCCTCTTTATTCAAAGCGGCCGCATTCGGGATTGGGACGATTATCCTTTGATGACCGGATTGAGAGAAATCGCCAAAATTCATAGCGGTGATTTCCGAATCACGCCCAACCAGAACTTGATCATTGCCAATGTCTCCAGCCGCAAAAAGAAGCAGATAGAGGAACTGATCGAGAGATATCGGCTGACCGATGGCAAGCACCTTTCTCCCTTGCGCCGCAATTCCATTGCCTGCGTGGCTTTACCCACCTGCGGGTTAGCCATGGCTGAAGCGGAGCGGTACCTTCCTCACCTTTTGGACAAAATTGAGGTGATGCTGGAGGAGCTGGGCATCCAGGATGAAGAGATCACCATCCGCATGTCCGGCTGTCCCAACGGATGCGCCCGCCCCTATCTGGGCGAGATTGGCCTGACCGGCAAAGCGCCGGGCAAATATAACCTGTATTTAGGCGGCAGTTTTCCCGGTGACCGACTCAACAAGCTGTATAAGGAAAATATTGGCGAAGAGGAGATTTTAGACACGTTGAAAGCTGTCTTCAGCCACTATGCCCGGGAACGAAAAGCAGGTGAACGTTTCGGCGACTTTGTGGTACGGGCAGGCTACGTGCCCGCCGTTTATTCCGGCCTTCACTTTCATGACCCCATCCCTGCCGAAACAGGGGATACCCTTAAAAAAGCGTAAGCAAGTAAGCGGTAAAGATCACCAGGAGGGCAAAGCCGGCGGCGTAGCCGATATTCCACTTAAAAACATTGATGGGTGAGGTTTGGATCAAGGTGGCCATCATGGTGGTGGCCAAATTGTAAGGGCTGATCATGAGTAGAGCCACGGTGGAACCAATAAAGACCAGGGCTAACGGATTTTCAATGCCGCCGGCGATCGGGGCCATGAGCTGAGCCATCAGGGAGATGGTGATCAAGCTGTGAAAACCGGCAAAGGACGTGATCCAAAACAGAGCACCCAGAAAGAGGAAGAAAAGCAATAAGGGCAGCTGATGGAACTGGGCGGTGACAAACCGGGTGATCCAATCATAGACGGCCGACTGTTCCACCATGGTGATAAAAAAGCCGGCCGCTAGAAAAAGAGCAAAAAAATTGTGGGTGCTCTCCAAATGTCTGGGGAGATGACGTTTCACATAAGCCAGATAAAGGTGGGCCTTGCCTAGTAAGGCCGCCCAAACAATCGAAAATGGAATGATCACCACAGTGATGGCAGCCACCAATCCCTTGTTTAAAAGGTGATCCGTCACCAGAACCGCAACAAAAAAGAGCAGCATGGCACACAAAAACTGGCCGATCTTTTTGGCGTCCCCTTTAGCCAGATGGGGGACGCTTTTTAAATGAAGTTGTTCAATAGAAAGGGTGTAGCGGCGCTTTTGCCAGAACCAGTCTAAATTTAAATAGACGAGGCTAAGGCCTACCAAAATGGGGAGCAGGAAAAAGTAGTTGGCATTTAGCAGATCGATGCTGGCAATCACCACAAGTTCCACGGGACTCCAAAAAAGGGCTAAGCTGTATCCCCTTAACATGGACTGGGTGTAAAAGCGTTTTTTGCTCAACCCTTTTAAGGCCGGAACCAGTTTGTTTAAACTGTGAATGCTGATGGGCAGGGTGGCAATGGTTAAAATGGCCGCCAGCACGTAGGTAAAGAGGGAGGTGCGCTGGTAGATACCTCCCAAATTGTGAACCCGCAGGCGGATCATCTTTTTCATGCTGCTTTCATAGCGGTTAACGGGCAAAACGGCCTGCAAAAAAAGAAGCACCACAGGGATGGTGACCAAACCCATCATGGCTTGAAAAGAGCGGATCATCTCCCCGGCCGATGTGTTCTGGGTGATACTGATAGCCAAACCGACAATCAAAAAGAGGATGGCCGACCAGAAAAACAGTCTTTGAGCCCGGGGCAGGGCGATCAGCAAGGCGATGCAGGCCAGAATAAACAGGGTGACATCTAAGGCAGCATGAGTGAAAAACAGATTGACCATATAGAAGAGGACAATCAATAGATAGATGGCATGTTTCAGGTTGTAGGTCGCATCCTTCATCACTGCAGCGATTCACCCCTATCTGTCCAATGGTGCAACGCACTTAATTATCCACTGCCTTATTTAAACAAAAATTTAACCGACGGATATTTGGCTCTGATCCGTTCTTGCTGATCGGCCGTGAAGCGATAGAGCTGCATGATGAGCTGATCGATCTGTTCATAAATTTGGCGGCGCCGCACAGGGTTTTCCTCTTTTAAGAGGTGGTTGACCCATTGAATCACCTCTGCCTGCTCAGCCGGGGAGCAAGGGGGGATAGGAATCGATTCAATATGCTTGCGCAACACTTTTACCGAGGCAAAACAGCTGGCATGAAAAAACTGGGCGGCCCGTGAGTTGAGCACGGCGAGAACATATTTGATAGAGTAGCCCGGTAGCTGGGGAATCAGGATGTTGGCGCTGTTTAGGGATAAAGTTTGCCGGTTATCATAGGCAAAAATTAAGTGCTCATTGATAAAACGGTAAACCAGCTTTTCCGGCGCCCGGTACAGATGCTCCGGCGCCACCTGTTGAAACAGGTGGGGTTTAAAAATTAAATAGTGGGGACCAGGGTAAAGGGCATATTTAAATACATCGCTTCCCTTTAGCACCGGTTCGGCGCCAGGCACGGGTTCCTTGGATACAAAGGCCTTGTTGTTGCCGGTCACAATCCCCAGGGCAAAGGCGGCCCTGTTTTTTAAAAAAAGGGCGCCGGGCAAACGTCTCATCTGTTCCACCAGCTGCTCCTCTTGATTGGATGCTCTCACATTAAAAATATACTGCTCATTGTGTAAAAAGCGCCGTTGGGGAACATGCTGGTTATAACCGTTTTCTTCCACCGTTATGTGATGCTCCATTCCGTCTAAGTCGGTGGAACCTGGGCCAGACCATTTTTGAGCCATTAAAACGATGGTGGGGGTATACACATGGGAAAAGCGTTGCCCCAAAAGTTGGATGGAGAGAATCCGGGTCTGGGTTAACAGCAGCCGGCGGATCTCTTGATGCAGCCTTACGTTAAGCAGGGCTTCCGGCAGCACAAAGGTGAGCAGGCCTTTCTCCTTTAAGATGTTAAGCCCGTATTCAATAAACAGGGCAAATGATTCCAGGGAGGTGGCGGCACACGTAAACCGTTCTTTTAAACGCTTCACTTCCTCCCGGGTATAATGATAGCCCCAGGGCGGGTTGCCAATCACCAGGTCATAGCGATTCGCTGGGGCGAGGGGCTGGCCATGCTGGGCCAAGGTGTTGCGACAGCGAATATTAAACTGGAAAGGGACAAGGGGCTCACTTTGGTGATGCAGAGCCAGATTAAGCTGGGCTAGGATCACCGCTGTGGGATCGATATCATCGCCATGCAAGCTGTCCCGGGCCAGTTTTTCCGCTGCCACCAGGTTAAAGCCGGCCTGCCTGTAATGCTTTCTTAAGGCGATAAACAGCTGGATTAAAAAGTTGCCCGAGCCACAACAGGGATCCACCACCGCCGGACTGGGAACCTTCTCCAGGGTGGCCATGCTTCTTTCTACCAAATGCTTGACAAGCGGGAGGGGGGTGTAGTAGCTGCCCTGCCGTTTGCGCTTACCCAAAATGGAAAGGGAGAGGTAGACCAGCCCTAACAAATCATCCCCTTCGATGAAGGGGATTTCCAGCTTGTGGATCGCTCTTAAGATTTCCTGCTCGGCTAAGGAGAGTCCAGCTTTTACGTCGTACAGCTGGGCCAAGAGGGGCTGATAGAAACCAGGTTGAAGCTTGTTTTGGATCCACTGTTCCGTTAAGCTTTCACCGCTCGCTTTTAGATTGGGCCGATTTAAGCGTCCCCGGGCTTGAAGTAGGTTTAAAGCCAATTCCAAAAGGATCAGGTTGGGATGAACTGGCTGGGGAGCCTCTTTGGTCAAAGCCACAATTTGTTCAGCCAGGTTCACATAGTGGGAGGAAGAGACATACTCTGCCGGGATGGCTTGACCGGCGGCTGCCTTTTTGTTGCGCCTGTTTTTTAAGCGGTGGGAACGGCCCGATTCAATTTCGGCTTTGAGGCGCAAAATCTCCCTTTTATCAAACAGTCGCTGGCGGGCATTGCGGGTGATGGTTCTGATTTTGCCGGCTTTCACCCAGTTGCGCACGGTGGCTGGGGAGATGGCTAACAGCTCAGCGGCTTCATTTATGTCAATCTGCTCCTGCAAATGGGCAGCATAATGTTCATCTAGCAGGGCATCATGATGCTCCTCGTGTTGGAAAGACCGTTCGCTCATGGCGCTTCCCTTCTTATCGCTCCATTCTATCAAATGGTAGCATATTGCCCCTTTTTCTACAATTGTTCATTGTTTTCATCATTGATCAAGTTTTTTGTCACAACCTTGTCAAAAGGGTGGCTTAGGGGAGGTTAATTTAGCTCAAAAATACGTTTAAAATAAAGGTAAAAGCCAAACATAAAGGAGACGGAGTATGATGCGGAACAAGTTGGGCATCATGATTGTGTTGGGGGTTGTATTGGTTGCGTTGATTGCCATTTCGGTCATGATCTATATTAATCAGGCCAACACCTATACCCTTGACGAGTTTGGCACCGTGGAACCGTTTACCTTAGATAGCACGACGGGGGAAACATACCATTCCGATAATGGTAAGATAAAACTGATCACCTTCTTTTTGATCAACTGTCCTGACGGGGTTTGTCCGTTAACCATGCAGGATTTCACCAAACTGCAGGAAGAGCTGAAAGAGAAGGGCTGGTTTGGTGAAAAAGTGGAGTTGGTGAGCATCACCTTTGATCCTGCCCGGGACGATATGGAGTCCCTGCGGGAGTATAGTCAGTATTTTAATGCCGATCCTGAAGGATGGCATTTCCTGCGAGGGGAAGAAGAGGAGGTTGCAGCGGTTGCTGAGCAGTTAAACTATATCTATAGTGTCAGGGAAGACGGCTCGGCCATGCATGCGGCCACCATGTATCTTTTGGACGGTGAAAACCGCTTGCGGGCCTACCATAAAATGAGCACCACCGTGGAACCGATGGATCTTGAAAAAATTATGCAGGATATTACCAGCTTGGTTAAGGAGGCCGGATAAGGTGAAGCACACAGTTGGGCCGATCCACAAAGGTGGAAGAAGGTCCAGGCGTCCCTTTTTGCCAGTCATCGGAGCTCTTATGCTTTTGCCGTTAATGTTCCTGGCCGGGTGTGGTGGAAAGGATCAGGGGGATGTATACATTCCGGAAGCCCCTATAGAAGTTTCCTTTGGCACCGATCCTGAAACCCCTCACCCTGCAGGGGAGCCCATCACCCTGTATGTCCAGGTCACTCAAGAGGGTGAACCGGTGGAAGATGCGGATGAGGTTCAATTTGAAATTTGGCAGGAGGATGACCAGGTAGAGGAAAATGGAGCTGGCTCATCTGAAGAAGAGGCAGATGATGAGGCAGACCCTGGTGAAGACGCTGAGGCACACGAACCTGGCGGGGAGAAGCAGGGGCCAGCCTTTCACGGCGGATCCATGGCTGACTATCAATCGGATCATCCCTTTTATGACGCTGAGCATGCTGGGGACGGCATCTATACACTGGAGCATATCTTTGAGGAGCCTGGAGTGTATCAGGTGATGTACCATGTGACGGCCAGGGGGTACCATGACATGGTAAAATATGAACTGGAGATTGTTGAGTAGATGAAGATGTTGGTGTTGATGATCCTCCACGTGTTTGGAGCTTGGGTGGCAGCAGACTGGGTTTGGAAAAAAGCCGGGTTGCCTCCCTTTTTTTCATTTGGGCCAAGGGGACGCCTGCTGGTGGGTCTTGGCCTTCTTTTCGCCTTGATGGTACCGGCCGTCTTTTCCGAACAGAAAACCCCTTTCCCCATTCTCCTGATCCAAGGTGTACACGGCATCAGCCTGATGGTCTGGTTGGGGTTGGCTGCCGGGCTGGCCCGTCCGGCTCTAATGGCACGAAAAAAAGAGATGGATGACCCAGTCTTAAAACAGCTCTACGCTGATCTCCATCCCCTTTTCTGGGTGTCGGCCGTCATTTTCATCTTATCTGGGGCAGTGACCGGCCTGTTCGTCTTTGAAAGTGGCCAGCAGGTGCTCAATACGGCAGCTGGATTAAAACTGCTGGTGGAGGCGGGTTTAGTCTGCCTCGGCCTGGGAATGTTAATCGTCTCCCGCCTGGTTTCTGATGAAACGGGGGCCCCAAAAAAACAGTCAGGACTCATCTTTTCCTTTGTGGGCCAGACCATCGTTTTAGTGGCCGCCCTGTTGGTCGCTGTGCTGATGCCTCAGGAGGAAACCCTGGGGCAGGGGGATCTGCATCAGCATAACGATCCCCTCCAGTTTCACCTCACTTACCAGACTGCCGACGATGGTCAAACCCATATGGCGGTTTATGTTTTGCATAATCGCAAGCGGCTCAGCGTGGATCAGCTGATCTTTGATGTTTGGCCAGAAGAACACCATGAAGAGGTGAGCCGTGCCTTTGACACCATCTGTATCGATTTAAATCTGGGGTTGGACGCCTGGCGGGAAGTGGTGGCCGAGAAAGGCATGATTGACAGCATCAAGGGGATAGAACAGGAATCCGGTCTGTATACAGCCAGCGTTTCCCTTCCCCCAGGCCTGTGGCATGTGCGCGTTCATGCCGAGCATGGGCCGCTGGAAGGCTTCCGTGATTATACGCTCTCAATCAGCCCGTAGCGGTGCGGCGGCTGATCTCTTCTGCTATTTTGGGGCCGTGGAAGCGGCCATTTTCAATAAAGATTTCGTTGGCATCGTTACCGGCAGCGATGACGCCGGCCACAAACAGATTGGGAATATTGGTCTCCATGGTCTCTTCATCATACTGGGGTCGGCCTGTCTCTGGATCAATATTGACGCCAATCCGGGTTAGGAAAGAATGATCGGGATGGTAGCCAGTCATGGCCAACACAAAATCATTGGGAATGGTTTTTCTTTCTCCCTTCACCTCATAGATGAGCTCATTCTCTCTAATCTCCTTAACCTCCGCATTAAACTCCATCTTCACTTTGCCATGCCGGATCAAGGATAAAAATTCAGGCAGCACCCACGGTTTGACGGCCTGGGGAATTTCACTGCCCCTATACAGAACGGTGACCCGGGCCCCTGCTTTTTCCAACTCCAAGGTGGCATCCACCGCACTGTTTTTGCCGCCGATGACGGCCACATCCAGATCAAAAAAGGGATGGGCCTCTTTGAAATAATGGATCACTTTATCTAGATGAGCGCCTGGAATATCCAAGTAATTGGGGTGGTCGTAATATCCTGTGGCCACAATCACATAGGGGGCCATATAGGTAAGCTGTCTGCCATCCCGCCGCTTGCTGTGAACCAGAAAGTGTTTCTCTTGGGGAACGATCTGCGTGACCGTTTCATAGGGATTGATGCGCAGCTTCTTCACTTTAGCCACGTGGCGATAGTAGGCTAAAGCTTGGTGGCGACGCGGTTTGCGCTCTGGAATGATAAAGGGAACGTCGCCAATTTCCAACTTTTCCGGAGTGGAAAAGAAGGTTTGGTGGGTGGGAAAACGGTATAATGATTCCACCACATTCCCCTTCTCAATGATCAGAGGTTTGATGCCCTTCTCTTGCAGGGCGATGGCGCTGGCCAGGCCGCACGGCCCTGCCCCCACAATAATAACCTCTTCTTTTATGACTTCTTCACTCATCTGGTCATCTCTCCCGCAAAAACAAGATGGACATGACGAATAACTACAATAGCTTTCCCTTTATTCTACTATAATTATACATGGGATCTGGATTTGGATCAGAGTTTTGTATTTTTTGTCAGTCCCACTTTCTCTCATCTGCGTTATAATATAAAAAGTTGGTAGATTTGTTCCGAAAAGGCAGCAGGATTTTAAATATTTATGTCGAATGATTTAGATGGCGGAGTGACGACAAATGATCGAAATGCATGATGTCTCCAAAGTATACGCAAATGGTGTCCAGGCTTTACATAACATCAACGTGGTTATCGAAAAAAATCAGTTTGTGTATATTGTTGGTCCCAGCGGCGCTGGTAAATCAACTTTTATCAAATTGATGTATCGGGAAGAAAAACCCACCACCGGCCAAATCTACATTAACGGCCAAAACATTACCCAGCTTAAAAATAGGCATACCCCTTACCTGCGCCGTGCTGTCGGCGTGGTTTTTCAAGATTATAAACTGCTCCCCAAACTAACCGCTTTTGAGAATGTGGCTTTTGCCCTGGAAGTGACTGAACGTCCCCCCCGTGAGATTAAGAGACGGGTATTTGAAACGCTGGAACTGGTTAATTTAAGGCATAAAGCCCGCTCCTATCCCCATGAGCTTTCAGGTGGAGAACAGCAGCGGGTGGCCATCGCCCGAGCTTTGGTGAACAACCCCAGTCTGCTTATCGCCGATGAACCGACTGGCAATCTGGACCCGGACACCTCTTGGGAGATCATGCAGCTTTTTGAAAAGATAAATTTGAACGGTACGACCATCATTATGGCCACCCACGATAAAGAGATTGTGAACCGCATGAAGAAACGGGTGATTGCTATCGAAAACGGCAGGATCGTTCGGGACGAGCTCAGGGGGGAATACGGCTATGAAGATTAGAACGCTGGGACGTCACTTGCGGGAAGGGGTTAAAAATGTTGGCCGTAACGGTTGGATGACGGTGGCTTCCATCGTTTCCCTTTCGGTCACCCTGCTGATCTTAGGCAGTATCCTCATCATTGCCTTCAACCTTAACCATATCACAACCAATGTGGAAAGTGGAATGGAGTTAAGGGTGTTTCTGCGTCTTGATGCGACTGAGGAGCATGTTCAAGATGTGGAAAAAGCCATTGAAACCATGCCGCAGGTGAAGGAAACCACCTTTATCCCCGGTGACGAGGCCTTGGACCGCCTAATCGCCAGCCTGGGCAGTGACGGTAAACACTTTGAGGATTTTAAGGATGAACAGGTTTTGCCCCATGTGTTTGTCGTCCGCACCACTGTGCCTCAGGATATCTATCAAGTGGCTGAAGAGGTGCGCAAACTGCCGGCCGTAGAGAAGGTGAATGACGGCGGAGAGACCACGCGCACACTGTTTCAGGTCACGGGCATGATCCGCAATGCAGGGCTCGTTTTTACCGTGGGACTGGCCTTTACTGCATTGCTGCTGATCATCAATACCATTCGGATGACCATTTCCATGCGCAAACAGGAAATTGAGATTATGAAGCTGGTGGGGGCCACCAATGCTTTTGTTCGCTGGCCCTTTTTTGTGGAAGGTGTGCTTATGGGCCTGATCGGTGCCATCATTCCCATTTTAATTTTAAGCTTTGGTTATAATCGGTTGCTTGAATATGTCATGGAACGGTTTAAGCTTCCCTTTTTTGACCTGCTTCCCATTTCTCCGCTCATCTATCAAGTTGCCTGCATCCTCTTGGGAATGGGGGCACTGATTGGCTTTTGGGGCAGCATGATTTCCGTTCGCCGTTTCTTAAAAGTTTAATCCCTTTCATAGGTGGCTTTTGTATAAGGATCAAGAGTGTCAAAGATCGAAAGTGTAAGAGGATCGAAAGATAGATTGAAATCTAGTGTGATTATACCAGCTACTTTACAGTTTTCGCACGGGACGGAGGAGAGGAGGAAAGGGAGATGGATAGTGGAAAGCGGCTGATGGTAGCCGTTGCCATCTTGATCGTTGCTCTGGTGACGATCATCCCAATGACCAGCAAAGAGAATGGAAAGGTGGCTTATGCATCCTCTGCAGACGAGACGATCAAGCAGTTGCAGAATAAAATCAAGAAGATTGAATCGGACCAGAAGGCGATTGAACAGGAACGGAAAGAAATTGGGGCCAAAATGGATCGTCTTGAAGAGGAGAAAAAGGCAGAGGAGCAAGAACTGAAAAAAATTGAAGCTAAAATTAGCCAAACGGAAGCCAATATACGGAAAAAAGAGCAGGAAATTGCTCAAACGAAGGATAAGGTAAAACAGACGGAAAAAGAGTTGCGTGCTGCCGAACAAAGAGCGGCTCAGCGCAAAGAAGATCTGATTACCCGGCTGAGAGCCATATACGAGTCGGGGGGCAGCGTCTCCTATCTGGATGTGCTCATGGGTGCCAGCAGCATGGGCGATTTCCTGCAACGCCTGGACTTTCTGGGCTATATTATGGAGAAAGATCAGTCCATCTTAACCGCGTACATAAAAGAGAAAGAACGGGTTGAGCGAAAGAAACAAGAATTGGATCAGCTTCTCGCCCAATTGAATGATCAGCTGACAGCGCTGGAAGGTTTAAGGAGTCAGCTGCGGGCTCAAAAGAAAGATCGGGAAGTGACCATTGCCTCCATTCAGGCTGAACAGCGAGAGCTGGCCGTCTATGACGAAGAAAAGCAGAAAGAGCTCTTGGCTTTAGCCAATAAGAAAAGCGCCTTAATCCGACAAAAACATGAAGCTGAATTGAGAAAAATGGCGGAAGAAAGGGCGAGACGTTCCCCCAGCAGTTCCAGGGGATCAACCGTCAACAATTCTGGTCCAACCGTCATCAGTGGCGGCGGAGGTGGCATGCTGGCTTGGCCAGTTCCTGGATACGGCATCAACTCTACCTACGGCATGCGCTGGGGACGGATGCATTACGGGGTGGACATGGCAGCCCCCAGGGGCACCCAAGTGGTGGCTGCCGATGATGGCTTTGTGTCTACGGTGGTTAACGGCTGTGCTGAAGGAAATAGAAGCTGTGGCGGTGGCTTCGGCAACCACATCGTAATCACCCATCCAAATGGAATTGATACATTGTACGCCCATTTGTCCAGCATACATGTTTCGGAAGGGCAGCGGGTCTCCCGGGGACAGGTGATTGGTGCTGTAGGCAATACAGGTCGTTCTACAGGACCCCATTTACACTTTGAAGTGCGTAAAAACGGTCAACGGGTTAACCCCACCCCTTATTTAAGATAAGCAGCATAGACTGTACAGGCTGCTCATACACATAAACAGAGGCTTCACCTGGAACCCATCGGTTCTGTGGAGAAGCCTCTTACTTCCATAAGCCAAAGGTGGTGGGAGGATGCAGTTTAATGGACGGCAGGTCCTGGCCATAGTATTGGTTTCCATCTTGGCCTCCAGCTTGGTCACCATGCTGGTGATTGGGACAGACGATCTTCCGCTTCAAGGGAAAGAACTTGTGGAAAGTAATGGGGAGCAGGCGGCTGAGGAGAACGGTGCAGGATTTGATCTGAAGAAGATTGAAGAGGTATACCAGACCATTAAAGAGCATTACGTTTTTGAAGTGGACGATGAAGCGCTGATTGAAGGGGCCGTACAGGGAATGATGAGCACTCTGGACGATCCCTACTCCGAATACCTGAGCCCAGAGGCAGCCCGGCAGTTGCAGGAAAGTTTAAGCTCCTCTTTCGAAGGAATCGGAGCGGAAGTGACCATGCAGGACGGGCGGGTCACCATTGTGGCCCCGATTAAGGATTCCCCGGCTGAAAAAGCGGGCTTGCGTCCCATGGATCAGATTATTAGCGTCAACGGCGAAAAGCTGGAAAACATGAACTTGTATGAGGCAGTGTTAAAAATTAGAGGGCCGCAAGGTTCGGTGGCAGAGTTGGAAATTATTCGCCCAGGGGTTGACCAGCCTTTTAAAGTAGAAGTGGTTCGAGAAGAAATCCCCATTGAAACGGTGTACAGTAAAAAGGTGTCCGCTGAAAATAAAACGTTTGGCTGGTTGCAAATCACCTCTTTTGGCGAGAACACCGCCGAGCGCTTCGCTGAAGAATTGACCAAGTTGGAGCAGGCTCAAATTGACGGTTTAATTATTGACGTGCGGGGCAATCCCGGGGGGTACTTGGAAGCAGTCCGTCAAATTGGACAGATGTTGGTCCCTTATGAAAGCGTCATTACGGAGATTGAGGATAAAACGGGAGAGCGTATGGTGTACCGCTCCACGCTGGAAAAACCAAAGCCGTATCCCATCGCTGTGCTGATTGACAAAGGTAGCGCCAGCGCATCAGAAATATTGGCGGCCGCCTTGAAGGAGGCCGGCCAGTATAAGCTGGTGGGGCAGGCCACGTTTGGTAAAGGAACCGTTCAAAATACCATTAACCTGGCTGATCAAAGTCAAATTAAAATCACCATTGCCAAATGGTTAACCCCAAAAGAGAACTGGATTAATCAAAAAGGGGTTGAACCCGATGTGGAAGTGGAGCAACCTGACTATTTTTATGCCGCTTATGTCTCCTCCGATCCCATTCTCGAACGGGATATGAACAATAATCAAGTGCGCAACTTGCAGGTGGTTTTAGCGGGATTAGGGTATGATCCCGGACGTAAAGACGGTTACTTTAGCCTCGAAACTGAGCAGGCGGTTAAAAGTTTTCAAGCTGATCACGATCTGCCTGTGACCGGACGGGTGGACCAGCAGACGGCAGAAAAGATTAATGAGCAGCTGCTGGCCAAGGTGCAGGATCCGCGCAGTGATTTGCAGCTGCAGAAAGCTGTGGAAGTGTTACTGAAGCAGCTGAATTCTCAATAAAGCTCACTTCTCATTCCAGTGAGGGGAAAGGGGGAGCCCAAGGGGAATGGAGCTTCTGGCCCAATGGTTTGCTGCCCTAGTTAAAACAATACCCGCCTTTTTACTCAATCCATTCACATATGTGGGCATCGTGCTGGTGATTTTGAGCTGGCGAAAACAGCAGGGTATGGAGCGAAAGCTGTTTGGCACCCGGCTGCATCGGCCGGAAGATGTGTTGCCCCGTCAATTGGGAAGCGGGTTGATCGCTGGAGCTTGCCTGTCCATCATCCTGCTTTTAAGCGGTGTGGTGCTATCACCAGCCGCTTTCCTCCTACTGTGGGTGATCGCTCTTTTGCTCAGTTTAATGGGGATTCGCTTTCTATCTTTTGCCTATGCCGGTGGTCTTTTGGCCTTGGCCAATTTGATCACCGGCCACATTTCCCTTCCTGAACACCCTTGGCTGGCTTGGTTGTGGACAAGCCTCCACTCTATTCATCTTCCCTCCTTATATCTATTCCTTGCTTTGCTTTACCTCACTCAAGCCGTTCTTTTGTGGTTGGGTAAAACAGAGCATATGACGCCTGTTTGGCTCCAGGGTAAACGGGGCAAAACGGTGGGGGGCTATCTGTGGCAGCCGATCTGGATTGTGCCCATCGTTGCCGTTTCTCCTGGGGGAGAGCCCCTTCTTCCCTATTGGTCCACATTGGGCCAGGTGACCAGCGTTGATCCCTTATATCAAAGCTGGCCATTGGTGGCCCCAGCTTCGGAGCTGACGTATGGCCTGATTCTACTTCCAGCCGCCATCACTTTTTCAGCCCGCATCACATCCTCTTCTCCGCAGGATTATCTCCGTTTTTCGGCCAGATGGCTCCTGGGCTATGCCCTTATTTTACTGGTGATGGGCTGGGTCGCCATCAGCTGGTCATGGGTTAGCGTTTTGGCCCTGCTGCTGACCGTGCTGGGCTACGAGACCCTTTATTGGGTGCTTCGCTACCGGGAGGAGAAGGGGCGGCCCTCCTATATGCATCCGCCTGAAGGCATCAAGATTATGGCGGTGATTCCCAACACTCCAGCGGCCAAGATGGGCCTTAAACCGGGAGAAGTGGTGGTAAAGGTAAACGGCCAGCCCATCCATCAGTCGGAGCAGTTATATGAGGCTTTAAGCAAAAATAAGGCTTTTTGTAAACTGGAAGTGATCAATGCGGAGGGAGAATCCAAATTCCCTCAATGTTCCCTTTATGCCGATGATCATCATCAGCTGGGGCTCATCTTGGCTCCCGATCATCAGGGAGCATCGTGGCGGAACACCGTTTTAATGGATTGATAGGCTCCCCGATCCATGTTGGCCTTAATCGCCTCTTGATAGCCTTCCAAAGGAAACTGGTGGGTAATTAAACTTTCCAAGGGATAGTCTGGCTGTTCCAAAAGCAGATTAATCAAGAGCTGATGGGTCGAAAGCTGTTCCCCTTGCCAAGTTTCCCGGCCATAGCCTAATGAGCCGTGAATGGTAATTTCACGGGTCCAAACGGATGTCCAGTCCAGCTTGGAAATTTCGCCAGCGCCGCCAATCAGGATGATGTGGCCTCTCTCTTTGGTAAAGCGCAAGGCGTCGCGCAGTGTTTCCCGACTGCCCACACAATCATAGACGATATCATAACCGCCTGAATAGACGGGGTCTCCCAGAATCGGGCGGTGTTTGTTTGTCATGGGGAGACTCAACAGATCATCCTCCAGCTCTTCGCGGGTTTGGACCACCCGATCAGCGCCCAATTTTAGCGAGATCTCTTTTTGATAGTTTCGCCGGCAATGGTGGACAATCTGGCAGTCAATGTTTAATAGCTTTAAGGCGGCCAGGGCGGAAAAGGCCATCATCCCACCGCCTAAAATCAAGACCCGGTTCCCTTCTTTTGGCGGGTGCAGAAGCACGGCATGCAGGCCCACGCTGAGGGGTTCGATCAGGACCGCCAGCCGGTGGGACATGGCGTCTGGAACGGGGATGGCCATGGACTCATGGGCGACAAACAGATCGCTCCAGGATCCGGGCAAATCCCGGCAAAAACCCATCAGCATACCCGGGGCTAGTCCAACCGAGGTGCCGCTATAGCGACATAAACAGTGCAATCCAGCCTGACAAGGGGGACAAGGATTCTCTATGCCCCGCACCGCACAGGAAATGAAAGGGTCGATGGCGATGCGGTCTCCCTCCTTCACCCGGGTTACCTCCGGTCCTGTTTCCGTTACGATGCCGACCACTTCATGGCCCAGGACGGAAGGGAAGGAGGTGAAGGGCGTTAAAGCTGGAGAGGATTTATACAGAATGGCTCCCATATCGGTGCCGCAGATTCCAGACAGAATAGGCTTCACCTTGATCCATTTGGGGCCGGGTAAGGCCGGTTCATCCAGCTCTTGCAACTTGAGGGCCGATGGTTTGCCATAGTAGAGTGCGGGCCACAAGCGGCCCGCACTTTTTGCGGCCACATATTTGCCAATGGAAAAGTCATAGACAATGGCTTTCACAGGGTTACCACTCCCATTCTTCACAATGAAAACAAGTATGCTATAATTTTAGCATTGAACCGAATGATTGTTGAGAGGCAAACACCGCACGGTTGACGTTGAGATAGGGATAAAAGGAGTTGGGGAATATGGGCGCCTCATTTCAACTGGTATCCAAGTTTGAACCTCAAGGGGATCAGCCCCAAGCCATTGAAAAGCTGGTGGAAAGCATCAACAGGGGTCAAAAGCATCAAACCCTGCTGGGAGCCACTGGAACGGGAAAAACGTATACGGTGGCTCAAGTGATCAGCCGGGTGAACAAACCCACTTTGGTGATTGCCCACAACAAAACCTTGGCCGCACAACTGTACAGTGAGTTTAAGGAGTTCTTCCCGCACAATGCGGTGGAATATTTTGTCAGCTACTATGATTACTACCAACCTGAAGCGTATATTCCCCATACGGACACCTATATTGAAAAGGATGCCAGCATCAATGATGAGATTGATAAGCTGCGCCACTCAGCCACCAGCGCCTTGTTTGAACGGCGCGATGTGATCATTGTGGCCAGCGTTTCCTGCATCTACGGCTTAGGTTCCCCTGAGGAATATCGGGATCTGGTCCTTTCCTTGCGAACTGGAATGGAGCGGGACCGAGATGAGGTGCTGCGCAAGTTGGTGGATATTCAATATGTGCGCAACGATGTTAATTTTCAGCGGGGTACCTTTCGGGTGCGAGGCGACTGTTTAGAAATATTCCCTGCCTCCCGAGATGAACAGGCGATTCGAGTTGAATTTTTTGGCGATGAAATTGAACGGATTACTGAAATTGATGTGTTGACCGGTGAAGTGGTGGCTGAGCGGCAACATGTGGCCATCTTTCCGGCCTCCCACTATGTGACTCGGGAAGAGAAGATGAAACTGGCCATCCAAAGCATAGAAGCCGAATTGGAAGAACGGCTGGCCGAGCTGCGCCAACAAAACAAACTGCTGGAAGCGCAAAGGTTGGAGCAGCGCACCCGCTACGATTTGGAGATGTTAAGGGAGATGGGTTTTTGCTCCGGGATTGAAAACTACTCTCGCCACTTAACAGGACGGCCGCCAGGGGCGCCCCCCTACACCCTGCTAGATTATTTTCCCGATGACTTTTTAATCGTTGTGGATGAGTCCCACGTCACCTTGCCTCAAATCAGGGGCATGTATAACGGCGATGCCTCCCGGAAAAAAACGTTGATTGAGCATGGCTTTCGCCTGCCGTCAGCCGCCGATAACCGTCCTTTGCGCTTTGAAGAGTTTGAACAGGCCATCAATCAGGTGCTGTATGTTTCAGCTACACCAGGCCCCTATGAATTGGAGCATACGCCTCAAGTGGTGGAGCAAATTATTCGGCCCACGGGCCTTCTGGATCCCACCATTGATGTGCGTCCCATTCACGGTCAAATCGACGATCTGTTAGGCGAGATTCAGGAGCGAGTGGCCAAAAATGAACGGGTACTGGTCACCACCTTAACCAAAAAGATGGCGGAAGATTTAACGACATATTTAAAGGAAATCGGGATTAAGGTGCGCTACCTCCATTCGGAGATTAAAACACTGGAGCGCATGCATATTATTCGGGAATTGCGCCTCGGAGTGTTTGATGTATTGGTGGGGATCAACCTGCTTCGGGAGGGTCTGGATATTCCGGAAGTCTCTTTGGTGGCTATACTAGATGCCGATAAAGAAGGGTTCCTCCGTTCAGAACGCTCCCTGATCCAAACCATCGGCCGTGCCGCCCGGAACGCCAATGGCCATGTGATCATGTATGCTGACCAGATTACCGAAGCGATGCGGGTGGCCATTGAAGAGACCAAACGGCGCCGCAAGATACAGGAGGCCTTTAACAAAGCCCATGGAATCAAGCCGAAAACCATCGTGAAACCGATCCACGATGTGATTCAGGCCACCCAAGTGATTGAGGAGCAAGAGGAGTATGGTACGGGGGTTGTTGAGAAGCTATCCCGCAAAGAGAGACAGCGCCTCATCAAGCAGCTGGAGAAAGAGATGAAGCAGGCAGCCCGGGAGCTTAATTTTGAACGGGCTGCCGAACTGAGGGATGCCATACTGGAATTGAAAGCGGAAGGATGATACGATGAGCCAGTCCTGGATACGTGTGAAGGGAGCTCGCGTCCACAATTTGAAAAATATTGATGTGACCCTGCCCCGCAATCAGCTGGTGGTGGTGACAGGCCTGTCCGGTTCGGGGAAATCGTCCCTTGCTTTTGATACCATCTATGCGGAAGGGCAACGACGGTATATGGAATCGCTTTCCGCTTACGCCCGTCAGTTTTTGGGACAGATGGATAAACCGGATGTGGATGCCATTGAGGGCCTGTCTCCGGCCATCTCCATTGATCAGAAAACCACCAGTCGCAATCCCCGTTCAACCGTGGGCACCGTCACGGAGATTTATGATTATCTGCGTCTGCTTTTTGCCCGGGTTGGGCGCCCCCACTGCCCCGTCCACGGCATTGAAATCCGCGCTCAAACTGTGCAGCAGATGGTGGACCGCATCCTGGAATATCCGGAGCGGACCAAGCTGCAAATTTTGGCCCCTGTGGTGCGGGGGCGGAAAGGGGAACATGTGAAACTCTTGGAGAACATTGCCCGGCAAGGCTATGTCCGGGTGCGAGTGGATGGGGAGGTGCGCCATTTATCGGAAGAGATTAAGCTGGAGAAAAACAAAAAACACACCATCGAAGTGGTGGTGGACCGCATTGTCCTGAAAGAGGGGATTGCCTCTCGCCTGGCCGATTCTTTGGAGACGGCTTTAGATTTGGCCCACGGCCAGGTGGTGGTGGATTTGATCGGGGCAGAGGAGCTCTTGTTCAGCTCCACTTTGGCCTGCCCTGAGTGTGGCTTTAGCATCGAGGAACTGAGCCCTCGTCTTTTTTCATTTAACAGCCCCTTTGGCGCCTGTTCCCACTGTGACGGGTTAGGAAGCCGGTTGGAGGTTGATCCCGATCTGGTTATTCCTGACCGGAGCAAGTCCATCAACGAGGGGGCCATTGCCCCCTGGGAAGGCTCATCATCCACCTATTATGAACAGTTGTTAGAAGCAGTCTGCACCCATTTTGACATTGACCGGGACGTTCCCTTTGAGAATTTGCCGGAGGAGAAGCAGCGGTTGCTTCTGTACGGAAGCGGCGGAGAACGCTTTCTCTTTCGGTATAAAAGTGATTTTGGCCCCGTGAGAGAGCAGTATGTTCCCTTTGAAGGGATCATCCCCCAGCTGGAGCGGCGTTATAAAGAGACCAGCTCCGATTATACTCGCTCCCTTTTGGAGTCCTATTTTAGTCAACGTCCCTGCCCCAAATGTAAGGGGGCCCGCTTGAAGCCTGAAGCGCTGGCCGTCACTGTGGGCGGTCGCAATATTGATGAGGTGACCCGCCTTTCGGTGACTGAGGCGGCTCAGTTTATGGCCAATCTGGACTTAACGGAGAAAGAACGGCACATTGCCCAGATGATTTTAAGGGAGATTCAGGAGCGTCTAGGCTTTCTCATAAATGTGGGCTTAGATTATCTCACCCTCAACCGGTCGGCCGGCACCCTCTCCGGTGGGGAGGCTCAGCGCATCCGCCTAGCCACCCAGGTGGGTTCCAAGTTGACCGGAGTGCTCTATGTGTTAGACGAGCCTTCCATCGGTCTTCATCAGCGGGACAATGAACGGCTGATCCGCACCCTGGAACAGATGCGGGATTTGGGGAACACCTTGATTGTGGTGGAGCATGATGAAGATACCATGCTGGCCGCCGACCATCTGTTGGACATTGGCCCAGGGGCTGGGGCTCATGGGGGACAAGTGGTGGCCCAAGGGACGCCGGAAGAGGTGATGGCCAATCCCAACTCCCTCACCGGCCAATATTTAAGCGGCAAAAAGTTTATCCCCTTGCCGGCCACCCGCCGCCAGCCCAACGGCAAATGGCTGGAGATTAAAGGGGCCAGGGAAAATAATTTGAAAAACATCAACGTCAAAATTCCCCTGGGTGTTTTCACCTGTGTCACCGGGGTTTCCGGCTCAGGGAAAAGTACGCTGGTGAATGAAATTTTACTGAAAGCATTGATGCGGGAGTACTATCGCTCCAAGGTGAAGCCTGGCCTGCATGATGAAATTAAGGGGTTAGAGCATCTGGATAAGGTGGTTAATATTGATCAGTCTCCCATCGGGCGTACGCCCCGTTCCAACCCAGCCACGTATACAGGCGTCTTTGATGATATTCGCGAGGTGTTTAGCCAAACCACGGAAGCGAAGATGAGAGGGTACAAAAAGGGACGTTTCAGCTTTAACGTGAAGGGAGGCCGCTGCGAGGCCTGCCGGGGGGACGGCATTATAAAAATTGAAATGCACTTCTTGCCTGATGTGTATGTCCCCTGTGAGGTATGTAAAGGAAAACGGTATAACCGGGAAACTTTGGAAGTGACCTATAAGGGCAAAACCATTGCCGATGTGCTGGATATGACCGTGGATGAGGCCTGTGCCTTCTTTGAAAATATTCCCCGTATTAAGCGCAAACTGCAAACCCTTCAAGATGTGGGGCTGGGCTATATCCGCCTGGGTCAGCCCGCCACCACCCTGTCGGGGGGAGAAGCCCAAAGGGTGAAATTGGCTTCAGAATTGCATCGTCGCAGCACCGGACGCACTCTGTATATCCTGGATGAACCGACGACGGGATTGCACATTGAAGATATCCGCCGTCTTTTGGATGTACTGATGCGCTTGGTGGAGGCAGGCGATTCGGTGCTGGTGATTGAACACCACCTGGATGTGATCAAGGTGGCTGATCATGTGATTGATCTGGGACCTGAAGGAGGAGAAAAAGGGGGGCAAATCGTGGCTGAAGGTACGCCGGAGGAGATCTGTTTGGTGGAAGGGTCCTACACAGGACGCTATTTAGCCCCTGTCTTAGAGCGGGATCAAAAGCGGATGAAGCGCCTAAGTCAATTGGTGTAAGTTTAAAAACCGTTCGTATAAAAGTTTAGAGGTTTATAAGGCTAGAGAAACGCCAGTTAAGTCAACAGGGATAAAGAAGCTCCCCTTTCAAAACGGGTAGCTGATCAGTGGGAGGAGGTTCACTGATCAACCGCTTTGCAGGGGAGCTTTTTATGTTAAGTTGGGCTATTGGAGAGAGGATATGTTGGCGTTGGGCAATATTTTGACTTCCACTCGCCGATTTTGCTGTCGCCCTTCTTCTGTATCATTGGTGGCCACAGGCTGGTATTCTCCGTGTCCACGGAAACTAAAATAAGTAGGATCCAGTTTGTCATTTTCCAAAATAATATTGAGGAAGTTGATGGCGCGCATGGCACTTAAATCCCAGTTGGAACGAAAGTGCTCGTTATAGATGGGCACATTGTCGGTGTGGCCCACGATTTCTACATGGCGGGGAGGATCCATCACCAGCAGGTTGGAGATCTCCCGGGCCAGCTTTTCCGATTCAGGTTTCACCCGGGCGCTTCCGGTATCAAACAGGGCATGGTCCAATATGGTGATCACCAGCCCTCCCTCGGTCAACTCCGTTTTTAGGCTGAGCTGCAAGTTGTTTTGTTTAATATAGGTGTTTATTTTACGCTGCAGCTCCCGTAAATCTTCCAGTTCCCGCTCTTGTTCGCCTTTATCTTGCTCTGGAGGAGGGGGGATGATTTCTTCCATATCAGCAACCCCGCCACCGCTATCCCCTTCCCCTGGAGGGGGGGCAGCTGTCCCCTGCCCCTGAAAAGCAGCTTGCATAGAATGGATAATCTGTTCAAACTTCTGAGCATCGATGCTGCTTGAAGCAAACAAGATGATAAACAGCGCCAGTAGTAAGGTGAGCATATCGGCGTAGGGAATCAGCCACGTTTCATCGCTTTTATATTCTTCCCCCAGTTTCAAGCGGCGCTTACGCATTCACTTCTTCTCCTTCGGTTCTGATTTGGATGTTTTCGCCATCGAGCAGGCGTTGGCTGGTGGGCACATAAGCGAGCAGCTTGTCCTCAATCACTCTAGGGGAGACCCCTTCCTGAATGGCCAATACCCCTTCGATCATCACCTGTTTGATCAGGATCTCATTTTGGGATTTGGTTTTCAGTTTATTGGCCATTGGATGCCAGAGCACATATCCGGTAAAAATACCCAAAAGCGTCGCCACAAAGGCAGCGGCAATGGCTGGCCCCAATTTGTCGATATCGTTTATCTCTCCTAAGGCGGCGATCAAGCCCATCACGGCTCCCAATACCCCTAAGGTGGGGGCATAGGTTCCGGCCTGGGAAAAGATTTGAGCCCCTTTGGCATGACGCACTTGCATCGCTTCCAAATCTTCTTCCATCATGGCCCGGATAAACTCAGGCGACTGACCGTCAATCACCATTTTCATGCCATATTTTAAAAAGGGGTCGTCCACTTGTTCCACATGATCTTCCAAGGCGAGCAATCCTTCGCGGCGGGCGATATTGGCCCATTCTTTAAACTGGGGGATCAAATCTTGAACGCGGGGCAGGTCTTGCTCGGTAAAAATAATCCGAAACAGCGCGGGCACCTTTTTTAGTTCACTAAAGGGAAAGGCCATCAAGATGGCGGCAATGGTGCCGACAATAATAATGATAATGGCGGCCGGATTGATCAGAATACTTAAGCTGGATCCCTTGGAGACCAGGCTGAGCAGCACGGCGGCAATACCGATGATTAGTCCTAAAAATGAAGTTCTATCCATTGTGACGTCCTTCCTTTGCCCTAAATTTATTACTCACTTTTATATAATATATATCGGCAATGAGAATCCTGCAGTTTAATTAAACGTAAACGTTTATGAATAAGTTCATTAAATGTTTGATAATTAGGCCGATAGAAGCAGGGGAGACCGATAGAAGCAGGGGAAGAATCATGACCATTTGCGGTCAGAAGAGAAAAAGAGGGATGTGAGAAGTGATAAGGGAATACGTGGTCAGGACCGTTTTATGTTACAATAGTTGAGAAAGTAGACACCTATTTTGTACGCAGTGTCCAGTTGATGAGAGGAAATACGAATGAAGGTGGATAAGGTTGCTTGTGCGTTGGCTGGTCAGTATTTTAAGCACCTGGGTGGTGCTGATGGTGATGGCTGGTTATTTTAGCGAATATTTTTTTATTCGGGATTGGCAGACGGCTCTGTTCACGGCGTTCATCCTCTCCATTGTGAACGGCGTGATTAAACCCATTCTGATTTTGCTTACCCTGCCCATCACCATTTTCTCGTTTGGCCTCTTTTTACTGGTGATTAATGCCCTGTTGCTGCTGGCCATCTCGGCCATGGTGGATGGGTTTACCATCAGTGGATTTTGGGCTGCTTTTTTTATTGGGATTTTGATTAGCGTCCTAAATTATTTAATCTATTCCTTTATTGTTAAGCGGTTAAAGCGGTATTGATGCCCTTAGGGGCGTCTTATATGTAAGAGCGATAAAGAACGCATAGGATAAAGAACGCATAAGGAGTTGAGGCAAGTTGAACGATCAGGTGGGGGCGAATGGGATTGAAGCCCTTGATCCGGTGGCCTTTTATATTGGTTCTTACCCGGTGCATTGGTACGGTTTGATCATAGGTTTAGGCGCTTTCCTGGGACTGTTATGGGCTATCCGCGAAGGGAAAAAACATGGGTTTCACCCCGATACCTTTACCGATCTGCTCCTGTATGGGGTGCCCGCCTGTGTCATAGGAGCCAGAGCTTATTATGTGATTTTCCGCTGGGATTACTATAGTCAACATCCCGGGGAGATCATCGCCATCTGGGAAGGGGGGCTGGCCATCCACGGGGCTTTAATTGCGGCTGTTCTGGTGGCCATCTGGTTTTCCCGGAGGCGGGCCATCCCCTTTTGGAAACTGATGGATATGGTGGCTCCGGGGCTGATTATCGGACAAGCGGTCGGTCGCTGGGGCAACTTTATGAACCAGGAGGCCCATGGAGGGGTGGTCTCCAGGGCGTTTTTGGAAGGACTGTATCTGCCTGAATGGATCATCAATCAGATGTACATTTATAATCCCAACCCTGGAGGAGGGCTTGACCCCGGTTTTTATTATCATCATCCCACCTTTTTATATGAGTCGCTGTGGAATGGGCTAGGGTTATTGGTGCTGATCGGCTTGCGCCATCTGCCTCTCCGTCAGGGGGAGCTGTTTCTGAGCTACTTGATCTGGTATTCCATCGGCCGCTTCTTTATTGAAGGAATGCGCACAGACAGTTTAATGCTGACCGAATTTTTAAAAGCGGCCCAGGTGATGAGCCTCACCTTAATTGTAGGGGCGATCCTTTTGTTGATTTGGCGTCGACGCCAGCAGATTCCGGATTACTGGACGCCTCTGGCCCAACTGGCGACCCCTTCCTCTTTCAACTCAGCGTCTAAAGGAACAGCCCACAGGCACAAACCCAAGAAGAAAAAGCGGAAGAAAAGATAAGTCCATTTGGAGGGAGATGCCTTGCGTCACACCAAGCGCTATTCCGTTACCGGGCCCAACGCCTTGTGGCAGATGTACCGCACCGTCTCTTTTTGGAAAGTGGTGAAAAACTTTATCGTGGTGCAGCTGGCCCGCTTTTGCCCCTGGTTTTCACTCAAAAACTGGCTGTATCGCACCTTTTTAAAGATGTCCATCGGTCGTGAGACCGCTTTTGCCTTGATGGTGATGGTGGATGTTCTCTTTCCGGAAAAAATTAAAGTGGGCCACAATACGGTGATCGGCTACAATACCACCATCTTAACCCATGAATATTTAATTGATGAGTATCGGCTGGGTGAGGTGGTGATCGGCTCCAACGTGTTGATTGGGGCCAATACCACCATTTTGCCTGGCGTCACCATTGGGGATGGAGCGGTGGTGGCGGCCGGCAGCGTGGTGCATAAAGACGTACCGCCAGGCGCTTTTGCCCGGGGCAATCCCCTCCAAATTAGTGTTGACCAGTCAAACAAGGAATGATAGACTCATCCCATATTGTAGATGGAGTGATCAAGGTGTCCAAGCCTTTTGCCTTTGAAAAACCGTTGGGCATGCGGGATATATTGCCGGAATTGGTTCGCAAAAAACAGTATGCCACCGGTCTCATTCAACAGGTGTTTGACCGGTGGGGGTATGCCCGCATTGAAACGCCCACTTTAGAGTATTTTGATACGGTCGGGGGGCTTAGCCCCACCATTGAAAATAAAATGTTTAAACTGTTGGACCGTTCAGGTCGTTCCCTCGTTCTACGTCCCGATTTTACCGCCCCCATCGCCCGGGTGGTGGCCTCCCTTTTAAAGGAAGAACCTTTTCCCATTCGCCTCTCTTATCAAGGACCGGTTTATCGAGCTCAGGAAACTGAAGCGGGCCGGGATGCGGAATTTCCCGAAGTGGGTGTGGAGTTGATTGGAGAAGAAGCGCCTGATGCGGATGCTGAAGTGATTGCCCTGGCCTGCGCTGCCCTGCAGGAGGTACATATTCCCTCCTTTAAACTGGCCATTGGCCATATCGGTTTAGTCAATGCCTTATTTAATGAAATGATGGATCAGGATTGGGCGCGAAAGCTGCGCACCAGTTTACACCATAAAGATTATGTGGGCTATAAGTCCCTGGTGGAAAAGGGGCCCTTTTCACCTGCGGAGCGGGACGTGCTCTTAGCCATCCGCACCTGGCGGGGGGATTTTTCCCAGCTGGAAAATCTGAAAAACATGTTAGATAGTGACCGCCTCCGGCGAGAGGTGGATGATCTTCTGGAATTGTGGACCTGTTTACAGCTGTATCGGGTGACGGAAAGGCTTATCTTTGATTTAAGCCTGGTGAGCGATCGGGCTTACTATACGGGGGTCTTCTTTGAAGCGTATGCCTCGTCCGTCGGTTTTCCCCTGGGCAGCGGGGGACGCTATGACCACCTGTTAGGCCAGTTTGGTCGACCGGCACCGGCCACGGGCTTCACTTTAAAAGTGGACCGCATTGTGGAGGCCAGCGGGCTAAAGTGGCCTAAACAGGAAAAACATGTGTTGATCACTTACTCAAGCAAGGAGCGGGAAAAGGCCATTCGTCTGGCTGAAGAGCGGCGCCAGCAAGGACAGCGGGTAACTTTACATCGCTTAACCGAGAGGGAGGACGAGCTGGATAAAGCAAAACATCGTTTTGATGAATGGGTGCGCCTAGAGCAGGAGGATGAAGCAGATGAGTCAAGGGCTGGAAGATAGAGAAGCGATATTATCGGTTGCCGTTCCCAAGGGACGCATTTTGGCGGAAGCCCTGGCCTTGTTTCGTCAAGCGGGGTATGCTGTTCCTCACGATGTGGATGATTCCCGCCGGCTCATCGTGGAGGTGCCGGAAGCTGGAATGCGCCTGATTCTGGCTAAGCCGACGGATGTGCCCACCTACGTGGAGTACGGCAGCGCCGATTTAGGGGTGGTGGGTAAAGATGTGCTCTTGGAAGAGGAGCGAGACGTGTATGAGCTTCTCGATCTGAAGATCAGTCGCTGTCATATGGCTGTGGCCGCACTGCCCAATTGGACTCCTACCATGTACCCCAAGGTAGCCACCAAATATCCCCGGGTGGCCAGTCAGTATTTTCGTCAAAAAGGGCAGCAGGTGGAAGTGATCAAGTTAAACGGGTCCATCGAGTTGGCTCCCATTGTGGGTTTGGCAGACCGGATCGTCGATATTGTTTCCACTGGGCGCACCTTGCGGGAGAATGGTTTGGTAGAATTGGAACGAATGATGGAGATCACTTCCCGCCTCATTGCCAACCGGGTCAGCTATCGGATGAAAAACAAGAAGATTGAAGAGTTGGTGAGCCGTCTGGAGCAGGTTGTGAAGGAGGGAACGGTGCAGTGAAAATTATCGATCAATTTGATTTAAAGGAGCTTGTCCCCCGCATTGATGCTGGAACGGAAGCCCAGCGGCAAACGGTACAGAAGATCATCAAGGAAGTGCAGGAGGAGAAGGATCAGGCCCTGTACCGTCTCACTGAACAGTTAGACGGTGCTAAACTGGAAAGTCTGGCTGTCACCCCCGCTGAGTTTGAG
Organism: uncultured Bacillaceae bacterium; assembly: GCA_937927935.1. Lineage (GTDB taxonomy): Bacteria > Bacillota > Bacilli > Caldalkalibacillales > Caldalkalibacillaceae > CALFAC01. The sequence goes on from CALFAC010000140.1 coordinate 31,145, forward strand.
GCGGCTTATCAAAAAGTGGATGAGCAGGTGGTGGCTTCCCTGAAGCGGGCCATGGAGAATATCCGCCACTATCATGAACGGCAAAGGCGAAACTCCTGGCTGGAGACGGCGGAAGATGGGACCGTCTTGGGTCAGTTGATCCGTCCCCTGGACCGGGTGGGGGTGTATGTTCCCGGGGGGACGGCCGCTTACCCCTCCTCTGTGCTGATGACGGTGATTCCAGCCCAGGTGGCGGGTGTGAAGGAGATTATTATCACCACGCCTCCTTCTCAATCGGGCCAAGTGTCGGCCGGGGTGCTGGTGGCCGCCCAGCTGCTGGGGGTGACCCAGGTGTATAAAGTGGGCGGGGCCCAGGCGGTGGCCGCTTTAGCCTACGGCACGGAAACCATTCCAGCAGTGGATAAAATCGTGGGACCGGGCAATATTTATGTCGCCTTGGCGAAGCGGGAAGTGTATGGCATCACCGGCATCGACATGCTGGCCGGACCCAGCGACATTTTGGTGGTGGCCGACGGTGACCAGGATCCGGTCTTGGTGGCGGCCGATCTTCTATCCCAGGCAGAACATGATCCCCTTTCCAGAGCCATTCTCGTCACCCCGGACCGCAAGCTAGCCGAAGCGGTGGCAGAGGAAGTGGAGAGGCAGCTGGCCACCCTGCCCCGGGAGGAGATCGCCCGGGCTTCTATCGAAACAAATGGAGCCATCTATGTGACGGCTGATCTGGATGAAGCGGCCCAGGTGGTCAACGCCCTTGCTCCGGAGCATCTGGAGCTGTTGGTGAAAGAACCGTATCAGCTGTTAGGCCAAATTAAACATGCCGGCGCCATTTTTTTGGGCTCGCACAGCTCCGAACCCGTGGGGGATTATTTGGCTGGACCTAGCCATGTCCTACCCACCAACGGAACAGCCCGTTTCTCCTCACCATTAAGCGTCGATGATTTTGTTAAAAAAAGCAGCCTGATTGCCTATTCGGCTCAAGCTTTTGAGAAAGAGGCGGAGCATGTGATGCGTTTAGCCCGCTATGAAGGCTTGGAAGCCCACGCTCGGGCCATTCAATATCGTGTGGAAAGAGGCGAGTACAAATGACCCAATCCATGGTCCGGAAAGGTGAGATCAAGCGGACCACCACCGAAACGGATATTGAGCTTAGTGTGCTTGTTGATGGGGAAGGAAAAAGCGATGTGGATACTGGGGTTCCCTTTTTGGACCATATGCTGGATCTGTGGAGCCGGCATGGGCTGTTTGATTTAAAGGTCAAGGCCCGGGGGGATATAGAGATTGATGCTCACCATACGGTGGAAGATGTGGGCATCTGTTTGGGACAAGCGTTTAAGGAAGCTTTGGGTGATAAACGGGGCATCAGGCGCTATGGCCATGCCGTGGTGCCCATGGATGAGGCCTTGGCGGAAGTGGTGGTGGACTTAAGCAATCGACCCCATTTTGAATGGCGGGCCCAGCTGCCGGAAAGCCGGGTGGGCCAGTTTGACACGGAGCTGGTGCATGAATTTTTGTGGAAGCTGGCTTTGGAAGGTCGGTTTACCCTCCATGTGATCATCCATTACGGCCGAAACACTCACCATATGATTGAGGCGGTGTTTAAAGCCTTGGGCCGAGCCATGGATCAGGCCACCCTGTATGATGAACGGGTGAAAGGGATTCCCTCGACGAAAGGCATGTTGTAACAATAGGGGATCTGACTGGGAGGTGAGTTTTTTTGAATAAGGAACCAACAGACAGCCTTGCTGGGGAAAATTTTCACCTCTATCCGGCCATTGATATTCGGGGCGGGCAATGTGTTCGTCTGTATAAAGGGGATTTTAGCCAGGAAACGGTGTATGGTTCTCCCTTGGAAATGGCTGAGGAATGGGTGAGGCAGGGGGCCCAGTGGCTCCATATTGTGGATCTGGACGGAGCCAAAACGGGTCAACCTGTTAACGAAACTTTGATTATTGAAATGGCCCAACGCTTTTCAGTTCCCATCCAGATGGGCGGTGGCATCCGCTCCATGGGCCAGGTGGAAAAATATTTGGAAAATGGCATTAAGCGGGTCATTCTGGGCACATCAGCGATCAAGGATCCCCAGTTTACAGAAGAGGCCTTAAAGCGGTATGGGAATCAGGTTGCGATCGGCCTTGATGTCAAGGATGGCTATGTGGCCACAGAGGGTTGGCTGGAAAAATCCCAGACCAGGGCGGAAGAGGTGGCCAAGCGTCTGGCGGATAAGGGGGCTCAAGTTTTTATTTTTACCGATATTAGTAAAGATGGCACTTTAAAAGGGCCCAACATCGAAGCGGCTGTTCAGCTGGCTCGTGCATCAGGCGTGCCGGTGATCGCCTCGGGTGGTGTAAGCAGCTTGGATGATGTTCAAAAAGTGGCGGTCCGCTCTACGGAGGGAATCGCCGGAGCTATTATTGGTAAGGCTCTTTATCAGAAGGTGTTTACGCTTGAGGAAGCTTTGCAAACGGTAAGGGGGAACTGGGCATGACCATGAGTTTAACCAAGCGGATTATTCCTTGTCTCGATGTGAAGGATGGCCGAGTAGTAAAAGGCGTTCAGTTTCAAGGTCTGCGGGATGCTGGCGATCCAGTGGAATTGGCCGCTTTCTATGAGCAAGAAGGGGCCGATGAGCTGGTCTTGCTGGACATTTCAGCCACGGAAGAAGGACGGAAAACCATGGTGGACGTGGTGGCCAAAACAGCTGCCGCCATCTCCATCCCCTTAGCGGTGGGGGGCGGCATTGGCAGCTTGGAGGATATGAAACGGATTTTGGAGGCGGGGGCCAATAAAGTGTCCATCAATACAGCCGCTATCAATAATCCGGAATTGATTCGAGCTGGGGCGCAGCAATTTGGCTCAGACAGCGTTGTGGTGGCCATCGATGCCAAATGGGATGCTGAGGCTGGCGATTGGCTGGTTTATACCCATGGTGGACGAACCAAGGTGGATCAAACAGCCTTGGATTGGGCCAAGAAAGCAGAACAGCTGGGAGCGGGAGAAATATTGCTCACCAGCATCGATGCCGATGGAGAAAAAGCGGGTTACGATCTTCCCTTAACCAAGCGGATCGCGGAAAACGTCGGCATTCCGGTCATTGCCTCAGGAGGGGCCGGATCGATTGACCATATCTATGCCGTTCTGACGGAAGGAAAAGCGGCTGCCGCATTGGCTGCTTCCATTTTCCATTTTAAAGAGACATCAGTCGGGGCTGTCAAACAAGCTTTGCAGGAAAAAGGAGTGCCGGTGAGATGGCCCTTAACCTAGATGGGCTTAAATTTAATGAGCAGGGGCTTATTCCTGCCATTATTCAAGATGCTCAAAGCAAAGCGGTCTTAATGATGGCTTACATGAACAAGGAGTCCCTGACCAAAACAATAGAAAGCGGCGAAACATGGTTTTGGAGCCGTTCCCGAAACCGATTGTGGCATAAAGGGGAAACCTCCGGTAACACCCAAAAAGTGAAGGAGATCTATACCGATTGCGACGGGGATACCCTATTGATTTTAGTGGAGCCCAGGGGGCCGGCCTGCCACGAGGGAACCTATACCTGTTTTAGGGCCTTTGAAACACCGGATGCTGCTTGCTCCCAAAATACAGGTTTTGACCAGCAGGGGGAAAAAGAAAAGCAGGGGCAACCGGTGACCGCCAACGGGCCGCAAGGACTGGATTACACCATTTTGACCCAGCTTATCGAAACCATCGCTCAGCGGGATGCGGAGCGACCGGAGGGGGCTTATACCACCTACCTCTTTGAAAAAGGGGTGGATAAAATCCTGAAAAAGGTGGGTGAAGAAGCCAGCGAAGTGATTATTGCCGCCAAAAACCGCAACCCGGAGGAATTACGTTGGGAGGCGGCCGACCTGCTTTATCACCTGCTGGTTCTCCTCAGGGAACAGCAACTGGGCTTCGATCAGGTTTTAGCCGTTCTTCGCCAAAGGCATAGTGAGAAAAAAAGCCCCCAACCCCAAGACAAGTAAAGTTTAAAAACGTTATCCCCTTTCAACGGGTGGACATACCCAGCAAAAACGAACTAGCCCATTCTGCCCCTTGAAGAAGTTGGCGAGCTAAGGTCTAATTATGGTCAAGAGTTGAACACCCGTTCAAAAAAATACCCATCCGACATGGTCGGATGGGTTTTTGTGTAGGTGGGTGGGTCTTGTTGATGGGAGGTTCTTTAAAACGAGTGGGAGTATGACAGGCTTAACATCTAGTCTGATGAAAACATCGGTTATTTATGCAACTGAAAATCAATCTCATCTAGACTACCCTTATATTACTTCTTCCTTCTTTATTTTGTCAATACCGTTTTTGATTGGAAGGGAAGCTGTTAATCTTCTGAATCCAGGGTGGAATGAATAATTTGTTTAAATGCATGAAACTCTTGGCTTTCTCTGATCGAGGGCGCTTGTTCCAATGAAAGCAAAGCGCTATCAATTAAGAAGCGGCGGGGATTGGTTTTCATCAGTTCCTGCTGGATAAAGCGAAGAAGATCGAGGTAATCCTTTTGTTTACCATCCGATTTAGCTGGTAGCCTTTCCACCACTTTTTGCAGATTTAAAGCAGCCGTGGAAATCTTGTGATTGAAAAAATGATGCCTAAAGGTATTGGACATCAGGAACGTGATGTGGCTGGGCAGAAAAAGCTGGGCTCGGTGCTGAGCCACGTCTTCCACCAGGGTGATGGTGCGTCGCACGGTATATTCCACAATCTTTTCCAGTTCCAGGGGGTCGCCCGCCTCATGATTAACCTGCAGGAAGTGTTGCAGCATGCCGGTAAACATGACGGCACAATCAAACAGACAAGGTTCCCGATCTTCGGGAAATAGATCTAGGAAGCGGTGATAGGCCCATTTTAAAAACAAAAATCGGGTTTGTTTTACAAAGGCAATCAGCTCAGGTTCGTTGGAAACTTGAGCGTCTTCCACCAGCTGCAGCAATTTGTTTTTGCGACTGATTCTCATGCTGAGCACCACTTGCTGAATAAAAACGTCCACATCGGCCGGATCTTTTCCGATTAAAAGGGCATCCCGTTTTTCCTTCAGTTCATTATGAATGGCGGTAAACACCGCTTTAAACAGCTCCGCTTTGGAAGAAAAGTAGTTGTAAAATGATCCCTTCGAGATGCCGCTTAAGTCTAAAATATCCTGGATGGAAGTGGCGTGGTATCCTTTTTCGATGAAGAGCTGATGCGCTTTTTGGATCACTTGTGCTTTTCTTCTGTTCACTGTGTGACGCCCCTTTAAGGTTTTAAATTATCTTTAACATAACCCATTTTGACTTTGATTTCAATTTTAGACTAGGGGTATAGATTTATCTTGAAAATTAACAGAGCCAGGTGTATGATGGATATTGTAACCCAAGTTCAAAATTAGACTGCTAGTCTGGATGCTTTCAGGCATCCACTTATAAACACACCATCAAAAAAGACGACTAAAATTGGAGGATCAAATGTGACTGAATGGGAAAGAAGACCGCCTTATACGCTTTTAACCATTCTGATGGTTGGGGCTTTTATTGCATTTTTAAACAACACGTTGCTCAATGTGGCTTTGCCCGCCATTATGAATGATTTTGGGGTGAGTGAAGCCACGGTTCAGTGGTTGCAAACCGGCTATATGTTGATCAATGGGGTGATCATGCCTTCTGCTGCCTTTTTCATTCAAAAGTATTCCACCCGCAAACTGTTTTTGGTGGCCATGGGCTTGTTCTCCCTGGGCACATTGGTATCCAGCTTTGCCCCTCTATTTGGCGTGCTGTTGGTGGGCCGCATGACCCAGGCAGCAGGATCGGCCATCATGATGCCCCTGTTGATGACCACCATGCTAACCTCCTTTCCCCCTGAAAGACGGGGGACGGCCATGGGGGTTTTTGGTCTGGTGTTGATGTTTGCACCGGCCATTGGGCCGACCCTTTCCGGCTGGATCGTTCAACATTACCACTGGTCCGTTTTATTTAAAATGGTGGCTCCCATTGCCATTCTCATATTGATTCTGGGCTTGCTCAAATTGCATGATAATCGAGAAACGATGGAGATCACCGTTGATGTTCGCTCAATGATCTATTCGGCCATCGGTTTTGGAGGGTTATTGTACGGTTTTGGATCAGCAGGGAACCGGGGCTGGGCGGACCCAGTCGTGTATACTCTTCTTTTGGTGGGCCTACTGGGCGTGGTTCTGTTTATTTGGCGCCAGTTTAAATTGGAAAAACCGATGCTCGATTTTAGAGTGTATCGGTATGCCATGTATTCTCTCTCCATTGCTATTGTGATCACCCTAAATTTGGCCCTGTTTTCTGGGATGCTGCTCTTTCCCCTCTATCTGCAAAATATCCGGGGGTTTACGCCTCTTGATTCAGGACTTTTAATGCTTCCGGGGGCTCTCGTCATGGCGGTGATGTCCCCCGTGACGGGCCGCTTGTTTGACCGTTATGGGGCACGCACGATCGCCATCATCGGCATCCTGATATTAACCATTACGTCTTATCTGTTTAGTTTGCTCACCACCGAGACCCCTTACCTGGCTTTAATGGTGCTGTATGCGGTACGCGTGCTGGGCATCTCCATGGTGATGATGCCGGTGACCACCAACGGGCTCAATGCTTTGCCGGCCAAGTATTATCCCCACGGAACGGCGATGAACAATACCATTCAGCAGGTATCAGGGGCGTTGGGCGGCTCCTTGTTGGTTTCGGTCATGTCCAACCGGACGGTGGTGCATGCCCAGGAGCTGATGGCCGAAGCGAATCGCCAAACAGCCGGCTCCAGCTGGGCCAGCCAGGGGTTGTCCGAACAAACCATCCAGTTGCAAGCCGCTGTGGCTGGCATGAATGATGCATACTTCCTTTCGGCCATCATAGCCGTGGTGGCCCTGGTGATGGCCCTCTTTATTAAACGGAAAATTTCCCATGTGGAAGGGGAAGTCAAACTGCCACCGACCGGTTCACATGGTACAGCCAGGGCGGAAACATGAATACTCGGTGAGGGCGCCTATCGCCTATAGGTTATTGATCACCAGAACAGCGGCCACGGCTCCCAGAATCACGATTAAAAAGGGCAGTCTTAGCAGGGCCAAAATACAAGCCACCAGTCCGCCCGCTAAACCCACCCAGGGGCGACCAGGATCCACCGTTAAAATGCCGGGAAAGATTAAAGCCCCCAGGGCGGCGTATGGGACCGCCTTTAGCCAGCGCTTAACCCAGGGGGGCAGCGCCCACTTGTTCATGATTAAAACAGGTAATAGCCGGGGGAGAAAGGTGACGATCCCCATCGCTGCAATTACGAGAAAAAGCAGCATTTACTCCTCCTCCTTAAACAGAAAGATGCCAGGGATGGAAGCAAGGCAAGTGGCCAGTACGATCCCCCAGCCGCTGTTTATGTCTAAGAGCAGGACCAAGGCCGAACAGATGAGGGCACCCGCCAGAGCAATGGCGGCAATCCCCCAGCCTTTGCCCAGGGCAGGAACCAATAAGGCGATAAACATGGCATAGAGGGCGATGGTCATGCTGTCGCCAATGGAGGGTGGGATAAACGTGGAAAGCAGGGCACCGCTTAAGGTGCCCAGGTTCCAAAACAGATAGGGTGTGATAAAAAGGCCCGCCAAATAGGCGTGGGAAAGGCCCTTTTTAGCCCCATTTTCTGCAGAGGGGCTTTCTTCTGTTTCATCCGCTTTAAGGGCGCTTACGGTAAAGGTTTCATCCGTTAACCAGTAGGAAAGGATCGCTTTCCAGCGTTGAGAGATGGCCGTTAAGCGGCTCATCAGGGAAAAGCTTAAAACAAAATAGCGAAAGTTAAGCACCAGGGTGGCCAACACCAATTCCATGGCGCTTGCGCCTAGTCCGATCATGCTGACCGCCATAAACTGGCTGGCTCCGGCGTAGATTAGCAGGGACATGCTGAGGGTGTGCCACAGGGAAATCCCCGTTTGCAGCGCAATGACACCGTAGGAGATGGCTACAGAAAAATAACCCAACACGATGGGCAACGATTGTTTTACCCCTTGTAAAAAGTCATGAAATAGGGAAGACGAATGAGAGCTGTTGATCCGTTTGTTCTCCATCCACCATCGCCCTCCTGTCCGTACTCAATTAAGCCATACGAGATTAAACCATACAGGGCCTATTATACTAAGAGACCCTCCGCCTTGCTAGTGTCGACCTTTCATTTATGTTATACTCTAAGCAAGATGAATCCATATTTGGGGGATATTATGCCAAAGACCACTTTTACCCATCGCAAGCCAAATAAGATTATTGCCGTGCCATTTGATGCCCAGTTTTACTTTGAACGGGGCATTTATCATTTTGAACGGCAGCGATTTGGACGGGCGTTAAAATATTTTAGTCGCTCGGTGCAATGCAACCCCTATGAGGCCAAATATATGCTTTACATGGCGGCCAGCTATGCGGAGCTGGGCCAGTTTGAAGAGAGCAACGAGTGGCTGTATAAAGTGCTGCACGATGTAGACGCTAATCTTAGCGAGTGCTATTACTATCTGGCTCAAAACTTTGCCCATCTGGGTGATATGGAACAGGCTGAGCATTATGTGCTCAGCTATTTGAAACAGGATCCGAATGGCCCTTTCAGTGAAGAAGCGGAAGAACTGTTGGATTATATCTGCTTTGAGCTGCAGCGGGAACCGAAAGAGCTGGATGAAGAGTTTGCCATGATTGAGCAGCACGAACGGGCGCGGGAATGTTTGGAACAAGGCCGGTATGTGGAGGCCACCAAGGTGCTGGAAGAACTGGTGGAACAATATCCCGATTTTTTGGCGGCCCGCAACAATTTGGCCCTGGCCTACTACTATTTGGGGGAATGGGAAGAGGCCTTTCATATGATAGATACGGTGTTAAGTCGGGATGAGAGCAATCTGCACGCGTTGTGCAACCTGGCTGTTTTTCACAGCCATCAGGGCAACAAGGAAAAGGCGGCTGCCATCATATCCGGCTTGAAAAAAGTGCTGCCCATCCATCTCGATCATCATTATAAATTGGCCACAACGTTGGGCATCCTAGGGGAAGATGAGCGGGCTTACGAGCTGTTTTCCATCTTGTCCCGCCGGGGAGTGCCGGAAGAACCCACTTTATACCATTATTTGGCGGTGTCCGCCTTTAATACCAAGCGCTGGGAGACGGCCCGTACAGCTTGGGAAAAGGTGAAAAAACTGGATCCTGAAGGAGAAGTGGCCGATTATTATCTTGAAATGCTGGACATTCCCGAAGCGGAGCGGTCTAAGCGGCGCATTCCCTATCATTATCAGCTACCTTACATGGAACAGTGGCGTAAAAACGGCTGGTTGACCAATGGCCGCCTGCCCCGGTCCATGATGAATGATCCCCTGATCCGTTCCTCCATCTTCTGGGCTTTAAAACATGGCGATATTCGCACTAAGATACAGGTGATGCAATCGTTGCCCTTTTTTGCGGATCAGGAGGTTGAAGAAGCATTAAAAGCACTCCTTTTAAATCCCAGGGAAAACGATTATTTAAAGGCGATGGCTTTGTTTGTGCTGCGTCAGATGGGTGTCACCATTGAACCGGAAGTGTTAAAAACGGTGCGATGGATTAGCCATTGGCGCTGCGTCGTGGACTGCTTGGATCGGTATCTTCCTTGTCTTGATGAAGAGCATCATTTTCTGCAGGAATCCTATCTGATCTGGACGCACTTTTTAACGGCCAGCTTTCCCCGCTTACCTGTGATTCGCAAGCCGGAAGCTTGGGCGGCTGCCGTGGAATTTGTGGTGAGGGCCATCAATAAAAAGGAATGTCCCAAAAAAGAGCTGGCTGCCCGGTACGGCATCTCCGTAAGCACCTTGACCCAAAAAATCAGGGTGCTGCAAAAAAGCATTTCTCTAGACTTAACGGGAAAGAAGGGTTAAGCTTAAAGTGACAAAATTGTTTTACACAATCAAAGGAGTGGTGGGTTGTGAGCACAGAAACGGTCTATGATGTCATTATTGTTGGGGCTGGCCCAGCCGGTATGACCGCTGCCGTTTACACCTCGAGGGCCAACATGAGCACCTTGCTATTGGAACGGGGACAACCGGGGGGTCAAATGGCCAATACGGAAGATATTGAAAACTATCCGGGGTATGATCATATCCTCGGTCCCGACTTGTCCGTCAAAATGTTTGAACACGCCCAAAAATTTGGGGCGAAGTATGCATACGGCAACGTGACCCGCATCGAAGATGGTGACCCCTATAAAAAAGTGATTGCAGGGGATAAAGTGTATCAGGCTAAAGCGGTGATTGTGGCCACAGGCACCAAATACCGCAAGCTGAACGTGCCTGGTGAAGAGAAGCTGACCGGTCGAGGGGTTTCCTGGTGCGCTGTTTGTGACGGCGCTTTCTTTAAAGACCGGGAGTTGGTGGTTGTCGGGGGAGGAGACTCCGCCGTGGAAGAAGCCGGGTTTTTAACCAAATTTGCCAGCAAAGTGACCGTTATTCACCGTCGGGATCAACTGCGGGCTCAGCCTATTTTGCAGCAGCGGGCTTTTGACAATCCCAAGATTGACTTTATCTGGAATCACACGGTTGAGGAGATTTTGGGTGATGATAAGGTGACCGGTGTGCGGATCAAAAACACCCAGACCGGTGAAGAACGCGATTTTCCTTGCGACGGCGTCTTTATCTATATCGGCATGGATCCCATCTCTGATATCGTTAAAGATTTGGGCATCCTCAATGAAAATGGTTACATTGTGACGGATGACCAGATGAGAACCAAGGTGGAAGGCATATTTGCCGCAGGGGATGTGCGGGAAAAAACACTGCGTCAAATCGTGACCGCCACTGGGGACGGTTCCGTCGCCGCCATGAGCGCCCAACATTATGTGGAGGAACTGAATGAACGCCTGAAGACGGCGCAGCAAGCATAAATTGTAACAGTTTTTTTACCTCGTTGTAATATAAATGTAATACAAACCGGTTATACTAAGAACTGTAATGACCCCCTTTAATATAGATTCACTTTTTGGGTGCAGGATCTTCCTGCACCCCTTTTTTTTGAACATCAGTGCTGTTGTGATATGCTAAGTATGGTACACTAAACGTAGGAGTGACACAGCGTGCGTCGTGTAACCAACTGTATCTTGGTCAATTCAACCCAAGATCATGTGCTTCTGTTGCAAAAACCCCGGCGCAACTGGTGGGTCGCCCCAGGCGGTAAAATGGAGCCAGGGGAAACCATCTTGGAAAGTGTGAAGCGGGAATTTAGGGAGGAAACGGGCATCACCCTGCTTAACCCCGAAGTGCGGGGTATTTTTACCATTTTGGTGGAAGAAGCGGACCGGGTGTTGGATGAATGGATGCTGTTCACGTTTTATTGCGATCAATATGAAGGGGAGCATTGGCCTGTTTCTCCCGAAGGAAAATTGGCCTGGGTACCCATCAAAGAGGTGGCTAAACTGCCCAAAGCGGAGGGAGATCAGCTTTATTTTGAGCATATATTGGAAGAGAACAACAAGGACGTGCTTATTTTAAGATTTCGCTATTCCAGTGACTACACCCTGATTGCCTACGAATAGGAGGCCACCCTATGCAGCCTCATACCGTCAATTTAATCGTGATCACCGGGATGAGCGGGGCCGGCAAAACTGTGGCTGTCCAAGCCCTGGAGGATCTCGGCTATTTTTGCGTAGACAATTTGCCTCCTGTTTTAATTCCTAAGTTTGTGGAATTGATGGAGCAGTCCTCCACCGCCATCAGCCATGTGGCTCTGGTCCTTGATTTACGGGGGCGGGAGTTTTTTGATGCCGTTTTTCAAGCTTTGGATCAGCTTACCGATAAAGAGAAGTTTCATGTCCAAATTTTGTTTTTGGATGCCAATGATGACGTTTTGGTTAAGCGTTACAAAGAAACCCGACGGCGCCACCCTCTGGCCCCCCACGGTTCGCCTCTGGAAGGCATCAGGCAGGAAAGGGAACTGCTCAAAGAGCTGAAAGGTCGCGCCCATCAAATTATTGATACTTCTCAGCTTAAGCCGGCCCAATTGCGGGAAAAAATCATGCAGCGCTTTTCTAAAAATCAGCATCCTTTTACCGTTAACATTATGTCCTTTGGGTATAAATATGGGATTCCCATCGACGCGGATCTGGTCTTCGATGTTCGTTTTTTACCCAATCCGCACTATGTGGATGAGATGCGTCCCAAAACAGGCTTGGACCCAGATGTGGCCGACTATGTGCTCAAATGGAACGAGACCAAGGAGTTTATGCATAAATTAATAGAGTTGCTCTCCTTTTTATTGCCTTCTTATCAGCGCGAGGGGAAAAGCCAGCTGGTGATTGCCATCGGTTGTACAGGCGGAAAACATCGCTCCGTCACCATAGCCGAAGCGATTGGCCGCCAGTTGGCTCATCAATATCCGATCGAAGTGACTCACCGGGACGTCGGCAAGGATCGGACATAAACGATGATTAATGAGGTGTGTCATGGAGAAAAACAGAGGGAACCTAAAACGGGTTGTGGCGATAGGCGGGGGGACAGGGCTGTCGACGATTTTAAGAGGATTGAAGAAACTCAATATCGATTTAACCGCCATTGTGACCGTAGCCGATGATGGCGGAAGCTCAGGGATGCTGCGAGAAGAGATGCAGATGCCTCCCCCTGGGGATATCCGCAATGTGTTGGTGGCTTTAGCGGAACGGGAGCCCCTTTTTATGCAACTTTTCCAGCATCGTTTTAAAAATGGACATCATTTGGCCGGCCACAGTTTGGGTAACTTAATTATAGCAGCCATGCAGGAGATCACCGGTGATTTTGTGACGGCGGTTCAAACGTTAAGCCGGGTGTTTCGAGTGCGGGGCCGGGTATTGCCTGCAGCCAATCACAGCATCGGCCTTGTGGCGGAAATGACCGATGGCACTGTGGTGAAAGGGGAGTCCAATATCCCCAAGGCTCGGAAAAGAATAGCCCGTCTCTCCTTAAGTCCAGAGAAGATTGAAGCTTTGCCTGAGGCTGTGGAAGCGGTCAAGCAGGCCGATTTGATCGTCGTGGGGCCAGGCAGTTTGTACACCAGCATCCTGCCCAACTTGCTTGTCCCCGGTATACGGGAGGGCTTGCTAGACAGTAAGGCTAAAATGGTTTACATCTGCAATGTGATGACCCAACCGGGGGAAACAGACGGGTATACGGCCGAGGATCATGTTCAGGCCATTTATGATCATGTGGGCCATTCTTTGTTTGATGTCGTGGTCGTCAACCGCGGAGAAATTCCCCAGGATGTGTTAAAACAGTATGCACTGGAAGATGCCTTCCCTGTCCAGTATCAGTCGGGCAGCTTGGATAAACTAACGGGCCGGGTGATTGAAGATCAGCTCTTTATGATTAATAACTATTTACGGCATGATGCGGACAAGGTCGCCCAAATTGTCCTGCGCTGTTTGGATGATCGGTTCTGAAATGAGGTGCTAGTATGTCTTTTGCATCCCTTACTAAAAAGGAACTGACCCGCCTTCCCGTCAAATCATGCTGCCAGAGAGCCGAGTTGGCTGCTCTGATTCGGATGAACGGCTCCCTGTTCCTCTCAGAAGGGCGCATCGCCGTTGAGGTGAGTACCGAGAATGCGGCCATTGCTCGCCGCATCTTTATGAGCATTAAGGAGCTCTTTAAACTTTCCCCCGAACTTGTGGTTCGCAAAAAGATGAGGTTAAAAAAAAATAATGTCTATATTGTGAAGCTCACCACAAGGGCGAGGGAAATCCTGGAGGAGCTAGAAATCATCTCCCCCCAATTTGAAATTATTCGGACCATCTCACCCGAGCTGGTTAAGAAGACCTGTTGTAAACGCTCTTATCTGCGGGGGGCTTTTTTGGCGGGCGGTTCTGTCAACCATCCTGAATCGGCATCATACCACCTGGAAATCTTTACAGATAATCAACAGCATGGGGAATCTCTGGTGGAATTGTGCCAGCATTTTGGCTTGGCTCCCAAGCTGATTGAGCGTAAAAAAGGATTTGTGATGTATTTGAAGGAAGGGGAAAAGATCACCGAGTTTCTAAATATCATCGGGGCCCATCAGGCGCTGTTTCAATTTGAAGATGTGCGCATTGTCAAGGATATGCGCAACTCCGTCAATCGGCTGGTCAACTGTGAAACAGCCAATCTAAACAAAACGGTGGCCGCCGCCATGCGTCAAATCGAAACCATCCGACTGATCGATGCCCATCTGGGTTTGGAAAATCTACCCGCTAAACTAAAGGAAGTGGCTTTGGTTCGCTTAGAACACCCCGATGTAAATTTGAAAGAGTTGGGGGAGCTTTTGCCCAGTGGGAAAGTATCTAAATCGGGGATTAATCACCGCCTAAGAAAACTGGAAGAAATTGCGAACAAATATCGGCAAAAATAAAGAGGGGGGGCTATATGCCACCCCTCGTTTTGTCTCTGACAGCCCCTATTTATCGTTCCTCGGAATGATCACTTCATCAATCAGGCCGTAGGCTTTCGCTTCCTCAGCGCTCATAAAATGATCCCGATCGGTATCCCGCTCAATCCGTTCCAAAGGCTGCCCTGTTCGCTCGGCCAAAATTTTGTTTAATCTCTCCCTCATGCGTAAAATGCGTTTCGCATGAATCTCAATATCAGAGGCCTGCCCTTGCGTGCCGCCCAAAGGCTGATGAATCATAATTTCGGCATTGGGCAGGGCAAAGCGTTTTCCCTTTTCGCCGGCTGCCAATAAAAAAGCCCCCATGGATGCGGCTAGCCCGATGCAAATGGTGTTCACTTTCGGCTTAATATACTGCATGGTGTCAAAGATGGCCATTCCGGCTGTGATGGATCCACCTGGGCTGTTTATATATAAGGAAATATCTTTATCAGCATCTTCAGCAGCCAGAAAGAGGAGTTGCGCCACCACGGCATTGGCCACGTGATCATCAATAGGGGTGCCCAAAAAGATAATCCGGTCTTTCAGTAACCGGGAATAAATATCGTAGGCGCGTTCGCCCCGATTGGTTTGTTCAATGACCGTAGGGATGATTGGCATTCCAAACAGCCTCCTTTTCCCTTTTTTATCCTTTTGTTTCATTAATTATACATTGAAGGTCAAAGAAGGTCAAATTATTACCTATCTGACCATCCCGAAGCCACCCCCAGTCGGTCTATTTCGATGTGTAAAAGAAAATTAAACCAATGGCGCTCATAGACTTGCATGATCGTCCAATCTATCGTATAATATGTTTTGCGTTTTAATTAACCCTCTTTCCTATGGACGGATTGGCTTCGTTTTTTGGCATACCACAGGCCTCAATTGAGTGGGCTAGAGTTGACGATTCATTATGCACCCGTAGCTCAGCCGGATAGAGCGGTGGCCTCCGGAGCCACGTCTTGCGGGGGTTCGAATCCCTCCGGGTGCACCATTTGAATAACTTACTATCCTGCTATAAAACAGGAAACCCTTGATACATAAGGTTTTCGCCACTTTTGGATTTGCCCAGAGTCCTAATGAATTCTATAGTGTAGAATCCTATAGTGTAGAAAAAATTTAGCGCGGCTTTGACCGTGCTTTTGTCTTTTAGGCATATTTTTTTCATTGCTACCAATGAACCGAAAGAATAAAACCTCTCGATCATTTTTTGAGAGGTTTTTATTTATTGAATTATTAAATATAATGGTTAAAAAAGTAAATGCTAAAGGGGAGACCAAGGGATGAAAATCGAATTAAGCCTGGAGCAGATTCAGCGTCAGAAAATAGCGATCACTCCGAAATTAAAGCAAACCCTCTCCCTGCTTCAATATCCCGTTCAAGATTTACTCTCCTTTTTGGAAAAGGAGGCGGAGCAAAATCCGCTTTTGGAGGTTGAGGAACCTGACGTTTTTAAAGAGAAGCGGATACAGACCGAAATTGATTCGGTTGATGAAGAAGAAAGCTTCCTAAGGGATTCTGATGCCTATGAAGAAAGTTATGATCAGCCCTTCATTCATTCGGTAGAGACTTATGCTAGCAATGAGGTCACGTTGCAGCAATATTTGTTAGAACAGATAAAATTTATGCAATTAAATGAAAGTGAGCGCAAGGTTTTAGCCTTTATGGTTGGTAATCTTGATGAACAGGGCTATTTAGATCTGGATGGTGAACAGGTGCTTCGTGAAGGGTGGTGTTCCCCAGAGACTTGGGAGCGATGTTTAGCCCTGCTGCATCAATTGGAACCTTATGGCGTTGGAGCCCGCAATCTGAGTGAATGCTTGTTGATCCAATTGAAGCACAGCCGCTATGCGGAAGATGAAATTTGTCACCACTTGATCAAACATCATTTGCAGGCCATAGCCCAACATCGCTATGAGGAACTGGCTAAACGGTTTCAGGTGGATGTGGATGAGATCTTGAGTCGGGTCCGTTTGATCCAGTCCTTTCATCCTAAACCCGGTTACTTGTTTAACGTTCAGAAACCGCGCTATGTGGTTCCCGACGTGATAGTGACGCGCCAGAGCGATGGTACCTGGGTAATTAAAGCCAATGAAGCTGCCCTGCCCCGCATTGGCCTCAATCCCACTTACGCTGCCCTGCTAAGAGAAAATGGACCGGCTCAGCCCTTTTTAAGGCAAAAACATCGGGAACTGCTTTGGATTATACGTGGTATTCGCAAACGGGTGAAAACCATTTTAAAAGTGGCGGAAGTGATTATGCAGCGCCAGGCTTTGTTTTTTGAGCAAAAAGAGGGCACATTGCTCCCCCTTACAATGAGGGATGTCGCCCAGGAACTGGGCCTGCATGAATCAACCATATCTCGAGCGGTCAATGGCAAATATATGCAAACTCCCTGGGGCGTTTATGAATTAAGGTATTTTTTTCAACGTGGCTTGGAGGGAAATTTTGGGGGGACAGTTACTGAATTTACAGTTAAAAGGTTGATTCAACAGATCATAGAAGCGGAAGATGGCCACAATCCCTACTCCGACCAAGCCATCGTGCGCCAGTTGGCTGAGCGGGGCATTCCCATTGCCCGCCGAACGGTGGCCAAGTACCGTAATGAGTTGGGTATCCCCTCTTCTGCAGTTCGCAAAAAAACAAAGGCATCTTTTATAAACAGGCCAAAGGCTTAGCGTCTTTCTTGTTAACAGATTAAAGAGGCCGGGAACAAAAGTGGAAATCACAGAAAAAATTGGATATCAAAATTTTATAGGTTTTTTCGGCTGAACAGATGCATAGGGAGAAAGAGACGCATATGCATAAGATAGAGCATGAAATGGTGGCGGGAGATGGGTATATGGACCTTTTACAATATATTGTGGATGAGGCACTCATCATCGTCCCAGTTCTGTGGGTGGTCGGAGTATTTTTAAAACAAACGCCATTCATTCCCAACTGGGCTATTGTGTGGGTCTTGTTGTTCCTTGGTGTGACGTTAACCATGGCGTTGTTGGGCGTTAGCATTTTCTCGCTGATGCAAGGTATATTGGTAACGGGAGCGGCTGTCATGGGCCACCAGCTTTTAAAGCAGACATTGAAAGGGTTTAATTCCGACGATCAGTCATCGTGATCAAGAGAAGCCCAGTTTAATCATCATGGGTTTGATTTGACCATTGCCTCTCACCGGGAAGGTGATGAGGCTTTTTCTATGGGGTGGATGAGTCTATAGTGGGTGTATAAGAAGGACTGCCATCACTCACACTAATACATATACAATTGTTAGCCTAGAACAGGAGGGACGGCATGAGTTGGATTAAACATATGCTCTTGATCGGTAGCATCAGCCTAATCTGCTCTACTTATGCAGGGGACGGGATAGACGATTTGAACCGGAGTCAAGAGGCTTATTTGCCCCTCTCCGTTGCTGCGGATAGTGGCCAAGTTAAAAAGGTGAACAGTGAAGCACTCCCTCGCACGAAAACCATCCCCGTTTTGATTGAGGGCATGGAGGAAAAATTGGTTCTTGATCTGCATCAAGCTAAACCCCTCGGTTTTTATACCTACGTGCCCCGGGATATGCGCGCAGTGAGCAACAACGTTAGGTTTACCGTTCATTCCCGTTTTCAGGGCAAGGTGAATCCCAACGTTAAGATTGAGATCACTAAGATGAATCAACCTTCAGTACAGCAGGCTGACAGCCAGTTGCAGCGTCAACTGAAAGCAGAAGGCTTTTCTCTAAGCACTCCTGAAAATCGTCGCTTTGCTTTTGCCAAGAAAGAGTACGTCCTGAAGAAGGGGGAACTAATTGGAAGAGGAGCCGTATTTGAGTATAACCATCAACCCTACTCAATCGTTTACCATTTTCCTCCGGAATATGCAGATGGCGTTGAACCGCGCCTGGAGATTATTTTGGATGAATTGGTTTGGTATGAATCCCAATATAAATAACGCTTTGCCTAAAGTGAAGCTACTCCAAGTGTAGATAATGTAGACCTATTTGTTCAAATTCTGCAAGGTGAGGAAGGGTGGAGTAAAAAAGAAATAATCCCCCTCTTTTCATGGAGGGGGTTCTTAAATATTGTTGGTAACGGAGTACCCGAGCCACTTGATAAAAGACCCGTGTGTCTTTTATCGGTGGCTCTTTTTTACGTTTATAAAAAACCTTAAATCAAGGGGGATTGTTATGGCAAAGGTCGTTATTGTTCAAGCCCCCGTAACCACTACATTTACGGGCTATGTATTAGCCGAAGATGTTTATGCTGAGACTGGGAAACTTTTACTATCCAAAGGAACACGACTAACAGAAAGCAAAATTTTGGGGCTTAAGAAGCACAAAGTTAAAAAAATTTATGTCTATGAAAAAGTAGCCTTTTGATTACTAAGATGCAATGAATTTGCTTTGATGCTTTACAAAATTTGTTGGCACTAATTGACCATTGTATAATTAAAGTACCATTCTAAATTTTTCCAGGCCATTTTTGTCTAGACATTATGGCGTATAAAAATGGGAACAATGTCGCTTTTTAGGCGGGACAGAATGACATGAAAAGGGGAGGTAAATAAAACATGAAAAAAATACGGGTAATTCTTGCTTTAATGATCATTGTCAGTTTATGGGCAAGTACGGTTTATGCAGCAGATAACGAACGAATCAATGGTAAAGACCGTTATGCTACGGCGGTTGAAATCTCCAAAGCTGGTTGGAAAGAGTCTCGATACGTTGTGATTGCACGTGGAGATGACTTTCCCGATGCATTAGCAGGAACACCGTTAGCTTATCAGCTGAATGCGCCTATCCTCCTTACTCCTGGTAGCGCCTTACATGAAGCGACAAAGGCAGAGATAAAGCGTTTGGGAGCAACCTCAGCGGTTATTCTTGGGGGAACAGGAGCGATAAGCAAGGAAGTGGAAGAGGAACTCTACGCCATTGGCATTTTGGAAGTGGATCGTATTGCTGGTAACAACCGCTATGAGACCGCCAAGTTAATTGCTGATCGTGTTGGTTATACCAGTGGAGAAGCCATTGTGGTTAGTGGCAGCAATTTTCCCGATGCATTAGCCATTGCACCGTATGCCGCTCAAAACGGACATCCTATTCTATTGACCCAGCCGAATGTTTTGCGGGATGAGGTCAAGCAAGCATTAAAAAATGTAAAAAGAACCATTGTCATTGGCGGAACTGGTGCAGTAAGTCAAAAAGTATTTGATGAGCTTCCTAAACCTAAATGGCGTTATGAAGGCAGAAATCGTTACGACACAGCTGTAACCATTATTGAGAAATTTTACGAGAATCCCAGCAAGGCCTATGTGGCAACCGGTCAAAGCTTTGCAGATGCCCTAACCGGATCCGTGTTGGCAGCCAAAAACAAAGCCCCCATTATCTTGACTACAGGCAATAAACTGCATCCAAATGTTTACAGACTGCTGTATGAAGGCAAACTGAAAAACTTTACATTGTTGGGTGG
>CALFAC010000141.1 GCA_937927935.1 uncultured Bacillaceae bacterium
TAATCACATTGGGGTTGGATGAAATGGTTTGCACACCCTGAGCGATCGCCTGAGGAATGCCGTTAATCACAAGGATTTTGGTAAAAATCATCACCATAGGTAAGATGATCATAATAGAACCCAAAGAGATGCCCGTATCAATAAATGATTGCACGCCGTTACGCAAGTTTACTTTTTTAAAGATGAACTTGCCAGCTATAATGGCATACACACAGGCAACTGCCCCAGCTTCCGTGGCGGTGAAGGCTCCGCCATAAATGCCTCCAAAAATGATCAAAGGCATGATAAAAGCCGGAATGGCCGCCACAAAGGTTTTGTACAGATCTTGAAAATAACCGATTGTTTTCTGTTCCACTAAAGGAGAAGTAAATTCTGGTTCTGTCGTGGCCGAAATTTGAGCTAAAGCCATATTCCCTTCAACAGGGGTATACCATTTATGGTAAACCAGACGGTTGATCAGCACATAGAGTAAACCCCACAGGATACCAGGAATCACGGTGGCTAAAAACAAAGCAGCAATGGAGGCGTTACCGACGACGCCAAATAAGATGGCATTCATATTGGGGGGGATCATGTAACCTAAAGGTCCTGATGCAGCCAACATGGCAGCTAGGTAGCGCTTATCCCAGCCTAATTGAGATAGACGGGGAACCAAAATGGTGCTTAAAGCGGCTACCGTCGCCGTCCCAGACCCACTTAACGCCCCAAAAAACATGGATGAGACGGGGATGATGGCCCCAAGACCACCTTTAAACTTCTTTAGCAATGCTCTGGAAAAATCGATCAGCCGCTCCGCTATACCGCTTACTTCCATCAATGTCCCGCTAATCATAAACAAGGGGATGGCTAACAAAGCATATTTATCCAAAGAGAAAAAGGCATCGGTGGCCACGCTGCCCATACTGGCACCCGACATCAAAAAATAAAACATGGATCCAGCCAAAAAACTGAAAGCAACAGGCATTCCAATTAAGATGAACACTAATACAATCAGTGAGGCCATTAAGACGATTTCCATTTGACCATCTCCTTGAGCAGACGATAAATATGAATGATATAATAGAGTGTCATCAGACAGCCGCTCACAAACATGCTAGACGTTAGCCACCATAAAGGAAAACCCAAACCGGCTGATACTTCACCCGTGCGGTAACCAAAGTGAACATATTTAAAGGCCAAGTAGGTGAAGATTCCCAAGGAAATGGTGATGATCACCATTAAAAGCAGATCAATCAACTTCAGGACCCTTTTGCTTCTAATAAACATGGGTAAAAGTTCCAGTTTGATATGGTTATTATCCCGGGCTACAACAATGCCTGTTAACCAAATGGAAAACATCATCAGATAGACCGGCAATTCCTCGACGCCACCAATGGGGATTTTAAAAATATAACGCATGATGACTTGAATAAAGATAATAGTCGTTAAAATAACCATGCTGATCCCAACAAGATAATTAATGATCTTGATCAAGCCCCGATCTAACCGGGATAGGAAAGCGTTCATCAAGTATCCCCCCTTTTATACGTCCAATCCAAAGCATATAAAAAGGTAATAATGAAAAGAGAACTGAAGTAAGAAGCTTCAACTTCTCACTTCAGTGTCATCATGCTAATATTAATGACCTGCGGCCTGCATCACCTGATCAAACACTTCAGCTCCTATAGCCTCTCTAATTTGGTCATCTAAACTGCGCGCATAATCAATCCAAACTTGACGTTCCTCATCAGATAAGCGATACACTTCCATGCCACGCTTTTC
The DNA here is from genome assembly GCA_937927935.1 of uncultured Bacillaceae bacterium. Lineage (GTDB taxonomy): Bacteria > Bacillota > Bacilli > Caldalkalibacillales > Caldalkalibacillaceae > CALFAC01. The sequence goes on from CALFAC010000141.1 coordinate 1,762, forward strand.
CAGCTCTTCTAAAGCTTTTTCCTCATCGGCCAGCTGCACTTCCAGGAAATAATTGGCGGCCTCCCAAGCAGCCTCCTCTACTTTCTCTTTAAGTCCATCCGGTAGTTCGTTCCACGTTTTGTTAGAAACGATAAAGTTTCCGCCAGGTGTTAACTGCCAGTTAATATCAGTGTAATAATTGAGCACTTCATCAAAATGACGCAGCAATATGGAGGTGGCCTGAAACTCAATGGCATCCACTGTTCCTGTTTCCAACGCACTGTGCACTTCGCTAAAAGCTAGCTGGGTGGGCGTGCTTTTATCTCCCCAAAAGATGGGCACAACGGGATCCTGATATACGCGCACTTTTAAACCTTCCAAATCATCTGGAGTCACCACTGGCTTTTTCACATTGGCAAAGCCGCGAAAAGCCCCTGTAGCCGATGCTAACAGATGTACGTCATGCTCTTCCACCCAGCTCTTAAACATTTTAAAAATTTCACCATCAGGACTGCCGTACAATTGGGCTGCTTGATCATAATCTTTATAAAGATATGGGATCCCCAAGGCGCCAAAGCGGGCATCCACCCCAGACAAGGCGTTACCAAAGAAGACTTCCAACTCACCTAAGCGAACCTGCTGAAACAGCTCCTGGTCTCCACCCAGCACCGAATTATAGAATGGTGTGATTTTAACCTGTCCATTGGTTTTTTCTTCAACGAGGTCAACAAATTTTTGTTGGGCCAATCCAAAGCTATTAAACTCTTGAACCGTGGCCGGATCGCTATAAATGCTTCCTATTTTCCATTCATAAACGGTGCCACTTTCTCCCCCTGCTGAATCTTCCGTTGCAGTTCCCCCCGCAGCACTATCTCCACCTGAACCACAGGCGACCAATCCAAGGATCAGTGTGACCAGTACAAACGCAAAGAGAAGTTTGCTCGTTTTTTTCATTGGTGTTTTAACCCCCCGTTTTTTACTGGCTTCTCTATGATTTTTAATTTATTTTTTAACCTTCCTTTTAATCACTTCCACGATGCCGTTATCGGCATCCACTTTCACCCAATCCCCCGTTTCAATCACTTCCAGAGGATCTTGGTCCAAATCGGTCATGGCCGGTGCATGGGTGACGACAGCCCCTAAAGCCACTTTGGTGGTCATCACATTAAAGATCATCGCCTTGGGGGCAGCCCCCGCCAACCGGGCGGTATGAAAGAAGGCTGACCAACCTGATGAGCCTTTAGCACCTGGAAACACGAGCACTTTATCCTTAAAGCTTTGCCCTCTTAATTCATGGCGCATTTCAATAATGGTCCCCGTCATGGGGTCGATCCCACCCCAGCCTGAGATGGTATCGCGAGTGACCAAAGCTTCTCCTTCAGCACAACCACCAACCACTTTACGACCGCGCAAAATGATTTTTTCAGTTTTCATCTTTTCCATCTTTACGCACTCCATCTCCCCGTTACGGCGGCATTGATGCATTGCTCCAGCGAGCCAAACCACGTTTGAACACCCATGATGGCCGGCAAATAGTGCGCCTGTTTGGCTGAATCGGTGGCCACCACTTTAGTCCCGGGCGGTAACACCCTGGCGATGGCCGGACAGGTATCGCTCATTAAATGGCCGCCGGCCTCGGTAATAATTTTGGTATATCCGCTCCGATCGGCCACCTGCTTTAAGGCGCGAGGGGTAAAGATCCACAGATGGGTGTTGCTGTGCACCTTTTTACCCTCCAATAAGCGGCAGATATCCCGCAACTGTTCCAGAGATGCGTGGGGACAACCCAACATAATAAAGTCCACATGGGGATCTTTAGCAGAATAATTTAACCATTCATAAGCTTGTTTCATCTCTTCGGGGCCAAAGCGGAAGGTATTTTTAGGCTTTCTATGTCCAAAAGCTTCTTCCACTGTGTTGGCTTCTGCAGTGATGCCTGGAATGTGATAAAGCTCTACACCCCCCGATGAGGACGCAGCGGCGCCAAAATGCTTCAGCATGTTATGATCAGGAACACGCTTGATGCCTGAGATAACCGGCACACGCTCTCCCACCATTTCACCCACATAGTAACCAAAAATGCCCCAATCTCTCATGTCAACAAGATCCGTTTCCACTTCTATCAGATCGGTTCCCAATCGATTTTCATCAAGGTGATAGCCCCAATAGGGAATTCTTCTGGTCAACAGTGCGGCCCCTGTACTTTCACGCCCTTCACAGTTGGTTCGCGCACCTAGCACCGAGTTAATATAGACAACGGCCGATGATTCCATCCAAGCGCAATGTTCCCCTTTGACCGGGATGTTTCCTACTTGATAGGGGGTGCAGGTGCTTAACATGTGCAAACCAATCGATCCACTGTAGGCTTCATTCATGGCATTTAATTCACTAATCTCTCGGTCCATGCCATGAATCTCCCAATTTTCTGCGTCCACATATTGAATCAGTTGACAACCGTAAGCTTTGATGGGTGGAATTTTCACCACTTCTTGGCTATCCAGATTAAATTCACAAAAAACGGCATCAAAAACATCAGGTCCTCCGCCCCGCTCGGCTATAAACTTCCGAATGATGGGTGAAGTGGAGGCAAAGGTGGTACTCACATTGTTGGTTTCCACTAACCGCTCCGCCCCCAAAGCTTCACCGTAGCGAACCAGAAGATCCATCGCTTTCTGAACGGCTGGGCCATGTTCACCTTCCAGCATCGCCTTCTCTTCATCGGTTAGCTTCATCCCAATCCCCCCGTCTCTATTTTTGGATTGAAACCTCATTGATCATGGTTGTTATGCCTTTAGGTTCTCTGTCTTAACTAAAGGCTTTTTGGCCTCAATGTTGTCCCGCACTCTCCCCTGCAAATCCTCAATCTTAATCTCATGCACACTTCCCGTTCCTGCTAGATCTAAAGCATGGGCGGCAGCTGCTCCCATGGCAATGCAGGGGCCCATCACGCGCACGCTGGATAGTGCGGCCAAATCCCCATCGATGCACCGACCGGCAGCCACCAGGTTATCCACATCTGGTGGCGTTTGGCTACCAAAGGGAATGTAATGAACATGATCGTCATCATAAGGCTCCCAGACGTAACCCTCCTCACGATCATGCAATTCGATGGGCCATGATGTCCGCCCTATGGCATCGTCAAAACGATAGCCGGAACGCACATCTTCCACCGTAATCTGCTTTTTCCCCACAATCCACCGGGTTTGCCGTATCCCGAGCAAACCATAAGAACGAATCTTAGCTTTACTGAACGCTTCAGGATACTCGCTCTGCAGATATTTAAAAGCCAGATCAGCTTGATCTTTTCCTTCCAAGGCTTTTCTAGCTGCTGCTACAGGATCAAGGGGGGTTTCAACATGGGTCATGTTGACCAAAGCCATCCCCCTGGAGGGAAAAGCAAAGGCAAACCCATCTTTGCGGACCAATCCGTAATCGGCTGCTTTTTTGTGCAAACGCTCCACCACTTCATAGCGATCAGGTATATTATCCGTATCCACGCCCTCCAGTACCATCATCTGCGTGCCATAAACCGAACCCTCAGCGGCTTCCCGACAAGGCAGGCCTGCCAGCCAAGCTATAACGGCATCTCCGGAGGCATCCACAAATCCGTTAGCCGTGACGCGCACATCCCCATAACGAGTGGCTATCTCCAAAGAGGTGATTCTGCTGCCTTGACGATTAACACCTCTTAAGACCGCGCCTGTCAGCACATTAATGCCAGCCTGAAGCACATTTTTTTCCACCCAGCGGGACAAGGCCACTTCGTCATACATCACCACATTGTGTTGACCATAACGATAATGCAAAGCCCCAATGGCCCCCAAATCCTCCAAAATCTCACTGGCAATACCATAGGTAAATTGATAAGGATGTTCACCATTGGAAAACACGCCGCAAAATATACCGATGATGGAATTGACCGCCTGTCCGCCCAAAGCGGGTAGGCTATCGATCAAAGCCACTTTACGACCTAGGCGGGCGGCTTCCAGAGCAGCGGATATGCCGGCAATTCCTGCTCCAACCACACATATATCAACATTTAACTCCTGAGTCTGAGGTGCATCCACGTTTTGAACCACCCGAGTTGCTGTTTTAATCTCCCGCTGTTCTCCCATTTTGGTATACACGCTCCTTAAAAAATAATGACCCTATTACTAAGGTATATTTCGTTACTTAAAAAATTAACGTAATATTATACCTATTGCAATTTGTATTCATGATAGCCTCTATCGCCATTATCGATAGGACCTGAAGGAACAAAAAAAGGAGACCTGAAGGCCTCCGTCCTATCAATCAATTACATACTCACTTGATTGATCGCCTCTTTTTTTCTTAAGCTATAAGTCAAAAACAACAAGACAATGCTAAGAGCTGCTCCAAACAGGTTGATCCACATATTCATGCCAAGCTCTGGCATGGGCCACAATAAGGCAATTCCGCCGAGAATAAACAGCAGTCGATAAATCCAGGTCAATCGGACAAACATATATCCGGATAAGGCCGCACCTAAAACGTAAGCGCCGGCGAAAGCAAGGATAAAGGAAAGGAGAATCATGCCTGTAGACCCATTCATGATTAAAGCGGGATTATATACGAAAGCAAACGGCATGATATAAGCCAAAATTCCCAGCCTCATAGCTGTAAAACCGGTCTCCATCGGCCCCGTTCTGGCCAGCACAGCAGCGGCAAAGGCTGCAAATGCAATGGGGGGAGTAAAGTTTGAAACAACGGAAAAATAAAAGATAAATAGATGAGCAGCCAATTCGTTTATGCCAAACTCCATTAAAGCTGGAGCCACGAGTACCGCAACCAGAGCATAGGCGGCTACTGAAGGCAAGCCCATTCCCAAAATAATGGAACCAATGCCTGCAAAAAGAAGTAATAGAAAGGCGCTGTTTTCTCCCAATTGAGTTAAAAAATAACCCAGAGTAAAACCTAAGCCGGAGATACCCACGGTTCCAACCACAATGCCAGCCACAGCCAAGGCACTGCCCACATCAAGGATGAGGTTGGCCGTGCCATCCACAATACCCCATACCTTCTTAAGAAAATCTTTTCGATTTGCCCTAGCCAAAGCAAAAACAACAATACCGATCAAGGAGGTATAGGCGGCTGCAGTTGCCGGATTTAAACGGATGATAAAAATGGTATAAATTAAAATTAGCAGAACGGCAATGACGGGAATGGCGTCGATCACTGTCTTTTTTACTATAGGCATCTCTTCCCGGGTCAATCTACGCAACCCGTTTTTGCCTGCTTCCAAATCAACCTGGATATAAACGGCGATATAAAACAGGATGGCAGGAATGAGTGCAGCCAGGGCCACGTCGGCATAAGGGATGCCTAAGTTTTCTGCAATCATAAAGGCCGCGATGCCCATCACAGGCGGCATGATTTGCCCACCTGACGATGCCACAGCTTCTACCGCTCCGGCAAAACGGGGATGATAACCAGAACGTATCATCAAGGGAATGGTGACGCTTCCAGTTAAAAACACGTTGGACATGGGGGCGCCTGTCACAGTTCCCACTAAACTGGAACCCACCACAGACGCTTTGGCCGGACCTCCCCGGGTTCGTCCAAACAAGAGCAAGGAAATGTTGT
>CALFAC010000142.1 GCA_937927935.1 uncultured Bacillaceae bacterium
CATGTCGTACCCGATTTCTGCCAGGATGACCGCCGCTGCATCCTTTTGAATTCCGGGAATAGTGCTAAGTTGTTCAACTACATTTTGATATGGAGTGAGTAGCCTATCGATCTCCGCCTCTATAACCGCCATTTGTTCTTCAAGATACCTCAAATGATCCAAGTGCATTCCAATTAGTTTTCGATGATGAGCTCGAACTCGACCATTTAAAGCCTCTACAAGTTGCGGAACTTTTCTTTTTAGCGATGTCTTGACTAGATCTTTTACCTGGTCTGAACTTAGCACTTCACCGTACACGATTGATTCCAGCAAAGCTCTTCCGGATACGCCGAATAAGTCACTCACATATGTGGCCAACTTGATGTTGGCATCCTGTAAAATCTTGTGTATTCGGTTTTTTTCCGCCGTAGCGTCACCCAGCAACTTTCTGCGATAACGAGTGTAATCGCGCAGATCCCGTATCTCTTCTGGCGGAACAAAACTAGGAGTGATAAGCCCGCAACGGAGTAATTGAGCAATCCAAGCCGCATCATGTACGTCCGTCTTTCGACCTGGAACATTCTTGATTCGTTTAGCGTTGGCCAATACCAACGTAAAACTCCTTCAAGAACATTCCATACCGGTTTCCAGTATACCCCTGTGCTTTCCATGGCGACATGTGTACACTTGTATTGATGGAGCCAATCATGAAGTTCAAGCAGTCCTTTAGTAGTGGTAGAAAACGTCTTGATTTCTTGCTTTGGTTTTCGGTCCAAAGGACCATACATGATACATGCTACCACCGTCTCTTGATGAACATCCAGTCCGGCACATCGTTCTAATAATGCATCCATCCCACTCATTCCTCCTTAAAGAAATCATGCGGGCCATGCACCCTTGAGCAAAGTATTTTTATACACGTACTCATGGTAACAATCTCGGTACTCGTAGGTGCAGTCGGTCGGTTTGGGACTCGGGGTTTTGACCACCAAAAAAGTATCGGCCTGTGACCTGCTAATTTAATAATAAATTAGCTGGTGAACAGGCCGATACACATTTTCATTCATTGTGGTGGCCGTCAGGCCATGTTAGTTTGGGACAACAAGAGACTGCTAATTCGATCCTGATTTTTGGTTCCGAAAAAATCTGGCTGTAATGCAAAGCTTTATTGAACATCGTTCATTATTCAGAGGATACTATGACAAGTAGATTGGCGGTGAAAATTTTTATCAGTTTAAGATAATGTCCAATACAAAATAATATCATTAACACCTATGATAACTAGTACAATCCCCGCTATCACCTGGATAACCCGCCCTATTTTCTTTGATCTTTTTAAAACCTTCTGATCCAACCCCATTCCAAAGGCCAATCCAAGAAATAGTAACACCGGGATAATCGTACCGATGGAAAACAGAAAAGGAAGAGCAAGTCCATAACCGGCTGTATTTAACATTAAAGGGATGAGTAAACCAAAAAATACGAAAAACATGGTTGGACAAAAAGCGAGTGACAACAGAACGCCTAAAGCAAAGGCCTTGGTGTTTCCCGATAAATGATCTATATAACTTCTATAATTTAGTAATCGTTCGGTAAATAGTCCACGTACCTTAATCCATCCGATAAAATAAAGACCAGTAACCAATAATACAGGACCTGTTATCTTCCGCACGACTTGAAAAACCGGTATAGTTAACGCTTCTAGCTCATTCCCAATCCCAATGATCAACATTCCTAATAAAAAATAAACCAATGTCTTGCCAATAAAAAACTGATGACTTCCGTTTGCCACTTCTTGCCTTGTACCATTCGATTCGTTGTATATGAAATGGCCCCCATATTAGCCGAAATTTGACATGGGGCGACCGCTCCGAGTACACCTAACAATAATGCTCCAAGAACTGGTGTTTGCTGTGAATAATACAGGATCCGTAATGGTTCACTGATAAAAGTTAGTAATTGAGAAAATTGAATATACCAATCTGCCATGACAACACCTCTTTAAATCTAGATCTCACTGGCTTTCATCTATCGGCTAAGATTGGCGTTTTATTATTCTATATATGAAATAGATGACCGCAGCCCCAATAAGCGGCAATCCTGCCCACATACAAATCATAAATAACGTATGAAGATAATGCCCTAAAGTGTTTGGAGTCAATAACCAGGTTGCGGACATCGTTAAGCAGCATAGACCAATGATGACAAGGACAATGGCAATAACCCATTCAATCCATCTCATTGTTCTTCTCTTCCGTCCCTGTTCTGGTTGGCGGGAAACAAAATCTGGAAGCGAGTCCCTTTCCCTACTTCACTGAACACGGATATCGTTCCCCCTTGCATATCGACCAACTGCTTGACAATGGCCAGTCCTAATCCTGTCCCTCCAAAGTCTCTGGAACGAGATTTCTCCACTCGGTAAAAACGTTCAAAAATATAGGGCAACTCGTCTTCCGGAATGCCTTTACCCGAATCCTCTATGCTAATCATCAGATCTCCAGATCTTGCACGTTCAATCCTTATGCCGACCCATCCGTGATCAGTATAGCGAAGGGCATTATCCAGTAAATTCGTGACGATTTGTTCCATGCGCAAACCATCCACATTAATAAGGGGCAGGTTATCCTGTATATCGACCTTTAACTGCAAGCCTTTCTTTTTTGCCTGTAATTCTACTCGGGGAAGAATCGTTTCTATCATTTCACGCATGTCTATCCATTCTTGGTTAAGTGTCATTTTCCCCTCTTCCATTTTGGAAAGCTCAAACAGATCATTGATCAGTCGACTCAAACGGGTTGATTCCTGTTTAATAATCTCTAAATATTGCTCCTTCTCCTCTTCAGATTGATACAGACCTTCCTTTAATATATTGGCATACCCTTCCAGATAGGTGACGGGTGTTCTTAATTCATGGGATATATTGGCAAATAGCTCACTTCTGGTCTCCTGATATCTTTTCAGCTCTCGTGCAAGATCATTGATGGCTTGTCCCAATGTGCCGATTTCATCTGCTGTTTTAACCTTTACTCGAGTATTCAGATCTCCCCTAGCAATCTTACGTGTGGCTTTTTCCATTTGTAGCAAAGGATTGGACAATGTCCTTGATAAGACCACAATTACCCCAAGGGCAAGAAATAAAGCGCCTATCCCTGACAGAACCAGCATGTACCTCACTTTTTCAATGGATTGGTAAATGTCCTCAATGGAGGATAAGACGTAAACGCCGCCCAAAAAATGACCACCATCATAGATAGGCGCTCCCGAAACAAGAAAACGATTTCCTGAACGATCGCTATATTCTCCTCTAATGGATTTCCCTTCTGTTAAAATTTCCAATTCATCAGCAGGTATCCGCGTATCATCTGTCAGACCAGGCACACCAAAATTGGCGATGAGTCGACCTTCAGCGTCAACAATGTAAAACGGGACCTGAGAGAATCCCCCCATCATTTCAATGTTTTGGGTGATCCCTTCATCTAATGTTTCTCCAATAAATTTGGCATACCTTGATGACAGATCATCCAGATCTTGCTGTACTTCCCCTAAATAAAAGCCCAGAAAGATTTGATGGATCACAAAGCCTAAGGGGAATAAAACAATGAGCAAGAGCAAAAGAAAGGTCATGCCCAGTTTAACTGAAATCCGATTCCATCTCATTGCCTTGGATCAGGCTCCTTAAATTTATAGCCAATCCCCCAAACGGTTTGAATAAGGTTTTCAGACAGACCTGCTTTGCGGAATTTTTCACGGATATTTTTTACATGCGTATCTACCGTTCTAAGATCCCCAAAATAATCTTTTCCCCCTACATGATCCAACAACATTTCCCGGCTGTATACCCGTCCAGGATGTCCAGCCAATAAATATAACAGATCAAACTCCGTCTTTGTTAAATCAATTGTTTGATCATGCACCCAAACTTCTCTTCGTTCGGGATCAATACGTAACTCTCCGGTCATAATCATATGCCCCGTATCTATCTCTGACATACGGGATCTTCTAAGCAGGGCGCGTACACGTGCAACCAGTTCCTCAGGATCAAACGGTTTAACCAGATAATCATCCGCTCCCAAATTTAATCCTTGTACCTTTTCTTTGGTTTCAGAGCGAGCTGTCAACATCAGAATGGGCATTTGCATGGTGATCTGACGTATTTTTGTACAAAGCTCCCATCCGTCCATCCCCGGCATCATAATGTCTAAGATAACCAAATCAAAAGTGTTTTTTTTCATTTTTTCCAGTGCATCATTTCCATCTTTGGCTTCGGTTACACGAAATCCTTCCCTGGTCAGATAGATACGCAGGAGGTTTCTCATCTTCCATTCATCATCAACAACAAGAATATGGGCTTGGTTTATTTGCCATGCCATAGGCTCAAATTCCCTTCTAAATAAGGGCAATTCTTTAACCTTATTCGGCTTTGAGTTCGCTTTCTGTTACCCATTTGTGATTGGTAACCTTCTCACCATCAGTCGAAATGTAGTCAACCATATATACCGTTGTTTTTTCAGCGGAATCAATCGTAGCGGTTGCTCCATCCATTCCTTCCATGTGATCGGCATTTAGGGTGACCTGGTCTCCAGGTTTAAAAGGCTCATCACCTGCTTCTTCAATTTCTTCGTGGATCACCCATTTATGATTTTCCACTTTTTCTCCCTCTGGCGTTGTATAAGTGACAGAATAAACAGTCGTATCATAGGCTCCTACAATTGTTGCTTTGGCACCATTCATCCCTGGCATATGATCAGCATGGATGATCGCTTGGCTCCCCACTGGATATGTGGGATTTTCTGCCTCTTTTAAGCCTTCAGGCACTTCACCTGAGCCAGAGTGGTTCATCTCTGCGTGGGAAGGAGACTTTGAATCTGTCTCGTTATTTTCTTCAGTTCCTGAATTCATACCGCCTGTATGTGTATCCGCATCGTCTTGCTGATTTTCGTTTGACTCAGATGGAGCCGGTGCTTCTTCAGTATCACCTGCACACGCAGACAAGGTCATTATTACAACCATTCAAATAAGTACAATCAAGATGTTTTTAAATTTCATTTTCAAACTCCTTTCATTTTATAAGTATCATTAGTACACTGCCCAACACATATTCAATTTATTTGTGGTTGAGCAAACACTTACATGGTACACAAAAAATGTGAAGAAAGTATGGAAATAATGATTGAATTTAAGATTAAATACTCTGTTCGCATGTATAATGATTCATTAATTAGTAAGTGTGTTTAATGTCCATTATTTTTCAGGAGAAAATTTAAACGTGTATATATACTTTACCTAGGTATCGTAGTAATTAGTATTCATTATTTGCTATTACAAACATAATTTTAGGGATTTGATGACTTGGGGGTATATGTATATTTTTATATTTATTGGGACTCATTTTCTTGTGATAATGGGGATTTACTTGTTTTGCAAATATAAAGCTGCACTTATGGAACAAATGATGATCACCATGACCTTAAGCATGTCTTTTGGGTTAGTCATTGGAGTTTTGATGGGAATTATTTATCACGACAACCTGTTACTGTCAATCTTAATGAGCATGGGCATATCTGGTTTAGCTGGAGCCAACCTGGGTCTTAGACTTCATGGATTGGCTGGAATAGAAGGTTTTTTTACTGCCATTATGGCAGGCATGATGGGGTCCATGCTTGTAGGGATGCTTTCCATGAGGGAGACAATCATTATATTTTTAGTGAGCTCATTTCTTTTAACCGGCACATCCATGTTCAGTGTCCGGCATATTTTGTACCGGTCCTGTGAACATGTTATACGCAAATATGATCTCCTGCTACTGATCGCCACATGTTGCGTGTTTATTATTACATTATGGATGTTCCCAGATGTGCTTGAACAGAACCCTCCATCAGTAAAACCTCTTCATCTCTAATATTGTGGGCATATTTTCCACGATTACTCATTCAAATATATAAAAAAATAAGGTTGTATCTCAATGCTAAGGGGGGTTACAGATGCCAACTGTTGTTAATTCCACTGTACAACAATATCAAATGTGTATCGATGCGTGTATTAAATGTATGCAAGCATGTGAAGAATGTTTAACATCTTGTTTAAAGGAACCTGATGTTCAATCCAGATCCCACTGTATCAACATGTTAAGGGACTGTGCGGACATCTGTGCCATGGCTTCTCAATGGATTTCACGTGGAAGCATGTATGTAAAGCAGTTTTGCCAGCTTTGTGCTACAATTTGCGAGGCCTGTGCAACTGAATGTGCTAAATATCAAGATAATCACTGCCAACAATGTGCCGATTTTTGCCGTGAGTGTGCTGAAGAATGCCGTAAAATGGCTGCATAAATAGCAGGCCAATAGTGGGCAGACAAGGCAGGTGATCAATGACATCACCTGCCTTTTAAAGTCGGTGAAATTGTAAATATGCCTTCTGGAAGAGTATTTAACTTTGCAGATAATGAAGATAATTACTTTGCTGTAATGGAAAAAATTAAATTACTTTAAAAACCGGCCAAAAAGCCGGTTTTTTACTACACAACATCATACCCTTGTTCTTCCACAGCTTCTTTCATCTTTTCAATGGTCACTTTAGAACCGTCATAGGTCACATCGGCTGTGCCTTGATCAAGATGAACCTCCACTTTTTCTACGCCATTCAGCTCTTTTAAAGCATTAGTCACCGCTTGCTGGCAATGGCTGCAAGACATGCCTTTAATATTTAAGGTGATCTGCTCCATGCTTTCACCTCCTTTCAATTGACTTAACGACTACTTGGCATAGTGTTGGATCACTTTCATCAATTCTTCAATCATTTCATCTTCATTGCCTGATTCCATGGAGTGGAGCACACACATTTTGGTATGACGCTCAAGCAAACTAAAGCCAACTTTTTTTAAAGCAGCCTGAACAGCAGCAATTTGGATTAAAATGTCAACACAGTATCGGTCTTCATCCACCATTTTTTCTAGTCCCCGGATTTGGCCTTCGATTTTTTTCAGGCGGTTTTTGATCTTCTCTTTCTCGTTTTCTGAACGAGGTACGACCGGTTTTTTGTCCGGTTGCATGGGCAAATCATGTTCATGGCTCATGACTCCTCTCTCCCTCCTTTACTCACAAGTACCCATTTGTTAGATCGGTGAAAACCACTGTTTTAAAGCTTATGAATGATGAGGTTTCCAACGGTTAAGAAACAAAGTATTGGTCACCACTGATACGGAACTCAAAGCCATAGCAGCACCGGCCAAGATGGGGTTTAACAGCCCAACAGCGGCCACAGGGATCAAGAGCACATTATAGCCAAACGCCCAGCCCAAATTTTGTTTAATTTTTCTCATGGTCGCCTTTGATAGCTGAATGCAATCCACAATGGAAAGAAGATCGCCCCGCATCAGGGTTATGTCGGCTGCTTCCATGGCTACATCGGTGCCCGTTCCCATGGCAATGCCTACATCTGCTTCAGCAAGGGCAGGAGCGTCATTGATCCCGTCTCCCACCATAGCCACTTTTTTCCCTTCCTGCTTTAATTTTTTTACGCCTTCTGCTTTATGTTCAGGCAGCACTTCGGCCAACACCCGGCTGATCCCCACCTGCTGGGCAATGGCCCGGGCCGTACGTTCATTGTCACCCGTCATCATAATCACTTCGATGCCAAGTTGCTTAAGCTCACTTATTGCTTGTCGGGAGGTCTCTTTGACTGTATCGGCCACGGCCACATAGCCTAACAGCACACTCCCCTCCGCTTCATTTTCCGCTACCAACATCACCGTTTTACCCTCTTGCTCCAACTTTTCAATTTCTGGCAGGTAAGGAGAAAGTTCTATCCCCTGCTCTTTCATAAGTGTTTTATTGCCCACAAAAATGAGTTTTCCATCAACCGTGGCTTGAATCCCTTTACCTGGAATGGCCTTATATGCTTTGGGGTCCGATAAGGGAAGATCTTTTGCTTTGGCCCCATTGATAATCGCTTTTCCCAATGGATGTTCGGAAGCCTGTTCAGCGCTAGCCACCAAACGGAGCAGCTCATTGTCATTCATCCCGAAGGCTTTCACATCCGTCACTTCAGGTTCTCCCTTGGTGATCGTTCCCGTTTTGTCCAAAATAATGGCACCCACGTCCTGCATCATTTGCAGGTGTTCCGCCCCTTTGATTAATACGCCATGTTCCGCTCCCTTACCGGTTCCCACCATAATGGCGGTGGGGGTGGCCAAACCCAATGCGCAAGGACAGGCAATGACCAGCACGGCCACTGCACTGACCAACGCCGGGGTAAAACCGGAGACAAAATAAGTGATGATAAAGGTTAACACCGCTATTCCCATCACAATGGGCACAAAAATACCGGACACTTTATCGGCCAGACTTTGGATCGGCGCTTTGGAGCCTTGAGCTTCTTCCACCAACCGGATAATTTGAGACAACGCAGTATCTTTTCCAACTTTTGTGGCCCTGATTTTGATGGAACCATGGGTATTGAGCGTGGCCCCAATCACCGCATCACCCGTTTCCTTTTCCACCGGCATGCTTTCTCCCGTTAACATGGACTCATCAACGGCGGTTCTTCCTTCCACAATCTCCCCATCAACCGGTATTTTCTCTCCTGATTTGACCAGAAGCAGATCTCCCACCTGCACCGCTTCAATGGGAACATCCACGATTTGGCCATCCCGGATCACATGGGCCGTTTTGGCTTGAAGACCCATCAGTTTCTTCAATGCTTCCGATGTGCGCCCTTTGGCCCGGGCTTCCAACAGTTTTCCCAGAATGATCAAAGTGATAATGATGACGGAGGCTTCAAAATAAAACCCTTCCCTCTGACCCGAGAAATAGAGAACTGTGCTGTACAGATAAGCGGCCAAAGTGCCCATGGCCACCAGAACATCCATGTTGGCACTGCCGCCCCTTAAGGCGTTATATGCTCCCCGGATAAACCGCCATCCAATGGTAAACTGGACGAGGGTGGCCAGTATAAACTGGAGGGAGGCAGGCATCATCAACCCGTGATACCCCGTAAGATCCCCAATCATTTGCACCAGAAAAGGAATGGAAATGACCGCCCCAAACAGAAAGGCATTTCGTTGTTTTATGTAGCGCCGCTCTTTTTCCTTTTTTTCTTCTTCCACCCGGTCTTCAGTGGCTTCCTTGGCCCCGTAGCCGATTTTCTCCACCCGCTCAATCAATGTCTGAATATCCACTTTCGATTCATCATAGATAACAGTGGCTTTTTCATTGGCCAGATTGACGTTGGCTTCTGATACCCCTTCCAATCTGGAAAGACTTTTTTCCACCCGGTTGGCGCAGGCGGCACAGGTCATCCCCGTAATGTTTAAAGTTGTTTTTTTATATGCACTCATTTTCCGTTCACTCCTTTAACGGAATGTCACCAATGTTTTCCTTCTGTTGGTATTGATTATACTATACCCCAGTAGGGTAGTAAATAGTTATTTACCTAATAAAAACTAAATTTATTATGTACCAATTAAGTATATAAAATAGCATAAGCCTTGCTGCTGAGACAGCAAATTATTGAATAATAAATGCGGGGATATCCCGCATCATACAAATATTATTCAGGCCGATTATCTACTTTCCCGGTATCTTTATAAAATTCGTCAAAGTGATTGTATTTCACCATAGCCACCATACCGCTTGATGCATGGTGTAGATCGTGGCAGTGGAACAGCCAATTCCCAGGATTATTTGCAAGGAAGGCAACTTCATAGGTTTCACCTGGCTTGACATTAAGAGTATCTTTAATAATCGGTGACCCTTCAAGAGGCTGACCGTTTTTACTGAGTACTTGGAAGAAATGACCGTGCAAATGCATGGGATGTACTGAATCATCCATACTATTGTTAGTCAGCGTCACTTTCACCTTATCCCCTTTATTTACTTTAAAAGGTGGCACATTTGGGTAAGTTTCACCATTAATGGTCCAGATCATTCCCATCTCTGCGTTCATGTCCATTTTAGCTCCAAGTTCCATAGTATATTCTATATCGAATTTATCATCTAACGTAAACAATGCTTGAGATGGTTCACCAAGAGTGGCCAGATTTATCTCACCAGAAGGTGCCTTATGGTCCAGTTTTTGATTATTTCCGTCTTCGTAAACCACATCGATCCTCATATCTTTCGCCGCTTCCATCTCACCATGACAATCAATAGTGAAATCTCCCTGTCCATCAGCGACAAACTCGATATCATAACGCTCTCCCGGAGCAATCTCAAGAATTGATCCCTTTTCAACTTGAGGGTTATTTACTGCTTGACCATCTACATGGGTGACTTGATACTCAACAGGAATATGAATTTGGTGGGCCACATAACCTGCATTGATGAACCGGAGTTTAACCCTGTCTCCTTCTTTGACTTTTAACGATTCGTTTGCTTCGTATGTTTTTCCGTTAATCGTAAAAATATCATAGGAAGACATATCATGACCCATCATGGGGCTACCATTGGATTCCATATGACCATCCATTCCATCCATGCCCATTCCTTTCATATGCATTTCGCCATGATTATTTCCATGCATATCTCCCATATTCATGCCACCATCACTGTTGCCTGACTCCCATTCATCCAGTACAAGAGTATAGTCACGGTCAACATCGATTACTTCACTCGGCTCTACTATAAGAGTCCCATATAACCCTTTGTCCAGTTGTTCAACGCCGTTCTGATGGGAATGATACCAATATGTTCCCGGATCATTGGCAATAAACTGATACATGTACGTGTTTCCAGGTAGCACAGCATCCTGAGTCACACCTGGGATACCATCTTCTGTATTAGGAACTGGAACACCATGCCAATGAATAGAGACAGGCTCATCCAGTTCATTTTTTAAGTTAACTCTAACCACTTCACCTTGCTTCACACGGATAGTTTCACCTGGAACCGTTCCATTATAAGTCCAAGCTGTAATGGTGTTATCAGGACTGATTATCCACTCCGTTTTCCGAGCAGTCAGATTAATTTCGTTAACCTTTTTACCCTTCGTCGATTCATGTATAACCTCCACCCTTTCTTGTCCTTGGGAATCTTCATCATGCTCCTCTTGATCTGCAGTTTCAGATAGTGACTGAGAACAAGCTGATAAAATAGCAATGATTAAAACGGTAATAAAAAACATAATGATTCTTTTCATGCTCCCCTAACCTCCTTTTACGACTATAGGATACAAGAAAGATGTGAAGAAAGTATGGGAAAAAAATAGCTATATTATGAAGTTGTTATTAGGTTAGGGGCGTATTTTCACATATTTTCTTGATATTCCAATTCT
>CALFAC010000143.1 GCA_937927935.1 uncultured Bacillaceae bacterium
ATCCCTCCGGGAACCGGAATGAGGTGTTTACCGGGGGCTATATTGCCTACCCGGATATGCCGGTAATCAAATGGACCGTCGATGAGCTGGCCAGAGGAATCTTTTACTTCAATCATCGCCAGGAGTGGATTGAAGGTTTTACCGGGGTCACCACCTGATGGTTTTGCCTCTTTTCAAAGTGTAACCGCTTCTTTAAGTTAGGCTGGAGTGCTATTATACGGAGTGAAGCCGCAGATTAATCGGCTGCAGATTAATCTGCGTCTTTTTTTTGTTTTCCTAGATGGATTACATGATGCAAGTTTCTTTCGGTAAAAGTGTATCCTTTTTGAAAAGTTCTCGTCTAATGGGGTAGAAGAAAGTGAGGTGGACCATCAGTGCTGGAAAATGAAAGGCATCTAAGGGAGATGACTGACGAGGAGTTGATAGAAGAGATCCTAAATGGCAGCGACTTGGCCTTACGCCAGCTGCATGATCGTTATATCAACCAGGTTTTTCAATATGCTTATACCCAAACGGGAGACTATCATCGGGCAGAAGAAGTGACCCAGGACATCATGTATAAAATGGCAGCCAATCTGGCTGATTTTCAAGGGAGGTCCAGCTTTAAAACATGGTTGTTTGCCATCGGGCGGCGGGTGGTGATCGATTATTTCCGCAAATATGGCAAAGAGGCTCAGACGGTAGAGGTGGATCACGAGTTTTTGGATCGATTTGCCCAGCCAGATAACGTGGAGGGCAAAGTGATGCACAACCAACTGCGTGAACAGCTGTTAAATGGTCTAAAGCAGCTGCCGGTCGATGACCGCACCGTGATCTATCTTCGCTTTATGGAAGGGCTGTCTCTATCTGAAACGGCCCAGGTGATGTCCAGAACTACGCAGGCCGTAAAATCGCTTCAACATCGAGCCAAAAGGAAACTGGCCCAGTTGATTGGAAGCGAGGTGAGTGAAAATGGGTGGTAAAGATAACAAGTTTCCCAACGGGGAGCTATCGGAAAGGATTTTGGAAAAGATGATGCATGAGATCAAAGTGGAGCCCAGTGAGGCCTTTAAAGAGAAAAGTTTTCAGGCCGCTCTAGAGGGGATTGGAGAAGCACGTCGGAAAGCAAGAAGGAGGAAGATGATGAAAAGGGTGCGTGATGTGGCTTTGTTTGGCGCAGTGACGGCGGCAGCCATCCTGTTGGTCTTTCAGTTTATGTTAGCCGATCAACCGGGCAATACGGCACAAAACCCAGATACGCCTACAGCTGATGAGCATAACCTGGAAAGACCGCAGGATCCGGACCAAAAGTCTCCGGAAGGAAAGGAAGAACAACCTGACCCTGAGACCGAACGGGATGAATCCAAGAGCATTGACCGGCCCCAAACGAAGGAAATTGTGACCTGGCCGGAAGGTGTTGAGGAACGGATGGTTTATAACCTGTATACCCATGAAAGCATGCCCTTTAGCACCTATCTTTTCCCTGAGTGGGAAGGGGAACTGGTCAATCGCACGGGACCAAACCATGAACCCATCAATGGCGTCTATATTTCACCTGTGGAGTATGACTACGGTGAGATTGAAATTTTATTTTTCCCGGTGGACGTAAACGAAGACGAGGTTAAACAGTATGTTTTAGACAACTATGTGCAGAATAATCCATATCACACTTATCCTGCCGACAATGGAAAGGATGCCGAATGGTTCGAGTGGGAAGTTCATGACTGGCCCTTGATCACCTACCGCTACCAAGTTCAAGATGAAAGACGGGTTGGTTATGTTAGAATTGGCGAACACAATGACCAGCTGTTTCTGATCCAGGAAGAGTATCTGGTAATGGGAGAAGCGTTTCCCCACCGCTCAGCCGTGCTTTATCAGGAATGGATCTGGACAGATACAGGCGAGCCACTGCAGTCGGAATGGAATTGGCCAACTCCCCCCACACAGTAAAAGGAACTGGATGAGTCGGAGAGTTTGCCGGCTTTTTACAAATAGGAGGAATGATGATGGGCGGTTTTGCTGGAATGCTGCGGGAAAACAGCTGGATCAAGTTAAATCTGTCCTCCTTCAGCCCAATGTGTGAAGCCCTTATTCACCGTGGGCCTGATGATCAAGGGTTTTATCAAGATGAAGAGGCGATGCTGGGCTACAGGCACATCGCCTCTTCTCTCCCGTCCTGTCTGGGGCAGCCCTTGCATCGAAACCAGTATGTGATTGTGTATGACGGCACATTATACAATTATTCAACATTACGCCAGCAGCTCGAAGAGAAAGGGTGCCCTCTGGAATCAGAAGCAGAGGCTGAAGTGATTCTAGCTCTGTTTGAGGAGTATAAAGAAAAGGTTGTGGATCAACTGCGCGGCATGTTTTCCTTTATCATCTACGATAAACAAAGCAAAGAGATGTTTGGTGCCAGAGATCCCTTTGGCATCAAACCTTTCTATTATCGACAGACCAAAGATTTCTTTTACGCGGCATCGGAAGCGAAAAGTTTGCTGAAGGTGATCCCTCCAGAAGAGCGTGCTCTGGAGCCCAAAGCGCTACAAGATTATTTAACCTTTCAATATGTGCCCGGTTCGGGCAGCATGGAAAAAACCATCCAACAGGTACCCCCGGGCCATTACTTTTGGAAATCGAAGGGAGCCCCCTTAAACATTTGCCGGTATTTTCGGCCCCTATTTAAGCCTGGAAGAACCATTGTGGATACGGCGACTCGGCAGATCCTTGCCGCTCTTCGGGAATCTGTAAAAGTTCATCTTGCCAGTGATCAGCCGACCGGCGCGTTTTTATCGGGAGGCATAGATTCAACGGCCATTGTTGCATTGGCAAAGGAGATAAACCCCCATTTAAAAACGTTTACCGTGGGATTTAAGGAGCCAGGTTATAGTGAAGTGGATGTGGCCAGACAGACCGCCCACATGTTTAATGTGGAGCATCATGCTTATATCATTGAAGCTGATGAGGTGCTAAAAGAGCTTCCTAAAATTATTTATCACTTGGATCAGCCGGTGGCCGATCCGGCAGCCATCCCCCTTTATTTTGCAGCCCAAAAAGCCAGCAAACAGGTGAAAGTGGTTTTATCAGGGGAAGGAGCCGATGAATTATTTGCCGGCTACCAGATCTATCAAGAGCCCTTGGCCCTAAAGCCTCTGGCCATTTTGCCAAACCGAGTGAAAAGAGCGCTCAAATGGTTGGCCCGTTTACTGCCTGATGAACTGAAGGGTAAAAACTATATTCTCAGAGGCTGTACGCCATTAGAAGAGCGTTATATTGGCAATGCCAAACTTTTTGATGAGCCAGAAAAAGCCCATCTGTTGAAAAAATATTGCTCTCAGTCGCCCCATCAGCGCTGGACGAGAGCCTTGTATAGGGAGGCGAGCCAACATGGCTATGACCCAGTCACCACTATGCAATATATCGATCTTAACACGTGGTTGGTGGGGGACATTTTAGTGAAGGCGGACCGCATGTCTATGGCTCATGCCGTAGAACTTAGAATGCCTTTTTTGGATAAGCAGGTATTTAATGTGGCAGCCAGTCTTGAACCGCGGCAAAAAGTGAACCGGAAATTAAGTAAGGTCCTCTTGCGCCAAGCCTTACAAAATGTGCTGCCCAGCCATGTGATCAACAGGCCTAAGCTTGGCTTTCCTGTTCCCATTCGTCACTGGTTGAAGCGGGACTGGTATGAATGGGCGTATCAGTTAATCATGGAGAGCGATACAGACGAACTTTTGCATAAAGAGAAGGTGCTGGGCCTCCTTGCAGCTCATCGGAAAGGAGAATTTGAATCAGGGGTTAAAACCTGGACAAGCTTTAAAGGAAAACATGATTACAGTCGCCTTTTATGGGCGGTGATCACCTTTATCCTTTGGCATCAAATCTTTGTTGAACAGCGTTATCCCTGGACGAAACCAGCCAGGGAAGAAAAGGCGAATCGAGCTCATGGTTAAACCGCTTTTTCAAACGGACCAGAATCTGCTTTATACCGGTACAAAACCATAATTTAAAGCAAAGTAGGTGACGGAGATGTTAACGGAAAACCAACTCAAGCAATTGCAGTCCATTTTGGAGAGAAGATATAAGGACATAAAGCAGCAGTTAGGGGCCAATAACCACTTTGGACTAGACCAGGCCTTGGCAGACGAATCAACGGGGGAACTCTCCCGCTATGATAATCATCCTGGAGATTTGGGAACAGAACAGTTTGAACGGAGTAAAGACCTGGCTTTAAATGAACATGCTAAGCGTCAGTTGAAGGAAATTGAAGAGGCCTTACAAGCGATGAAAGAAGGACGCTATGGCTTTTGCCAAACCTGCCAGGCGCCCATCTCCTATGAGCGCCTTTTAGCCCTGCCGACAGCTTTATATTGTTTAAAACATAGTGCTGATGCCTCAATTTCACAAGACCGGCCCGTGGAAGAAGAACGGCTTGCACCCTCTTTCGGGCAGTTTGATCTGGACCAGCAGGATAAAACCTTTTATGATGCGGAAGATACGTGGCAAGAAGTGGCCTCCTATGGTTCCTCCGATTCCCCGTCCGATTTGGAAAGGCAAGCGGCGGATTATGACAAGATGTATACCGAGGCGGAGGAACTGGTGGGGGCAGTGGATGAATTGGAAGGGTTTTTACTGGCCGATATGGAGGGACGGTTTATTGGCGTCAATGAAAACCATGAAGCTTACGAACAGTACCTAGATGAAAACAACATCTCTTCACTTATTGAAGAAAGCGGCTTAATTAATGTGGTGATGGAGGACGAAGAAGAGGAGAAATGAAACGCTTTTTATGTTTTTTTTCAAAACAGCGCCCCGTTGATGCCTCGACAGCATATCGCCCAGTGATACCGGGAGAGCGTCTCAAGCGGGGCGCCTTTCTGATCACTGGCTAGAGGCAGGAAAGCCAGGCGGGCCAGATTAAGGTGTCTCATTAAGCCGACTGGCCAATTCAAACCAGTAGTGACAGATAGCTTCCAGCCCTTTGTCAAAGTTTTCCAGATGAAAATGCTCATTGGGGGCGTGAATATTTTCATTGGGCAGTCCAAAGCCCATTAAAACCACAGGTAATTTCAGAAGACGATGAAATGTTTCCACAATGGGGATGGAACCGCCCATCCGGATCTTTGCCGCAGGTTGGCCAAACGCTTTTTCCAAAGCTTGTTCAGCGGCCTGAATAGCGGGGTGGTCACTGGGAACGACAAAAGGGCGCCCTTTATCAAAATGATGAGTGGTTACGGTGACCCCTGGTGGCGTATGTTGTTCGATATGTTTTTCGATCAAACGGATGATCTCATCGGGATCTTGATCAGGGACCAGCCGGCAGGTGATTTTGGCTCCTGCTCGAGCAGGCAGCACCGTTTTAACCCCTTCCCCTTGAAAACCACCGTAGATGCCATTCACTTCCAAGGTGGGGCGCACCCAAGTGCGCTCCAAATAGCTGTATCCTTCTTCACCAAAAAGTTGGTTAACACCCAGCTCTGCTTTCAGTTGTTCCTCATCCAGTTCAAGAGACGCAATTTCTTCCCGCTCTTTTTCCGTTACCGGGACCACCTGATCGTAAAAACCGTCAATGGTAATCCGACCGGACGCATCGCGCATGGAATCCAAAAGCTCAACGAGGGCATGGATGGGGTTTTGCACTCCTCCTCCGTACATGCCGGAATGAAGATCGCTGGCGGGTCCTTGCACGGTAATTTCCAAGCCACACAAACCTCTTAAACCGGTGCAGATGGCCGGACGGCCGTTTTCCAGCATCGGCGTATCAGAGATCAAGAGCACATCGGCCGCCAACAACTCTTGATGCTGTTTCACAAACGGCTCCAGATGGGGACTCCCAATCTCTTCTTCCCCCTCGATGCACACCTTCACGTTTAAGGGCAGCTGGCCCTCACATTTAAGGAGCGCCTCAATCGCTTTAATATGCATAAAGGTTTGCCCTTTATCATCGCTGGCTCCTCGGGCATATAGCTTGTTATCTCTGATGGTAGGTTCAAAAGGTGGGCTCTCCCATAAGTTTAGGGGATCCACTGGCTGAACATCATAGTGGCCGTAGATGAGCAGCGTCGGTTTTCCCGGTGCATGGAGCCAGTCGGCGTAAACAACCGGATGGCCTCCCGTTTCCATGATTTGGACGTTTTCCAAGCCCGCTTTACGTAGGCTATCGGCCAACCATTGGGCCGTTCGGACAAGATCCGTTTTATGTTCCGATAAGGCGCTGATGCTGGGAAATTTAAGCAGCTCCATCAATTCATTCAGGTGCTCTGTCCGCTTCTCCTTTAACCACTGTTTCCAATCCATTCCTTTCCATCTCCCTTTCCTTTTTGGTTACATGTTATTGGCTTCCTTTTTTTGGAATAGGGCCTTTTATCATAGGAATTTATCCCTAAAATCAGGGGCTTAAACCTTTATTTTTCCATTGTTTCCCTTCCCTACCACTATTTGCTGGTTCCGCTACTTATTAAATCTAGTAAACTATTAGCTGAGCTCAAATTGGAAAAAGTAGCTTTGGGAGGGAAACTTATGAAACGGTATGTGCGCCTGACGCTTGTGGCCATGCTTCTTTTATTGTTCAGCTTAGGAATGAGCTCTCATGAGACGGCTGCTCAGACCATTGGAGAAGCAATGGTGGATAAGGCTAAAGGGCTCATCGGCGTCCCGTATCGGTATGGTGCAGCAAGCCCGCAAAAAGGTTTTGACTCTTCCGGATTGATCTATTATTTGCACAAACAAGAAGGGATTTCCATTCCCCGGACTGTCAAGGGACAAGCCCAAAGTGGGCATACGGTGAGCAAGTCGCAGCTGGCTCCTGGGGATGTCCTTATTTTTAAAGATTCCAAAGGCGAAGCCTCTATCAGCGCCCTTTACATGGGCAATGGCAAAGCGATAGCTTCATTACCCTCCAGCAATGGTGTTAGCATTCAATCAGTGGAGACCAATTGGGCCAAAAAGCATTTCCTAACGGCCAAGCGTTATGTAGGTTCAACCTCTTCTTCTGAAACCATTTCGTCAGGAAAAAATAATGACAACAAGTCCGGTTCGTCTCGCACCAACCCCTCTGCTTCAACGCTGGCGGACCGGATTATTAAGACGGCCGAGAAATATATGGGCACTCCCTATAAGTATGGTGCCAAGGCTGGATCCGGCTATTTTGACTGTTCCCTGTTTACCCAAACGGTATTTGCCGAAAACGGAATTAAGTTACCCCGAAACTCTCGCCAGCAATCACAGCTGGGAACCTCGGTTAAATGGGGCGAGTGGCAAAAAGGTGACCTTCTCTTTTTCTGGACCCAAGCCACTGGAAAAGGAAAAGTGGGCCATGTGGCCATCTATGCCGGTAATGGGTATATTATCCATACCTACGGCAAGCCTGGCGTAACCTACAGCAAAATTACAGACCGCGCTTGGAAAGAGACCTATATGGGGGCCAAACGGGTTCTGCCCTAAGAAGGAATCATCACCCGCTGGCAAATTTTGACCACACTTTCAAAGGTATGACACTTTTCAACCTCGGGCAAGGTCATCCAGCGGGCTTCTTTGACCTCAGCTTTGGCAATCTGTAAATCCGTTGACCCTTCAATCGGCTCCATTAAAAAAATAAAATCGATATGCATATGGGCTTCATCTTTGGCTGAGGCAGGGATAAACTCATGCAGCATCACAAATGGGGTGGGGAGTTGGCTCTCCACTTCATTTTTTAGCCCTAATTGCGCGCCGTAAGGAATCAAACGGGCTTTAACGCCCGTTTCCTCTCGTACCTCCCTTAAGGCACACTCATGGGGCAATTCGTTGGGTTCCAGATGACCGCCAGGAGGGAGCCATTTTTGAAATTTATGATGGTAAACCAAGAGCACTTGATCTCTAGCTGGAGTTAACACAAGTCCGGTGGCGACTAGGTCGTGACGCATACAATCTCCTCATCTCGTCTTGTTAAACTTATTCTACCAAAATGTGGTTGTCCTGTGGAGCCAAGACATCGCTTCTTTTCCAATCGCCGCCGCCTAACCAGAGGGTCGGTTTGTTGGTGGGCCCTTGAAAGAGATGAAAGGCCACCATTCCGCTTGAAAAACATGCTTTTAAGCTGGAGATGTTATCCAGAGCAACGCGGCCATAAATTTTGCCCAGATCGGAGATCATCTGTTTAAGCATGGCTTTGGCGATGTTTTGATTCCGATATGCTTTGTGCACGGCCATAAAGGATTCTTCGATGCCATATTGGGCAACGATGAGCAGACCAACCAGCTTGTTCTTATCCAGGGCGGCCAGGATCTTGGTGCCAGGCGTGTTTAACGATTGATTGCTCATCTGTTGTAGCCAATTGATAGCCCCTTGGGTGATGCGCCGATCCCCATGGCGACGAATAAAAGCAATTAATTTAGAACGGTGCTTGATCGCTTTGGAATTAGTTAGCGGGTATAAGGTCATGCTGATCAGCTCCTTGGTCAGTGGTATGGAAAGTGAGATACTGGGCATATTCGATCAGATTGAGAAGGGATTTCTTGCGGATATGGGGTTCATCAAACTTCATCGGTTTGGCATTGGCTTCAAAAATCCAGAGACGGCCGAATGTATCCAGTCCAATATCTAGGGATAGCTCCCCTAGATGTCGGTAATGGCTTTCCAATACAGTGGCCGCGAGCAAAGCCAGCCTCCTGGCCTGGGCGATAATCTGTTTTGCTTCATCTGGGAAGATCTGGGTTAAGGTGTGATCAATCTGCTCAATGTGGCCGCCCTGGGGAACATGGGTGGTGATTCGGTTGGGACCGGCCACCCTAAGGCCCATTCCGGCCACTGTCCAGGAGCCGTTTCTATTTTTTTGCACCAGTGTGCGGATATCAAAGGGAGCATGGTTCAAACGAGCGAGGGAAATGGCTTGCTGGGCAAGATAAGTCCCACCTGTTTTCAATTTAAGAAACGATCTCCATATGGCTTGGACAGAGCGGCTGATCAGGCGACGCGTTTTTCTGTTTTGGTGAAACGTCAGGGTGTAATGTTGGCGGTCGGGATCATAATCGGCTCTAAAGATGCCCTGGCCTGCCTTACCATGGGTCGGTTTGAGGTAAAGGCTTTCATGACGCTGCAACATGTGCACAAAGGTTTCGCTTGTTCTCAGTATTTGGGTTTCTGGGATATAGGGGGCGGTCCTTTTGTTTTTCATCAGCAGCAAACAGATTTCATCTTTGTTGAAAAAGGAGGGATTAAACAGGTGCATGTTGGGCTGTTTTTGCAGTAGACGCAGGCAGGTTTGCACCTCATGTCTTTGTTCCGAAAGGCGATCGGGAATTCGGTTGTAGACCACATTGGGTAAAGGAAATGGATAGGAAATCCACTGTTTTAATGAAGCGTGGTAGAGATAGCCGCGAACGGTTCCTTCTTTCCAGTTGATGCCTTGGGGGGTAAACACATAAACAATTCCCCCTCTTTTTTGTCCCGTCCGGATGATATCGATAAAGTTCTGTCTTACACCCGCAAAAGGTGCATGGCCATTTTGAACGGTTAAAATGCCCATCAGTGGACCAAACAGAAGTTTTCCATTGTGATGCTTGACAAATCCATTAAACAGAAGAGGTTTATGAATTGATGCTGGACGCTGTTCCGTTTTTAATTGGAGGGGTTTTCGATTGGCTCCCCACCTGACAAGAGGCACTTTGTTTTTCATATGATTGGAGGGTTTAATCAAATACCAGCCCTTGGTCAAGGGACAAAAACCCACGGTTACTTTCGTCAGGCTATTTTCTGAGGTCATCCTCTCACATCCTATGAAGTAAATTTAGCCAGATAAAGGGCATATTCCAATATTTTTTTCCGAGTGAGACGATCGTTCTCTTTCAGTTCGGGATGGATAAAAACATGTCGCCCTGGTTTGGAATTGGCTTCAAACATCCAGATGCGACCATTTTTATCAACGCCCAGATCAAAGCCTAACTCTCCCAGCCATCCTGCTGTATGATCATCGATGGTTTCAGACAGGATAATGGCCGTCCGTTGCAACGTTTGAAAAATCTCCGTTTGATGGTTGGGAAAGCAGGTGGCAATCGCTTTCTGGGGAGAAATTACTTCCCCACCGGTACGCACATGGGTGGTGACGCTTCCTTTCCCAGCCAGTTTTGCTCCGATGGCAGTCACTTCCCACTCTCCATGAGCGTTCTTGTTGGTATGAACGCGAAAGTCAATCGGCCTGCGCTGGATGGTGATCAGGTCGATCCCTTGCTGGGCAATGTATGTTTTAGACGATTTGTGTTGCATGAAGTGGCTAAGGGCTTTGGATAAATGTTTAAAGCAGTACAGTTTGTTCTGGTTACCTCTTCGGTAGCGAAGAAAGTAACCTTTTTCCGGCCGATAATACAACTGGGCAATCCCCAGCCCAAGGCTTCCAGAGGAAGGCTTCAGGTAGATCATGGGATACTTGTTTAATAGGGATTTGATGTGGATTAATTTAGGATTAAACACCGTTTCCGGAAGATACTGTGTGACCCTGGGATCATCATGAATCTTTTCATAAATGGTCCATTTATTAAAGAAATCGGGATTAAAATAGGGAATCTTGTGGCGTTGAAAGAGCGCTTTAGCCATTTGAACCGAGGAGGAATTTTCAAGCATGCGGTTGATAATCCGGTTGTAAACCACATTGGGAAAGGGAATGCGGTGGCGTTGCCAGGACCATTTTCCTTTCTGCTCCACTAAAAAATAACCGTTAATTTCTTTGGCGTAAAAATCGATATCTTCCGGATAAAAAATAAAATAGTAGGATGGAACATCCCGGCTGGCCAGCAAAAAGCGATTGATCCAGACCGGGTTTTTGGGAAAGAGGGTGTCACCATGCGCCGTATAACGGGCAACAAACAGCCCCACCAAAGGACCAATGGCCAAGTGATTGTCCCGTATGGCAAAATGTGCTTTCTGCTCAAAGGGGATCATTAAGGTGTGCATCAGGTTAGCTGACAAGTAAACATGGCCTGGCCGATGGGAAGGTTTGACGCGGGCCGCCACTTTTTTGTGTCCAAAACTGAGAATCAAACGGGAATGGTTATTAATCTCCGCCAGCAGTTCAGGAGAGAGAAAGATGGTGTGGCGTGAGCGGAGATGTTTGTGCAGCTGGGCAATGATCGGCTTAGCCATAGGAAATACTCCTTCCTCTTGAGAGCAAATAATGGGCATAGTGGATAGGCTGAGTGAGCGCTTTTTTTAATGCTTGCCGGTTGCCGA
This sequence comes from uncultured Bacillaceae bacterium, assembly GCA_937927935.1. Lineage (GTDB taxonomy): Bacteria > Bacillota > Bacilli > Caldalkalibacillales > Caldalkalibacillaceae > CALFAC01. The sequence goes on from CALFAC010000143.1 coordinate 11,179, forward strand.
TTTCGGAAAAAGACCGTCGGCCCGGTTTGGAATTCACTTCAAGCAACCACACTTTTCCTCCAGGTTCCAATCCAATGTCCAACCCCAACTCGCAGAGAGGGCCATAATTTTTTTCAATGTAGTGGGGAACGAGAGTGATGATCTGGTGGAGATGGTGATTGATCTTATGTAGGATATGGATAGGATAACTAGAGGTTAAAAAAAGATCGGCATCCACTGCCTGACCTCCACCATGCAGATTGGCTGTTAAGCCGCCTTTGGGACCAAGGCGAATGGCTTTGCCGGTGACCTCCCACTTTCCCCAACCGTTTTTTTGCACTAAAATGCGCATATCAAAGGGAATGTTTTCTTTTGTTTTTAAAGGAAGATAGGGCTGCACAATGTAGCGTTTCTTTCCGATGTGATGCGTAAGCCAATTTTCAAAATCTGAGTAGCTGAAAAAATGTTTCACAAATAAATGGTCCGGTTTCGTATGGTGAGAATTGCGACCCGTTACAGTGATCTTTTTTTTCTCTAAATCAACTTTGAGCACACCTTTGCCGTGGGTGCCCATAGCAGGTTTCAAAAAGAGAGATTTATACTCTAACAACTTGGCTCTAAGGGGTAATCCAGACCTATAGAGCGTGGTGTCAGGCAAATAAGGGAGAATGTAGGCATTTTCTTTCAGCAGCTCATAAACCTTCCATTTGCCCGGCAATCCCCGGTTTAACCAGGTGATTTGTCCATCGCTGCGCAGGCGGCTGATAACGCTGACGTATTGACCTATTTTTTCCGGATTAATGTAAAACAGCCGATCGTATACAAGTGTAGGAAAGGGATACCAGCCAGCCTCCCATCTTTTGCGCTGGGGATGATAGCGGTAGCCATACAAGGTGCGTGTTTTCCATTGAATAAACTGTGGAAAAAAAACAATTACCTTAAATCCGAGTCTGTGACCAGCCATGGACAAGATTTTAAAAAATTTTTCCTCAGAAAAAGGGGGACGCAGGGAGTCAACCCAATCTGTTAAAATCCCAAAAAGGGGGACATTACTTTTCATCTTTCCACCTCATGCCTTGAGTTGGTCAGGTAAAAGGTATAATCAAGCAAGCGTTGCACGGAAGGGCGTCCTTTTCCACCCCGGCCAAGACCGGGTAAAGCATCTTGTGTTTTAGATGGTTTAGAGTTCACTTCTAAAATGTAAATCTGTTCCGTTGTGCTGACAGCCAGGTCAACGCCCAGTTCACCGAACGTCCCCTTCTGCTCTTGGTCGATCACCTGGGCTACCTTTTTGGCAAGCTGAGCCAGGTGCGTACGCATGGCAGCAGGATTGGAGATGCCGCATTGTTTTAAAGTTTGCGTCACCCTGGCCATTTCTCCGCCCCGAGCGATATTGGAAACGATGCGGTTTTCAGCGCCAATTCGGGCCACCATCGAGGTGACCGCCCACCGTCCCTTGCGGTTTTTTTGCATCAAGATTCTAAAGTCGATGGGCCGGCCCGCATAGGTTAAAATGTTAATGCCTTCTTGGATGATATAGGCCTTTTTAATCCGCTTGTTTAGAAACGAGACCAGGCTTTTAACAGTGGGAAAGCGGCGCTGGATTTCCCCAGACAGGGTGCTATATGCCGATTCGTAACCATAAGGGGTTTGCTTGATCTTGTAGATCCCTTTCCCTAAAGAACCGTGAACAGGTTTGAGGAATATCACTGGATGTTTATTTAACATCATTTCCAAGGTGCTAGCCCGATCCAAAATCATGGTTTCAGGCAAGTGCTTTTTTAAAGAGTTTGAGTTAGTAAGAATGAGGTGAGTTTCCCACTTGTTGAGAAAGGTTTGGTTAAAAAGGATAATCTTATGCTGAGCCAATTTGTTTTTGAGTGTCTTGTAAAGATTGGTCCGTTCAATTTTTCGACTGGGAATGCGGTTGTACACCACATGCGGCAAGGGAAACGCTCTTTTGATCCATCTATTCTTCTCCCAGGTCCACCCGTTTAAGGGTGCCTGGAGAGGCAGCAAATCATGGATGGTGACCACATAGGCTAATACTGCTCTTTTTTTGGCAGCCAGGATCAGCTCCTTTAAAAAATCATTTAATTCTCCAAAGGGAGCGGGATGCTGCGTGTGGCTGATCAAAATGGCCAGTATTGGCTTTAGTTCAAGGGTGCGGCTTGCAGGCTGATAGTTAATATAGAGAAAGCTTTCATCTGGAAGATGAAGCTCATGGCCTAAACTGGAGGGAAGGTGGATGACAGGTGCATGGGATTGATGAAGATAAACATTTAGAGTGACAGACTTCCCCGGCAAGGATAGGGTAATGGGCTGGTTTAGCGAGAGGCCTAGAGATTTGAACAAATTGCTGGGAAGACCTAGCCATGGATCCGTATGATGGGGGAGATAAGAAAGCATTACCGGGGTGTTCACAATCTAATCCCTACCTCTCGGATATTAGTCTAGTATAGAGTATGATTCCCTCACCAGCAGGGTGAAATTTTGTCTAAGGTTGGGCTTTTTGGCAAAAACAATACCCCGGACATGGGCCGGAGTATTGTTCGGTTTTATTTGATTTAACTTTTTGTTGACTGCTCTGTCATTAAATCTGCAAGACATAACGATTATTCGCCGTACAAAACATATTGAGCCACGTTTTTGCAATGGTCGCCGATTCGTTCCAGATTGCTTAACACATCCAGGAAAGCGGCGCCGGCGTTGCCGGTACACAAATTGTTGTTTAAGCGATTGATGTGATTTTTACGGAAGGTACGCTCCATTTTGTCCAGTTGCTGTTCATTTTCCAGAACCTTTTGAGCTGCTTGCTGATCATTTTGCTCCAATGCTTTCAGTGCCAGCTGAATCGTTTCATCAGTTAAACTGATCATCTGCTTCAGCTCTTCCTGGGCATCTTGGGAGAATTCCACCTTATGGGTGATGATGTAATCACCCAGCTCATAAATATTTTCGGCGTGGTCGCCGATGCGTTCAATATCGTTAATCGTCTGCAGAAGTATGGAAGCTTTGCCAGACTCCCGGGCATGGAGGGCACTTTGCTGGATGCGGACAATGTAGTCGGTAATCTTTCGATCCAGGCTATTGATCAGCTCTTCTTTTTGCATGGCCATGTTTCGTTTCTGTTCATCTTTGTTGAAAAAGTAATTGACGGCATCCCTTAACATGGCTCGAGCCAGTCCGCCCATCCTCAAGATTTCGTGCTGGGCTTGTCCCAAAGCGACGGAAGGGGTGGCGAGCAACCGATGATCCAGATATTTGGGTTGAAACTCGATCTCCTCTACATGACCCGGGACGACTTTAGTAACAATTAAAGCCAAAAGAGACGTTAAGGGCAGGAAGATTATTGTATTGGTCACGTTAAACATGCCATGGGCAAGGGCAATCTGCATGCGAATATTAACATCGCCGCCTACAAAGAGCACCGCATGATAGACCAGAGGTAAAGCTAAAGTAAACAGGATAGCACCTATCACATTAAAGGTGACATGGACCAATGCGGCCCGTTTAGCGGCCACACTGGCGCCAATGGATGCCAGAACCGCCGTAATGGTGGTGCCAATATTGTCCCCAAACAGAACAGGCAATGCCCCCCACAGGGGAATCAGTCCTTCGTCGGCGATGGTTTGCAGGATACCGATGGTGGCTGAGGAGCTTTGGACTATAATGGTAAACACAGTGCCTACAATTACACCCAGCACGCGGTTATGGGAGAGTTCAATCATCAGCTCAGTAAAGATAGGCAGATCAGCCAGGGGTTTTACCCCGTCACCCATCGTTTTTAACCCAAGAAAAAGGAGTCCAAATCCAAAAAGGACTTGTCCCACATACTGGGCCGATTTTTTGCGCATAAAGATCATGAAAAAGACACCCAACGCTATGATTGGAAGGGCGTACTGCTCGATTTTAATCCCGATGATAAAAGCGGTCACGGTTGTACCAATGTTGGCTCCCATTATAATGCCAATGGCCTGTCTTAACGTCATGAGCCCGGCATTGACCAGCCCGACGGTCATCACTGTCGTGGCTGACGAAGATTGAATCAAACCGGTGACTAAGATGCCAACCAAAACACCCTTCACTGGGTTGGACGTGTACCTGGCTAGGAGTCCCCTCATCCTGTCTCCTGCTGTTCGTTGCAAACCTTCCGACATATAACGAATACCTGCCAAAAACAACCCCAAACCGCCTATAAAAAAGAAGATCACTTCTTGCCAGTTCATTTCTTTAGTTGGGCCTCCTTAGAAAGTAAAAAGACGACTATAAGACCACATTCATGATAAAATAAGTAAGACCCTGAAGCAACTTTAATTTTTGTGAAAAAAGGGAGACCAGAATGAAGGTTATCTTTCGTCTCTTAACGCAGCTAAGTTCCCGCCGTTCCATTTCTTATCTGGTGGGAAGGGTAGCCAAGAGTCGCTTTAGCAAGCGGCTTATCCCCTATTTTATTCATGTTTACAAAATAGATGTGAGTGAAGCGGAACGCCCCCCAGAAGCTTATCCCCATTTAAACGCATTTTTCACCCGGCGCCTTAAACCGGGGGTACGACCGATTCATCCCGGTCCTCACGTAGCTGTCAGTCCCGTTGATGGTACCGTCACCAGTATGGGCATCATCCGAAGTGACGGCATGATTGTGGTGAAAGGAAAACCCTATTCGTTGGCGGAGATGCTGCAGGACCAGGATCAAGAACAACGCTATCGTGGGGGGTATTTTTTAGTTCTCTATCTCAGCCCTCGAGATTATCACCGTATCCATGCCCCCATCGGCGGACGAATCGTGGGAACAGTCCACCATAGAGGAACGGTTTATCCGGTAAACCCAACGGGGCTGCAGTTGATTAATGGCGTTCTGGCTAAGAATGAGCGCTTGATCACTTATATTGAGCACGATCAAACCCAAGTGGCGGTGATTAAGGTGGGGGCCATGAATGTAGCCAGTATCAGGTGGAGCGATCGTTTAAGATCAACGGAAGTGATCAAAGGGGAAGAATTGGCCTATTTTGAATTTGGCTCCACTGTAGTCCTTTTATTTGAACCCGGCTCTTTTGCATTGATAGAGGGGTTAAAAGAAGGGGATAAGGTGAAAATGGGCCAGCCTATTGGTTATATGAACGTGGTGCAAGCCGTGGGCGACCAAGTGAGCGTGGTGAAGGAGCCCACTGATCAGCTCACCCGTTTACCTTAAGGGAGGTTCGAGAAGAATAACAGCCAAACGAGACACCCCGCTTGGCTGAATTCTAAAACATCAGTTTTCCTCTTTGGTCTATGTTTTGGCCAGAGAAAACCGGGAGAAAAAGCTCGGTCGCTTGGCCGTTTCCTTGGTTTCCAATTGTTTTTTAAGCATGGTCATCTGTTCCTCTAGTTGAGTCAGCTTTGCCTCTAAATTGTCCAGCCGCTGGCTCAAGTTGTCCAGCTCCCGGCGATGGGTCAATGCTTGTTCGTAAACCACCTGATCCGCTTTGGTTGAGAGCAACGATTCAATGTGAAAGAGACGATCTTCCAACTTCTGCAGTGCAGAGGACGGCACCTCCCGTTCCTCACTTTGTTGTCGTGGATTGTCCTGCACCTTCACGTTCTCTTGGGGTTGAACGGATGGGGCAGCAGCATTTGCTTGGCTCATTTGGTCCCTGATTTTTTCCAACATTTTTACATGCTGTTCCGTAAACTGAAAATGGCCTCTGGCATTGGTTTGGTAGGGAATATTGTAATGGCGCACCCAGCGTTGAATGGTGCGGGAACTGACACCGAGGACTTTAGCCACCTCTTTTGTTTTTAGCGCGCGACCCATATGCTCATCCCTCCTGCCCGTATTGTGTATTAACCTATTCGCCATCTTTGCCTCCCTTCCTGCCCCCTTGACAAAGGTAGTGTTGAAAGTACAAAAGAAGTGGTTTTCCAGCGGTTTACGTCACAAGTAGACAATAGCTGTTCAGTAGACACACCGGGTCAGATTCAGGTCTTAGTTAAATGGATGTAAAGTAAGGTGAGATTTCGTTATAATACTGGTAAAGGCAATAATAAACGGAAAGTTTAAACATTTAGAAGAGAGGGGTACCCTTATGCAGCTCTTGCGCATTGATATGACCAATTTGACCTACCGCTATGAAGAGATCCCTGATGAGGATCTGTTGTTGGGTGGCCGGGCGTTGACTGCCAAAATTGTTTATCAAGAAGTCCCTCCCACTGCTCATCCCCTTGGTCCCCATAATAAGCTGGTGCTGGCCAACGGCGTGTTGACCGGTTCAATGGCATCCAGTACCGACCGCACTTCCCTTGGCGCCAAAAGCCCCTTGACGGGAGGGACGAAGGAGAGCAATGCCGGAGGCATCGCCGGTCTGAAGCTGGGTCGCTTGGGGCTGAGGGCCATCATTTTCGAAGGGATTAGAGACGACTTTCAAGTCATCCGGATTCATAAAGACGGGGTCCAGTTTGAGCCGGCAGATCCCTATCTCAATCAGCCCATCAGCCAATCGGCCGCGAAGCTCAGGGCCCGCTACGGTGACCATGTGGGTCTGTATATTATCGGTGTGGCTGGGGAAAAAAAGATGCTTACAGCCGGCGTGAGCAACATGGATAAGGATAAAAACCCCACGCGATTCTACGGCCGCGGCGGGCTAGGAGCTGTGGCTGGCGCAAAGGGCATCAAAGCCCTTATACTAGATGATACCGGGGTGGAGCGGAACAAACCTAGAAATCCAGAGCGGTTTCGGGCCGCCTTGAAACAATACAACCAATGGCTGCGGGAAAATCCAGGCACATCTAAAATGTTTCCAGAGCTGGGCACCATGGCTATGCTGGATACCACCCAGCGACTGGGCGCTTTACCCACCCGTAATTTTTCCACAGGTCGTTTTGAGAAACATGAAGCGATCAATGCCCAGGCTTTAAGGGAGACCATTTTGGCTCGCGGAGGGGAAGGGACGCCCACCCATTCCTGCATGCCGGGCTGTGTCATTCGCTGTTCCAACATTTACCCGGATAAAGAGGGTAGACAGGTCACCTCCCCTATTGAATATGAAAATGTCAGTTTATTGGGCAGTAATTTAGGCATTGGCGATCTGGATGCGATTGTGGAATTAAACCGCTGGTGCAATGAATATGGGGTGGACACCATTGAAACGGGAGCGGCCATTGGCGTGGCCATGGAGGCAGGGGTGATTCCTTTTGGTGATCATGAAGGGGCTTTACGTCTCTTGCATGAATTGGGCCAGGGGACGCCTCTGGGACGCATCATTGGAGCAGGAGCCGCAATGGTGGGGAAAATATATGGTATCCGCCGCGTTCCTGTGGTGAAAGGGCAGGCGATGCCAGCCTATGAACCGCGGGGATTAAAAGGGCTGGGTGTTACCTATGCCACGTCGCCTCAGGGGGCTGACCATACGGCTGGCCATACCGGCTCAGCCAAAGTGAACCATCATGAAGCGAAAGGACAGGTGGAAGCCTCTAAAAATGCCCAAATTAATGCAACAATCTTTGACGCCCTGGGCATCTGCTCCTTCGCTTCTGGCGCTATTGCAGGTCGCTATGACTTGCTGGCTGAACTGGTATCCGGTTACATTGGACTGGAGGTGACGGCTGATGATATCGTCCAGATGGCAAAAGATACCCTTAAGACTGAGCATGCCTTTAACCGAGGAGCCGGAATGACCAAGGTCCATGATCGCTTACCTGAGCATTTTTATGAGGAGGTTAATCCAGCCAGTCAAACTGTTTTTGATGTGCCCAATGAGGAAATGGACACCATTGGGATTGAGGGGAGTTTGGCGTGAAAGTTGTGGTGAGAAGCCATCTTACGTGGCGTCAAGACTTATCAGGGGAACTTCATCTGGCTTCAGGCGTAACCGTTGGTCAGCTGGTTCAGTCCTTTAACCTGCTTTGGGGCGAAGATGCCATGGTAGTGGTGAATAACCAAATGGTGGATGAGTCCTATGAGCTGCAGGAAGGGGATCAGGTGGAGCTTTTGGTTCCCCTGGTTGGGGGATAGACGCAGAATTATAAACCGGTGGGGCATCCTACCATATAGGCGGGATGCCCATCTAGCGTCTTGCGTAACTGGAAAGGGTGTGAGCCATGTCTAAATATAAACGGGCCACTTTTGCTGGCGGCTGCTTTTGGTGCATGGTGGGTCCCTTTGAGAATGAACCTGGGGTGATTGACGTTATTTCTGGCTATACCGGCGGCTTTAAACCGAATCCCACCTATGAGGAGGTTTGTTCGGACGAAACTGGCCACTATGAAGCGGTCAATATCATTTATGATCCGGAAAAGATCAGCTATGATCGCTTGCTGGACATATTTTGGCGTCAAATTGATCCCACTGATCCCGGCGGCCAGTTTCAGGACCGGGGGAGTTCATACCGTACCGCCATTTTTTATCACGATGAAGAGCAGCGTCAAAAAGCGGAAGCCTCGAAACAGGCTTTGGAGAAGAGCGGTCGATTTGACAAACCGATCGTCACCCAAATTTTACCCGCTTCAACCTTTTATCCAGCGGAAGATTACCATCAAGATTTTCATAAGAAAAATCCATACCGCTATCAACTTTATCGCCAGGCCTCTGGACGCGATCAGTTTCTGAAGCGGTATTGGTCTGAATAAATGAAGTGGAAAGGGGTTTTAATATGAAACTCACCAATGTGAATGATCAGGAATTGAAACAGATTTTGGCTGAATCTAAGCGGATCGCCGTGGTGGGCTTGTCCAACAAACCGGAGCGGACCAGTTACCAGGTGGCCAAATATATGCAGGAGGCCGGTTATGAGATTATACCGGTTAACCCCACCATTACCGAATCATTGGGACAAAAAGCGTACCCTTCTTTAAAAGAAATTCCCGGACAAGTGGATATTGTGAATGTGTTTAGGCGTAGCGAAGATACGGTGGGGCCGGCTAGAGAAGCGGTGGCCATTGGAGCTAAAGTGTTATGGTTGCAATTGGGGATCGCTAACGAAGAGGCGTTTCAGATTGCCGATCAAGCCGGCTTAAAAGTGGTGATGGATCGCTGCATTAAAGTGGAGCATGCCCGCCTCCTTTAATCGAGCCGTTTGCACTGCGCCTTATTAAAGATCTTATGGTACAATAAAACCTAAGATAGGAGGCGCTGGCATGGATGTGGAGGCACTGTACAAGATTCAGCACGCCTTAGACCAGAAGATAACGGAAAAGCACCGTTTGCATGGTATGAAGCTGATCGATAAAAAAATATTGGCTCTACAGGTGGAGCTGGGGGAATTGGCCAATGAAACCCGCTGTTTTAAGTTTTGGAGCGTTAAACCGGCTTCAGCCAGACCGGTGATCTTGGAAGAGTACGTGGATGCGCTCCATTTTGTCTTATCCATTGGACTGGAAGCTGGGTTTCAGCACAAAGTGATTCTGACCTGGGGTGACTTTGAAGAGTCAGGCGGTGAACAGGAGTTGACCGCTGCTTTTTTAAAAGCTTATGACCAGATTGCCACCTTTGCCCGCCAGTTGGATTTAGCCGCCTACCTGGACATGTTTAAGGCTATCTTGAGCCTGGGCCACGCCTTAGGTTTTTCATGGCCGGAAATTAAACAAGCATATTTGCAGAAAAACGAAGTGAATCATTTACGCCAAGAGCATGGCTATTAACACAAGAATAAAGCAAATGGAGTGGCGGCTGTGATGAAGGAATCGGATCAGTACATACGTGAGCATGAAAACAAAATGCCTTCCGTGGAGCGGTTCAACAGGACGCTGGATGTCTACAAACATGAAGGGGAAGAGTACCGCTTATTTAGCTATCAGTATCGGGAGGCGGGGGATGCCTATTACACCGCTTATTTTTTTCCCCGCAGGAAAGGCCCTGCCTTTCCCGCGGGATTTGTAGTTATGGATCAACAAGGAGAAGCTGTTTCCCGGGAACTGGCGGTTGCCATTAATGAAGCGATGAACCGCTATAACCTGCTATTTAAACGCTTTCAAAATGAATGGGGAGATGTGGTGGAACAGGATCTGCGCAAATATGAAGCCGCGTTGCCCCATTTTGAGGCTTTAGATCTATTAGTTTCAGAAAACCATCCGTTAAAGAGCGTATTAACGAAAGGGCAGGACATCATCCGCCAGGTGCTAGATTTTCAGGAACGTTTTTTGCAGCTGGATCTCCTGGCCATTGAACTGGGTCAGAAGAGGCGGCAAACCGGTTTTATTGACGCGGCAACGGATGATCAGGTGAAAGAAATCATCACTCAATTTGAAAAGGCCCTTTTTTCCCAGTATGATGTTCAAGCCCAAGGTATGCCCGTTATTACACAGTTTGAGCAATATATGAAAGGGAACAAGCCGCCTAAAGCATGGAAAAAACATTTGAAAAAAGTGAAGCGCCACTTTAAGCGGATGAAGAAGCTGGTTTTGGCCAATAAAGAACGCATTGAAGAGCGCAGAAAAGACCCGTTAAACACGGCGTATTATCACCGTCATTATGCCGATTGGGAGGCGAAGGTGCGCAACTGACGTTTGAGGGGGAGTAGGATGAAGCTGGCTTTTGTAGGATTGGGCAATATGGGCCTGCCCATGGCCATCAATTTAACCAAAGTGTATCCGGAAGTTTACGGTTTAAATCGAAGCAAAGGGAAGGAAGAACGCTTCGGTCAGGCCGGCGGACGGGTGGGTTACTCTTTATCCAAGCTAGCCAGTCAGGTGGACATTTTAATGACCTGCCTGCCCCTGCCAGACGATGTGGAGCAAGTTTATTTAGGGGAAGGGGGCGTACTCTCCAGCGGCCATCCGGGACTGATCGCGATTGATTTCAGCACGGTATCCCCTGAGTTAAGTCGTCGACTGTATGAAAGATTGGGCGAAAAAGGGATTCGGTTTTTAGATGCACCGGTCAGCGGCGGCCCCCCTGGAGCAGAGGCGGGAACTTTAAGCATCATGGTGGGGGGAGACAAGGACATTTTTGAACAGACCAAACCGGTGTTGGAGGTGGTGGGCCAACACATTTCCTATGTAGGTCCCAGCGGTTCCGGTTCTGCTGTTAAACTGATTAACCAGTTGATGGTGGGGATTCACACCTTGGCCGTGAGTGAAGCGCTGATCCTGGCCAAGCAGTTTAAGCTGGACGTTGATCAGTTGGTATCCATTTTGAATAACAGTTTTGCCCAAAGTCGGATTTTGGAGCGCCACTATATGCAGTTTATAGCTCCTGATCGTTATGAGCCCGGTTTTGCCTTAAAACTGTTGCAAAAGGATACGGGAATCATCGACAATCTGGCCGATAAAATGGGGCTTCATCTGCCCATTATAAAAGAGGTGAATCAACTGCTGGCTCAAGCCAAAAAGAGCGGCTATGAGGATCAAGACATGTCCAGCATGTACAAATTTTTATCTGGGGTGCAGGAGCGAACGCCTAGAGAGGAGAAAAGTGAATGAAATACTATGCTGTCTTCTTACCTATGAAAGATGAAGAAAAAAGCAAGGTCCACCGGAGTGAGCATCTGGCTTATTTAGAGAAAATGAGAAAAGAAGGAAAGATCGTAGCCAACGGGCGCTTTACAGATGGTTCCGGTGGATTGGTGATCTATCAGGCTGAATCGTTAGAAGAGGCCAGAAGATATGCGGAAAATGACCCCTATGTTCAAACAGGGGCCAGAGGTTGTGAAGTGCACGAGTGGGAGATGGTGAGCGATCGCCTGCGGGACTAAATCCAGAATCTGTTTGAGACAGGAATCGCAAAGCGTTCTTCTTTAAAGGGGTTGCCATTCATATGGTAGCCCCTTTCTTCCCAGTATCCCGGTTTGTTTTCAGACATAAATTCAATCCCGGAGGCCCATTTGGTCCCTTTCCACAAATAAAACTGATCAGGGGGAATAAACCGGAGAGGATAACCATGCTTGGGGGAAATTTCTTGCCAGTCATTTTCTTCATCTTTCCAACGGTAAACGAAGAGGGCCTCATCTCCCATTAGAGCGTCGATTGGCAAGTTGGCTGAATACCCCATTGGATCTCCATTTAAATAGCCATAGATGCGGACGTAAGCGACATTTTCTTTTGGTTTAACTTTTTCGTAAAAGACGCGAAAGGGAATCCCTTCAAAGGATGTGCCAAACTTACTCCAAGTGGTGACACAGTGCATATCGACGGTCACCTGCACTTTAGGCAAAGCCATCACCTCTTCATAAGTCAAGGTGATGGGCTCTTCAATCTCACCAAATAAGCGGAAGCGCCAGGTTTGAGGATCAAACTGGTATACATCCCCTTCATGAAGGACGGGCCATTTTTTGGTCTCAAACTGGCCAGGGGGTAGCTTTTTTGCCATCGGTGAGCCTCCTTCACATGTCTGTTGACAAATCAATGGCACTATTTTACACACATCTTATCTTTTGTACTCATGACCATTATAATACGAGGGGCGCAACCTAGAACAGGGTGAGACCATTTTAAGATTTTAGCCATCACTACACTTTTAGATATCACCACACTGGCGAGCCAACCGATTAAGATGACTTCTGATTTTTTCATAAACCACTGTTCGTTCCGTACTGAAGGCTTGCCCATCTCGAAAGTAAATATGCTTATCCGCCACCAGTTTTCTATTTTTTTTGCTCACGTACAGAGGGATGAAACAGAGATGGTTTCCCGTTGCCTGAAAATAGTATTTTTCCAAGTAGAGAAATCCGTCATACATCTCTTTTAGGACAGGCGAGTTGTTGCGATAATCAATATCGGGGAAAATGACGATGCTTTCTCCTTTTAATAGCACATCGAGACTTTGTTGGAAGGTATGGATAATTTTTTTAGAGCCTCTGTAGACGGGAATGCCCCGCCCTGAATTGAGCAGTTTGGCCACAAAATAGGAGAGGGGAAGGGCGATCAGCTTGGCTAAAGTGCGGTTGATGCCCATCCGTTTGGTCAGCGTATAATTGACATACTGCTTATAGCACTCTTTTTGATTAAGAAAAACATGAAGGATCCAAGCATGCAAATCTTTTGGAAACCATAGTAACGCAATAAACGGCCCAAACAAGTTTTGATGGCGAACCACGTAAACCGCTGGGCCAGGATAATCTAAAAGTTCTGTGGTGTAGCGGGGGTAAATGATTCTCAGCAGTCGGCGCAAAACTTTAAATAGGGGACGATAAAAGCTAGTTGACATCTTCTACATCACATTTCCTGCTTTTATTCCATACCACTGTTTTTGAAAAGATAGATAACGCATAGAATCCAGTTTCTATTATGGCATATTCTATCAAAATTGTCCCTCTCCAATTGAAGAAAAGTGTATAAAAGGCGCCCCTTGATAGGGGGCGCTTAATTTAACTGCTTTTTTGTCATCGTTGCGGCCTTTTGTAAAGAACTTACTTTTTCCGAATCTCTTCGATGCTATCTATGGTGACGTAACTGGGCACCACGAGCCCGATTTTAGCCCCTTCCAGATTGGGCCCTAAATCTTCAAAGTCATCTTTATAATTTTCATAATAGGCAGCATGGGTGGCTGGAAGCCAGGCGGCCACCATGGCATCCGCCTCTCCACTAGCCAGTCCACTAAACATGACTCCAGCTTCAACTGGGGTGAGCTCTACATCATAACCAATTTCTTCTAGGACAAGGCCTACCACATGGCTGGAGGCGATTTCGGAATCCCAGGTGACGTAAACCAGCTCAATGGATTCGCCGTCTACCGGTTCCACCCCTTCAATCCAGCTATCAACCTTATCCCGGTTGTTATCGATCCACATTTGTGCAGCTTCATATTCATCCTTACCATTTTGAGCCATTTCCACCATCACCTGATTCATATCGTCAGGTGTCCAGTAGAAATTGTCCAAAACCTGATAAGCGCTGGGATGATCTTCTTTAAGCCCCTTGCGCACCAAGGTGTGAATATTTTCGGCTTCACCAAAAACACCTTTTGGATCTTCCAGGTATTTAAGATCATAGGCGGCAAATTTCCAATGGGGCGTCCAACCGGTGACAACAATCCATTCATTATTTTCTATGGCCGCACCAAGGGCAGCCGTCATCGCCGAGCTGGAACTGGGGACCAGTTCAATGTCCAAACCGTACTCTTCAATCGCTTTTTCTGTGGCCTGCATGACGCCAGCTCCCGCATCAATACCGGTAATATGTTCAAAACCTTGATCGGCTTTTTCATCCCCTTTTTCACCTGTATTTTGTTCGCCAACTTGTGCACCGCCATTATCGGCAGGGGTATCTGCTGAACCGCAGGCAGTCAGTACGAAGAGACTAAACACAGCAAACATCAATAAGAGCCGTTTAAACTTCACTCTTGTCACTCCACTCATCCTTTCCATCTTTCCCCTTTGTATTTTTAAAAATTTAATTTTTTGCTGTTGGCCGGCTCATCAACTGGGTGATTCGGTCCAGAAGAATGGCTAGAACCACAATGCAGAGACCGGCTTCAAAACCTGCTCCCATATTGTTTTGGGTGACGGCTTGATATACGTCCCGTCCAAGGCCACGGGCCCCAATCATGGATGCGATCACCACCATGGAGAGAGCTAACATGATGGTTTGATTCACACCTGCCATGATGGTTTGTTTGGCTAAAGGCAGTTGCACTTTCATCAGTTTTTGTAAGGAAGTAGAACCAAAAGCGTCGGCTGCTTCAATAATGTCAGCGGGCACTTGTTGAATGCCCAAAATGGTTAAACGAATCACCGGGGGCATGGAGAAGATCACGGAGGCCACCACACCGGGAACGGTGCCGATGCCAAAGAAAAAGACGGCAGGGATCAGGTAGACGAAAGCAGGCATCGTTTGCATAAAATCCAGGATGGGTGTAATCACGTTATGAATCAAGCGGCTTTTAGCAGCGATAATTCCTGTGGGTATCCCAACGATTATGGAGATTAAGGCAGCGGTTAACACCAGAGAGAGGGTGTAGACCATGTTCTCCCAATAACCCAGATTCCAAATGAGGGCTAGTCCAACCAAAATAAAGACAAACAGGCCCCACCTTCTTTTAAAGATGAGGACAGGGAGAGCCAAAATGGTGATCAGCAGCCATTCAGGCCATAGGAACAAAAACCATTCAAATGCTTGAGAGAGGTTTTTTATCACCCATTCCACCCGGTCAAACAGAAAGGGGTGTTGTTTTAGCAGTTCAACCAGCTGTTCCAACCATCTACCAATCGGTATCCCATCTTCCAACCAACTACCCATCGTCTGAACACTCCTGTTTGTCTATGCAACTGCCAATACAAATATAATAGTCAAAGATTATCAAGAAACACAAAGCCGATCTGCCTGCATTTAGGGCAAAATTTACAGAATAGATATATTTCTAGATTTCGAGAGACTTTATACTTAAAAATCCGCTATATTGCTGTCAATTGCGTGAAATTGTGCTCCAAATGTATAATGAAAGGAACTGATAGAAGCTGAGGAACCTTAAAAAAGGCCTAATCGTGTAAAATCATTTTAAAAAATGGGATAATTGTTAAAGGAGGCTAACCATGCTAATTGTATCGGATGCCAAATTGAGGGAACATCATCAGAAACGGCTTACGGATACTTTTCCGGAACATACCTTTCTGTTTGTGGATCATTTCGATCAGTTGACAGAGGGGCAAAAAGAAAAGACAGAGGTGCTTTTAACCTACGGTCGCTCATTATCGGCCCAGCTGTTTGATCAATTGCCGAAGTTAAGCTGGATTCAGGTCTTAACCGCAGGATTGGACAAATTGCCCCTTCAAGAAATGGACCGCAGAGGCATCCTTTTGACCAATGTGCGGGGACTCCATGCCATCCAGATGGCGGAATATACCATCGCCATGATCATCAACATTGTGAGGCGTTCTTTTCAATTTTATGAGTTACAGAAAGAGAGACGCTGGGATCCCACCATCCGACTGGATGAAGCCTATGGTAAAACGGTGGGCATATTGGGACTGGGGGCCATCGGGCTGGAAATCGCCAAAAGGGCCAAAGCGTTTGGGTTAAAGGTGATCGGGTTGCGCAAAAACCCCGGTCCGTGTCCGCCTGAAGTGGATCGACTGCTTACCAGCGGTCAAGAAGATATCCTATTTCAAGAAAGTGATTTTATCGTGGTTCTGTTGCCCGTGACTGCAGAGACGCAAAATTTTGTTGACCAGCGGCTCATCAACCAGATGAAACCAGATGCATATTTGATCAATATTGCCCGAGGAGCGGTACTGGATGAAGACGCGCTTTTAGAGGCCGTACGGCAAAATAAAATTGGTGGCGCCGTATTAGATGTATTTAAGGAAGAACCTTTGCCTAGCAATCATCCATTTTGGACGGAAGAAAAAATTATTATCACCCCCCATGTGTCGGGACGGTCCCCTAAATATATGCAGCGAGCGATGGATATTTTTGTGGAGAATTTAAATGGCTATCCGGATCAATCCAGAATGAAAAACGTGATTGATCTGAAGCGGGGATACTAGTTCAAATGATGGGGAACCCTCTGGCTGATCAGCTAAAACAGGCCCTATAAATCCAGTGATGAGAACCCGTATACAGGATGTATAATTCATCCTTAAAATGGAAAAATAAAACAAGCAAAAAAGAGTCGCCCATACAGCGACTCTTTTTTTGGCAAAGGAGAGATGATATGTTGATCATGGATCAGCCAGAAATGGATTTGATGCTTCCCTTGGAAATGGGTCAGCATGATGGTCTGCACAGCATGAGGTATCAGACGGAGGCCTCTTTTTTAACCAAAGAGGAGCTGACCCGCCAGCTGGAAAATCTGTTGCACCAGCCCATTGGCTCCGTGCAAGACTTGGAAGATTGGCTATATAAAGAAAGCGATTTAAGCGCAAAAATTGAAGAGATGGTGGCTTGGGTGTTTATCAATTTTAAACGGAATCACCAAGATGAAGAGGCCCAGCGCCGTTATGATTATGTTAACCGTCATATTCTCCCCCTGTTGGAAAAATACGGACACCGGCTAGATAAGAAAGTGGTGGATTCGCCATACGTCAGTCAATTGGACCAAAAGCGCTTTGGTCGACTGATCCAATCGAAGAAAAATGCAGTGCAGCTGTATGCTGAGGAAAATATTCCCCTTCAGATTAAGGAACAGGAGCTGATCAAGCAGTACAACGAAATCATGGGGGGCTTGACGGTAAAGTGGGAAGGTAAGGAGCTTACCTTCCAGGAGATGCAGAAGCTGCTTGAACATGAGAAGCGAGAGGTGCGGGAAAAAGCATTTCGGGCCATGTGGAACAGGGTGCTGGAAGAAGAGGAAGAGCTGAACCAGATTATGACCCAACTGGTGAAGATTCGCCATCAGATTGCCCAAAATGCCGGCTTTGAAAATTTCCGGGACTATATGTACCAAAAATACGAGCGCTATGATTATACGCCTGAAGATAGTCAGCGTTTGTATCAGGCTGTTAAAGAACATGTGGTTCCAGTGATGGACCAGCTGCAGAAAGAGCATCAAGAGGTTTTAGGTCTTTCAGATTATAAGCCGTGGGATGTGTCCGTCCAAGCCACCTCAAAACCCCCTTTAACCCCTTTTCAGGATGTGGGACAGCTGGTGGAGGGGACGGTTAAAATCCTGGAACGGGTTGACCCCATGTTTGCTGATGTGTTGCGCCAACTGGATCAGGAGGGCTTGCTTGATTTGGAAAACCGCTCAGGGAAGTCACCAGGAGGCTTCTGCTCTTCCTTGCCGGTTACCGGCCTATCCTTTATTTTCATGAACGCCACAGGAACCCCAAGGGATGTCACCACATTGATCCATGAAGGGGGACATGCTGTTCATAATTTTTTGATGCAGCGCCAACCATTGGCAGCTTACCGCTCAGCCGATAAGGAAGCGGCAGAATTGGCCAGCATGGGGATGGAACTGTTAACCATGGATCAATGGTCTGTGTTTTATTCGGATGAAGAAAGCCTGCGGCAAGCTCAGCTGGAACACTTGCAAAAAATTTTAACCTTCTTTCCTTGGGCGATGGTGGTGGATCAGTTCCAACACTGGATGTATGAAAACCCGAACCATACCGCAGAAGAGCGTAAGCTGAAATTTTTGGAACTTTCCCGGGAAATGAGTCACCATGGAGTCGATACAAGGGGAATTGACCATTTTCTAGCCGTGCGTTGGATGTTACAACCTCATATTTTTGAGGTTCCTTTTTACTACATTGAGTATGTGATTGCCCAGCTAGGGGCTTTGGAACTATGGCAAGATTATCAGCAAGATCCTGAGGCCACCATAACCCGATTTAAGCAGGCTCTATCATTGGGGAGCTC
Organism: uncultured Bacillaceae bacterium; assembly: GCA_937927935.1. Classification (GTDB taxonomy): domain Bacteria; phylum Bacillota; class Bacilli; order Caldalkalibacillales; family Caldalkalibacillaceae; genus CALFAC01. Next base: position 29,371 of record CALFAC010000143.1, read on the forward strand.
AGCCAGCCTTCCTGAAGTGTATGAGTATGCGGGTCTTCACTTTGATCTTTCAGAAGCCCGCTTGAAGCGGCTGATCACCCATCTTCATCACTCCATAGAGTCCCTAAAAGGTCGGACGGTGACCCTTAGCGAATAAACACGGTCAGGCAGGTTGCAGGATCGGGGTGTAGGGATACATCCCGATTTTTTTATTGTGGCTCTTGTTATAAAATAGTAAAAGAGCCATTCCGCAGCAGTACAATCACCTGTAGGATGGTAGATGGGAAAAATAGCTGCTTAAGACCAAGCAGGAAAAGTGAGGGTGTCGCATGCAGCCGCTTTTAAAGTTGGACAACGTGACCGGTGGATATACCCGCAGTAAAGCGGTGATTAAGGATATCAGTTTTGAAGTGCATGCCGGTGAAATTGTGGCTTTAATCGGCTTGAACGGTGCGGGAAAAAGCACCACCATTAAACATATTTTAGGTTTGCTCACGCCCCGGCAGGGGAAGATCACCATTGAGGGGCTCCAGTTTGCTGATAATCCTGAACGCTATCGTTCTTTGTACAGCTACATTCCAGAGACCCCTGTCTATTATGAAGAGCTCACCCTGTGGGAACACCTGGAATTGATGGCGATGGCCTACGGTTTGAAACGCTCTCAGTTTGAGGAGCGGGTTCAGCCTCTCCTGGAAGAGTTTCGCATGGACAAGCGTAAAAATCATTTTCCCACCCAGTTTTCCAAAGGGATGAAACAAAAATTAATGATCATGATGGCTTTTCTGGTACAACCCAGACTATATATTGTGGATGAACCCCTCTTGGGTTTAGATCCCCTGGGGATCCGCTCGCTGCTTCGCTGGCTGAAAAACTGCACGGCACAGGGAGCGGGAGTGCTGATGTCCACCCATATTTTGTCTACTGCTGAAGCGTACTGTGATCGCTTTGTCGTCATTCATGAGGGGCGCATCAAAGTGCAGGGAACCTTGGCCGAATTGCAACAGTTAAGTGGGAGGCCAGGGGCCAGTCTGGATGAAATTTATTTAGCGCTGATTGAGGAGGAAGAAGATGTCCCGCCTACCTAAGAGAGACTTAAATCATACGGAGGCCGGCCCATTGTTGTCTCCGGGAGAGATGCAAGTGGATCTGTCTCTTTTAGCTGGCCAAAGAATTAATCAGTTTATGGGTGAAGCGATTCGCTATTGGCAGTATATTGGACAAAGTGGACTCGCCTTAAGTGTGATCATCCTTTTTCTTTTGGGCTTGATTTACTATGACCAACTGCTGGCAGGTATCCCCAATTGGTGGCCCCTGGGCATCACCTACGCCATTATTTTTACTTGGCTCTGTTTTCGCACACCCCAACGTCACTTTATTGAAGAAGCGGATCTTATCTTTTTAACTCCCCGTGAGCGGGAAATGACGAACTATTTTAATAAAACGTGTCTGTATAATCTGACCCTTCAAATGGCTGGTCTGGTGGTTGTTCTGATTTTGCTCTACCCGGTCTATCGCGATCTGGTGCAAGGGGTAAGCCAGCCCGGCTGGGCTTATTTTCTGCTCCCCATCGTTTTAAAAGGGTGGAACTATTATACCCACTGGTCCACTTTAAAAATGGTTGAAGGGAACATCAGGTACACCTATCACCTGTTGCGCTTGGGATATACCTTTGGCCTCCTTTTGTGGTGGTTTGAGAAGGGACCCTGGTGGTTTATTATTGGCTTCGGTTTGGCGGGCATCGCTTTTTTAATGTTTGACTGGTATCTCACCAGGGATCGGCACTACCCTTGGCTGGCTCTGTTGGAATTGGAAAAGAAGCAACGGAGCCGATTTTATAGCTTTTGTCAAGCCTTTGTTGATGTGCCCCACAGTCAGCCGCAGGTTAAAAGGAGGGCTTGGTTGGCACCTCTAGTGAGCCGTCTACCATTTAAACAGGAGGCTGCTATTCGTTATCTTTATTTAAAAACATGGCTTCGGTCCCGTGATCATTTTGGCCTTTTTGTGCGGCTTACCGTACTTGGTTCGTTGGGCATCTATCTTCTGAAGGATGTATGGGGGCAAGGGCTGCTTTATGTTTTAATCCTATTTACGACTGGGATTCAGTTAAGGGGGATCAAAAGTGAGCATCAGCATCATTTATGGTTTCAGCTTTTCCCTGTTCAGGATAGGCTTAGAAAGCAAAGTGTTCAATGGCTCGTGCGTCGCCTGTTAACCCTTCAGGCTGTTCTTTTGGCAGCCGCTTTATGGGTGTCAGCTGATTCATTTCCGCTCACTTTCCTGATTTGTTTGGTGGCTCTTGTGGCTATTCATCTGGTTTATTCTCGGTAAAAATATAACTTAAAAATAAAAAAAGAGACCGCCGTGCGGTCCATCAATAGGGTGAAGTATGAATTTCATTAAAGCATGAGTAAGCAATTCACGCTTTAATGAGGTGCCATGCCCTACTCCTCACCTTGCCAAATCCAACCGCCTTCCGTGGAAATGAGCGTGCCCGTGTGTCCTAACTGACATTCCGGGCAGATCTCGGCATAGGAGTCAAATAACTCAGTAAATTCACACTGGCATTGGTGGCAGGTTTTGGAAGTATAGACATGACGGACAGTTTTGGCCGGCATCGGGTCATCGCCCCCTTCTGCACGAGCCGTATTAAACTGTCAATCTTGTTTTTTATTATATGTGTTATATTACAAAAGGTCAATCATTAATTTTGATATATAACAGCTTTGTTTTAATATTTGCTGTCCGGGTGGTGAGTAATACCCAGAAACTCTTCAATTCTTCTGGTTAATTCCTGAGCGGTACTGGCCAGATCATAGTTGGGGATGGAGATATCGCATTTGTCTTTATATTTCATAATTTCATCGTAATGTTTTAGGTGACGTTCAATGGTTGCTGGGTCATCTCCGCGTTCGATTTGCCGTTGGGTGACGGTTTCTCGGTCGGCGTAGATAAATATGGTAAGGGTTTCCTTAAATATTTTTTTAAAAATTTCGCACCCTTCTGGGCTTAATACGGCGAAAAAGCTGCCTGCCTGGTCGAGCAGTTTTTGGCAATCTTCCTGACGAATGCCATAGTAGAAGCCATCGGCCTGAACCGCTTCTATAAATTCTCCATTTTCTTGCATCTTTTTAAACTGCTCTTCGCTTACAAAGTGATATTCAGTACCTTCAGTCTCATTAGGTCGTTTAGGTCGAGTGGTGTAGGAGATTACCATGGGAATTTGTAGGGTGACGCCGATGGCTTTAGCCAAGGTAAAGCGGCCCGAGCCGTCTGGCCCTACAAACAGGAGTACTTTGCCGTCTAAAGCAGACATCGTATCCCTCCATTCATGCAAGGATAAAGATAGTATATCATTCCATAGTCCAAAAAGGTAGATCTTATGTAAAATATCCCCGTCTGATATAGTGAGGGAAGTAATCGAAATACTAGCCACGGGGTGATAGGTTTGCGTTACGGCATTATGTTTGATATGGACAATACCCTGTTAAGATCCCGGATTGATTTTAAAGGGATGCGGGATGATCTGCTCCAGCTGTTGATCACACATCAGGTGGGCACGGTAGAGTCATATGAGCAAGAGATGACTGCCGCACAGGTGATTGAAAAAGGGAAAAAGTTGATGGCCCACCTTGCTGAGCGACAAGAGTTGGAACAGAAAATGGATCAAATTGTTGTTCAATATGAGCTGGAGGGGATGAAAGAAGCACCTTTGGAAAAAGGGGTGCGATCGGCTTTAGCTTATTTAAAAGGAAAAGGGCTGGTTTTGACGGTGGTGACCAACAATGCTTACTCCGCCGCCGCCAAAACCCTGAAAACATTGGGTGTATTCGAATACTTTAATATGGTGGTCGGCCGGGATCAGATGGAAGCATTAAAGCCTTCTCCCAGCGGAGTACAGGTAGTGCTCAAACAATTTCCCCATGTTAAACACTGGGTAATGCTAGGAGATTCCTGGATCGACGGCAAAGCGGCTCAAACAGCCGGGGTTGATTTTGTGGCTTATCAAGCAGATATTGATCACATGCACCATTTAGGTGTTTATCCTGTAGATAAAGTGGATGATTTTGCCGGTTTTGTGCGCTGGGTAGATCAATGGCTCGCTTTAGATTAACTTTTTTCGGTGATTGAGAGTGAGGAGACGTCACGATGATTAAGAAGGATGATGTACAAACCTTGCGGCTCTTTGTTGCCATCGGCCTGCCCCAAACGCTGGGATTGCAAATCAATGAGCAGGTTCAGCATTGGCAAAAGGTGTGGCCTTTTCAGAAGTGGGTCCATCCTGCCGATTATCACCTTACCCTTAAATTTCTAGGGGCCACTTCCCCCGCTCGCCTGTCACCGCTTAAACAGGTGCTCAACGCGGCTGTAAAGGGAATAAAGCCGTTTAGCCTTCGGTTGGGCGGACTGGGCTATTTTGGTGAGACCCGGCGCCCCCGTATTTTATGGCTCGGTGTTGAGGGGGAACTTGAACAGTTAAGACAATTGCACCAAAGGGTGGAAACCCATCTGGTGGAGTTGGGCTATCCCGTTGAAAAGAGAAACTTTCGCCCCCATCTTACGCTGGCCAGAAATTATAAAGGAAAAAACCGCTTTGAATTTAACCAAAGCGGTTGGCCGGAACGCTTCAATGGGGAGCTCTCCTGGCGGGTGGAGGAACTTATTTTGTTTCAAAGTTTGCTCGGGCAAAATCCCATGTACCGCATCATGGAACGCTTTCCATTAAACGGCTAGAACGTTTTCCAACCCCGCTCATATTGCGGAGGGCATTCAAGGGGTTCATTTAATTGTTGAGCGGCTAATAGTGGCCAATAGGGATTGCGGAGGAGCTCCCGGGCCAAAAAGATTAAATCAGCCCGCTTGTTTTGTAAAATTTCCTCCGCTTGTACCGGTTGGGTAATCAAACCCACTGCACCGGTAGCGATCTTTGCGCCATGCTTTATTTTTTCGGCAAAAGGCACCTGGTAGCCCGGATAGGTCTTAATCTCTGCTGGCACCACTCCTCCTGAACTACAATCGATCAGATCTACTCCTAATTCTTTCATCCATTGGGCCAGCTCCACGTAATCGTCCACTGTTAGACCGGACGGATGGTAATCGGAAGCGGAGATACGGACAAAAAGGGGGCCGCTCCATTCTGTTTGCACCGCCTCCAGCACATTTTGTAAAAAACGCCAGCGCCTCTCTTTACTTCCACCATAGAGATCTTGCCGCTGATTGGTCAGAGGGGATAAGAACTGGTTGATCAAATAGCCGTGGGCGGCATGAATTTCAATGATGTCAAACCCTGCGTGACGGGCACGGCGGGCTGCCAGGCGAAAAGCGTCAACCGTTGCTTTGATTTGTTCATCATCCATCTCTTCTGGAGTGGGCCAATCGGTTTGAAACGGGATGGCCGAGGGAGCCATTGTCGGACCGCCATAACGCGCCTTGCGACCGGCATGGGCTAATTGGATTCCTATTTTAGTGCCTTGACGGTGAACCAGCTCAACCAGCTCCGCAAGGCCTTTGATATGGGCATCGCTCCAGATCCCAAGGTCTTGGGCTGAAATTCTTCCTTCAGGAGTGACCGCCGTCGCTTCAACGATAATGAGGCCTACTTGTCCCACGGCACGGCTCACATAGTGCACCTTGTGCCAGTCTGTGATGATGCCGTCCTGGTTATAACAGGAGTACATGCACATGGGAGACATGACAATCCGGTTTTTCAGGGTCACATTTTTGATCTGATAGGGTTCAAAGAGCAGGCTCATCCGTTCACTTCCTTTTTTGTATGCTGTATGGAAAATTGTAGCACAGACGAAAATGAAATTCACGGTTGAGGTGTGGTTATCATGTGCATCGGTATTTTCTCCACATGCATAAACCGTGAAGAGACTAAGAGCAGAAAGGAGAATCCGGTTTTGAATAAGCGTTGGGTCTATCTTTTTTTGCCTCTAAAGAGAGGTATTTTTCTGTTATCCATTATTGTGGTTTTAGTTATAACAGGCTGTGCACAAAATGGGGCCCCTTCCGCGGTTGATGAACCAGAGCAACAGACAGAACAAGATGCTTCCCAGGAGCCGACCAATGAACCTTCCAATGAGGAAGAAAAGCAGGGAGAAGCGTCACATGAGTTAGAGGAGCAACAGGAAGAGCCTCAGGATGAACAGCAAGAAGGTGGAGATCAAAACAAGCAAAGTGATATCCCCACGGCAGGCAATGGCTCATCGGAGGCCAACAGAAATGTCCCCGATTTTACCACTCCGGATAGCATCTTGGTGTTGGTCAATAAAGAGCGTCCCCTCCCTGCCGATTATAAGCCTGCCGATTTGGTTGAGCCTAATGTTCCGTTTTCCTTTGCTGAGAAGGTGGAAAAGCGGCTGATGCGGGCTGAGGCCGCCCGGGCATTGGAAAGATTATTTGCAGCCAGTGAAGAGGAAGGATTATCCCTTTACGCGGTATCCGGTTTCCGCTCTTACGAGCGCCAGGAAGCCATCTTTGCCTATAACGCCTCCCTCCATGGAGAGGAGAAAGCCAATCAATTTAGCGCCCGGCCAGGGCAAAGTGAACACCAGACCGGGCTTGCCATGGATGTAAGTTCCCCTGCGGTGCAATTTGATCTGATTGAAGAATTTGCCAACACCCCTGAAGGGAAGTGGCTGGCGGAAAATGCAGCCCGCTTCGGCTTTATAATCCGCTATCCGAAGGATAAAACAGAGATTACCCAATATCAGTATGAGCCCTGGCATTTGCGCTATGTGGGGATTGAGGCTGCTTTAGAAATGGCTGAACAGAATCTCACCTTGGAGGAGTATTACAATCTGTTTCATAATCAGTAGTCGGGATGTTTACACTATAGGCATGAAAAGAATCGTGTGGATGCGGACATTTATGGAGGGGAAATAATGGCAAACCAACAGCAGCAAGGAATTTGGGCACGCAGATTTGGGCTCAACCTGGGCTATATCGAAGAGCTGTATGAGCGCTATCTTGAAAACCCTGATGCGATAGACGCCAAGTGGAGAACATGGTTTGAGCGCTGGGGCCCTCCCCTGCTTACAGCTCAAGGGGAACGGCTGTCCGCCACTGCGGTTAACCTCCCGGTGGCGGAAACTGCTTTATCGATGGAAAAAGTGATTAAGGCCGTCCATTTGGTACAAAACATTCGCACCTATGGTCATCTTGCTGCGAAAATTGATCCTTTTCACACTGCCGATGAGGTACATATCGCTTACCTTGACCCCCATGCGTACGGTTTGAGTGAACAAGATTTGAAGGCGGTGCCGGCCAACCTGCTTTGGTCCGGTGCTCCCGATCATCTTCAGTCTGGCCTTGATGTGGTGCGCCATTTGAAAAAAGTGTATACCCAGTCCATCGCTTTTCAATTTAACCATATAAGCAATATTGAAGAGCGGGAATGGCTTAGCCAGATGGTGGAGACAGGCCTGGAGCAGATGAAGTTAACGTCTGAGGAAAAGAAGAGGTTGGCACAACGTTTAATTGAAGTGGAAGAGTTTGAGAAGTTTTTACACCGCACCTTTGTGGGCCAAAAAAGGTTTTCCATTGAAGGGTTAGACTGTTTGGTTCCCATGCTGGATGAATTGGTCTGCCTCGGGGTGGAGGAAGATATGTCCAATATTTTAATCGGGATGGCCCACCGGGGACGTCTCAACGTGTTGGCCCACGTTTTAGGCAAACCTTTGGAACTCATCTTTGCCGAGTTTCACCATGCTCCTGACAAATCGTTGGTGCCTTCCGAAGGCTCTGTAGGCATCAATTACGGCTGGACAGGGGATGTGAAATACCATCTCGGTGGAGACCGATCCATCAAGGATAAAAATGTGCTTACCCGCATCACCTTGGCCAATAATCCCAGTCATTTGGAGTTTGTCAATCCCGTGGTGTTGGGCTTTACCCGGGCTTCGCAGGAAGAACGGGACCAAAAGGGGTTTCCCCGGCAGGATGTGACCCGTTCCTTTGCTATTTTAATACATGGTGATGCCGCCTTTCCCGGCGAAGGGGTTGTGGCTGAAACCCTAAATTTAAGCGGACTCAAAGGATATTGGACAGGCGGATCGATCCACATCATCGCCAATAACCGGCTTGGTTTTACCACTGAGGAGGGAGATGCCCGCTCCACCAAATATGCCAGCGACCTCGCCCAAGGTTTTGAAATTCCGGTGGTTCATGTTAACGCCGATGATCCTGAGGCGTGCCTCTTAGCTGTTCGCTTAGCTTTTCTGTACCGGAAGCGGTATCATAAAGATTTTATGATCGATTTGATTGGTTACCGCCGTTTTGGCCACAACGAAGCGGATGATCCGGTGGTCACCCAGCCGCTCATGTATACCCGTATCAAAAAGCATCCCACAGTAAAAGAACAGTTTACCCAACAGCTGATTGAAGAAGGGATTCTCTCCAAAGAGGAGGTAGATCAGAAGGCTAAGGCGGTCATTAAGCGGTTGGAAACTGCTTATGCTAAGGTGAAAAACATTGATCAGCATAAGCACCCTGATCTGGAACCGCCGAAAGCGTTAAGGGGTGAGTTAAAGGAGATTGAAACGAAGGTGCCCCGGGAAGATTTAAGACGCATCAACCATCATCTTTTAATGTGGCCGGATGGTTTTACGGTTTATCCTAAACTGAGACGCATCCTGGAGCGCCGTGCCCATGCCTTTGAGGATGGCGGTAAGGTAGACTGGGCCCATGCAGAAATTTTGGCGTTGGCCACCATTTTGGCCGATGGTTACCCCATTCGCTTTACAGGTCAGGACGTGGAAAGGGGGACCTTTGCTCAGCGACATCTCATTTTACATGATAGCCAGACGGGCGAGCGGTTTTCACCTCTCCATTATTTGCCTGAGGCGAAGGCCTCCTTCGCCATCCATAACAGTCCTTTAACTGAAACCGCCGTTCTTGGATATGAATATGGCTACAGTGTGTTTACTGAAGATGTGATTAATTTTTGGGAAGCCCAATTTGGCGATTTTGCCAACGTGGCTCAGGTGATTTTTGATCAGTTTATTTCTTCCGGCCGAGCCAAGTGGGGAGATAGCTCCAATCTGATTGTTCTTTTGCCCCATGGCTACGAAGGGCAGGGCCCGGAACATTCCAGCGGTCGCATCGAACGTTTTCTTCAAATGGCGGCGGAAAACAACTGGTTTGTGGTCAATGTGACCCAGGCTGCCCAATATTTCCATGTATTGCGCCGTCAGGCCCTTCTTTCCGGCCGAGAAGAAGAACGGCCCTTGATCATCTTCACGCCCAAAAGTTTGCTCCGCCATCCTAAAGCCACTTCTCCCTCAACAGACTTAAGTGAAGGCCGTTTTCAACGGGTGCTGGATCAACCGGGGACAGGGGAACATCCAGAACGAGTAAAACGTTTGATACTCTGCTCTGGAAAAATTGGGGTTGACTTGGAAGAATATGTGGAAAAAATGGATGAACATCCCGACTGGTTGCACATTATAAGGATTGAGGAACTGTACCCTTTTCCGGAGCATGATCTGAAAGAAAAAATGGAGCGGTATCCCGCTCTTCATGAAGTGGTCTGGGTGCAGGAGGAACCGATCAATATGGGGCCCTGGTTTTACATGGAATCTCGGATTAGGCCATTGATCGGCGATCTCCCCCTGCGTTATGTGGGGCGGCCGGAACGCTCTAGCCCAGCTGAAGGAACACACCTGGCTTTTCAGGAAGAACAGGAGCGGATTATAAAGGAAGCATGCACACCAGTTTGATGAAACCCGTAAAAGGGAGGTTGCCCAATGATTGAAATCAAAGTTCCCCAGCTTGCCGAATCCATTAACGAGGGAACCATCGCCAAATGGTTGAAAAAAGAGGGAGATGTGGTTCAAGCCGGCGATATTCTCCTGGAACTGGAAACAGACAAAGTAAATTTAGAAATTAATGCTGAAGAGGATGGCATCTTAAAGGAGCGTCTCAAACAAGAAGGGGAGACGGTTTTTGTCGGGGAAGTGATTGCCCGCATGGCTGAAGCGGGAGAAAGCACACCAGCTGAACCTAAGGCATCGACGGAAGCTAAAGGGGTAGAATCTGCAGAATCTAAAGGAGAAGTTTCTGAACAACAAACAGACGAGACGCTTAAAGCGCGCCCCACTCCTCCAGTCACATCTGAACCGCCGCTTAAACCGATTCACTCTCCCCCTATCCAAACGGTGCCACCAACCCGCCCGCCGTTAAGGGAGCGCATAGCCCCTTCTCCCATTGATCAGCCGGCAGGTCCGGCTGCCCGAAGAAGAGCCAGACGCCAGGGAGTTGAGCTGTCTGCCCCAGATGAACAGGATGACAGGCCGGTGGAACGGATTCCCATGAGTCGCCGCAGGCAGACGATTGCCAAGCGGCTGGTGGAAGCCCAGCAGACGGCCGCCATGCTCACCACCTTTAATGAAGTGGATATGTCAGCCATCATGGCCTTGCGTAAAAAGCGACAAGAAGCCTTCCTAAAAGAGCACGGCGTTAAACTTGGCTATATGTCCTTTTTTACCAAAGCGGTGGTGGGCGCTTTAAAAAAATTTCCTCTATTAAATGCTGAAATTGTAGGCAATGAGATCCTGGTCAAAAAATATTATGATATTGGTGTGGCTGTTTCCACCGATCAGGGACTGGTGGTTCCGGTTGTGCGGGACGCCGATAAGCTCAGTTTTGCCCAGATTGAGCAGGCGATCGCCTCCCTGGCTGAGAAGGCCAGGCAAAATAAACTGAGCTTAGAGGAATTGCAAGGGGGAACCTTTACCATCACCAACGGAGGCGTCTTTGGCTCCCTATTATCCACACCCATTTTAAATCCACCGCAGGTGGGTATATTGGGCATGCATAAAATTCAGCTTCGCCCAGTCGCCATTGATGAAGACCGTTATGAAAATAGGCCCATGATGTATATTGCCCTTTCCTATGATCATCGTATTGTGGATGGGCGGGAAGCGGTCAGCTTTCTGGTGAAGGTGAAAGAGATGCTGGAAGACCCGGAGACATTGCTTCTGGAAGGTTAAAATAGGGGTTAATTTCAGGTCGACGAAGCAAGGGTCTGGACAGGAAAAAATAAAATAACAAAATAAAAAAACCCGTCATGAACACGAGTTCTGACGGGTATTTCGCTGGTTTACTTCTTTTATTTCGTTTTAAAAAATTTTCTTTTAAAATAAATTAATAAATTGTTAAGTGATTATACGAATGCCTCTTTTTCAGTTGGCAATAATTCCCTGATTTCCACCCTCACCTTTCTAATGCGGCGGTTATCCACTTCATCAATGGTGAGCATTAAGTTTTCGTAGTAAAGCTGTTCCCCTTGCTGCGGGACCCGTTCAAACTCCTCCACCAACCAGCCCCCGATCGTGTGATAGGAGCTGTCTGGCAGTTCTACCTTTGTCAGGCGGGCAAAATCCTCCAGTGAGTAGTCAGCGGAGAATAAATATGTTTTTTCATCCAACTGACTAACCACTTTCACCTGTTCATCATGCTCATCCCAGATTTCACCCACAATTTCCTCCAAAATATCTTCCATGGTGATTAAACCGGCGGTACCGCCGTATTCATCAATCACGATGGCCATGTGCGTCTTCAGCTTTTGCAATTCAGGCAGCAAAGAAGCGATTTTCATCGACTCCACTACAAATAAGGGCTTCAGCAGTAAGGAGCGTAAATCAACCTGTTTATTTTGGATCAATGCGGCAAAAAATTCCCGTTCGGAAAGAATGCCGATCACGTTATCAATGTTATCTTCGTATACTGGGATGCGAGAATATTTTTCCTTTAAAAAGACATTTTTAATCTCTTCAATGGACTGATTCACTTCCACGGCCACCATATCGGGGCGGGGGGTTAAGATCTCGCCGACCAGAATGTTGTCAAAGTCAAGGGAGCGGTGAACCAGCTCTTTTTCAGATTTATTGATAACCCCTTCTTGTTCACTAATCTCTACCATGATCTTAATCTCTTCTTCTGTGACAGAAGGTCGGTTTTGCTGGGGCAGAATCACTTTGGTCAATAGCCGTTTCAGCTGGGTGAAAATCCAGCTGATCGGGCTAAACAATTTAATGAAGACGTACAGGATGTTTGCCAGGGCTAGGGAGAAAGTTTCTGCCCGTGCTTTGGCAATGGCCTTGGGTAAAAATTCACCAATTAAAAGGATCACAACCGTCGTGACCAAGATGCTTAACAGGATGCCTGTGCTGGTTCCAAACATGCTCACCAAAACAGAACTGGCGATGGTGGCGGCGGCAATCTTGGCCAAGTTATTCCCCACCAAGATTGTGGCTATTGCTTTGTCAAAATGCTCTGAAATATAGAGGGCTTTTTTGGCACCTCTACGTTTTTCATCCACATAATGTTTCAAGCGAATCTTGTTTACGTTGGAAAACGCAACTTCTGATGCAGAAAAGAACGCAGATATAATCAATAAGACAAGCAATAGCCAAAAATAACTAAGCGGCACGTCGTCCAATTATAATCATCCTCCATAATACATAGGATAATGATTTTAATTCCATTATATATTAATCTGGAATAAAATAAAATCTTTATTCTGGTGGTTATTATGGGTTGAAGTACCACTTAAACCCGTTTTTCCAGTTTATCGTCAGCGTTGTTTCCTTCCCGATACCCCATTTTTTGGACAGATCGGCCGCTTTTTTAAGCTCTTGTACATCTTTTTCAATATTTTGAATGCGGTGATGTATCGATAATCGGAAAGGTTGAGGGCGAGTTTACTGCTGTTTACCTCAGCATTGCTTCAATAACGTTTCTTTAGGTGTACACCCATAATGTCGTTTATATAGTTGAGCAAACCGGCCGGGATTATAAAACCCCCATTGCATGGCGATATCCGTTATTTTTTCACCCGTATGAGCCGCATTTTTTATTTGTTCATGGGCACGCTGCAGACGGATTCGACGCACATATTCCATGGGGGTACAATTAAGGTGGCGTTTGAAAGCCAGCTGCAATGTTCGGGCACTCACTTTGGCATAACGTGTCAGATCCGCTAAGCTGGGCAAGAGATGGATGTTTTCTTCGATATATTTTTGTACACGCCGCACTAATGATTCGGTCAAATCTTTTGAATTGTAATCGATCAACAGTTTTTCTGAGTAGGGGTTTTTGGCCGCTGTCAAAAAGGCGGTCAGGATAAACGATTCTAAATGTCTGCGAGCGGCTGGAGATATTTTAATTATGCTGTTTTGTTCCCATTCTGTTTGTAATAGAAGACAAGCTCGCATCAGACTTTCTCCAGTTGGAGACGTTAAATCAAAGATCGTCTCAAAACGGATGGGGGAAGTAACGGGTTCACAAATAAGCGTCGCCAAATGACTTTCCAATTTTTGGCGATGAAATCTGAACGCATATTGTTTCGTGTTTTTTTCCCAAATCACTTTATAGCTTTGTTCCGGTACTAAGACGGCGCCGTTTGCCTGGGCGAATGAGTCAAATCGGGTGTTTTGTTTATTGTAAACCGTACTTTTGCCGGACAGCGTGATGTTGACATGATAACAAGAAGAGAGAGGAGGAAGTACAATTTTTGCATCAACACCATACGTTAAAAATCCGAAATTAAAGTGTTCTCCTTCAATGCCGTTCAGTTTGGCAGCCACTTTGTCTCCCTTTAAGGGAACCAAGGCGTGCTCACAATACATTTTGGCCACTATCTTTTGGGCGGTATCCACGTCATGGGAATGAAGGAGATTATAATCCTTAAGAGGTTCATAATGGTGCGTCACTATCATCGGCTTCCCACCTCATTTAACCCAAAATTCATTCGCCTGGGCCTA
>CALFAC010000144.1 GCA_937927935.1 uncultured Bacillaceae bacterium
GTCGTTTTGGGGGCCCATATCGCAGGGAAGTTTATCCGATATGTTCGCTCCAGCGTTTTGGAAATCTTGGGACAGGATTATATTCGCACGGCCAGCGCAAAGGGATTGCGGGAATTTTGGGTGGTCAACAAACATGGCTTTCGCAACGCCTTAATTCCCATTATTACGGTGATTGGTTTGGAGATTCCCTTGCTGATGGGAGGATCGGTGGTTGTCGAGCAGGTGTTTCAGTGGCCGGGTATTGGTCAGCTGATGATTTCGTCCATCTTGTCCCGGGATTATCCCACTTTGATGGCTCTCAATTTGCTGGCTGCGGTAATCGTCGTGGTGGTCAATTTGGTAACTGACATTGTTTATTCCATTGCTGACCCGCGCATCCGCTATGAATAAGGGACCCCTGACCAAAGAGGAGGCGTCAGATCATGTCAGTGCCTGAAGTAAAACGGGAAGAACAGATAAGCGAAATTGATCTTGCAGAGCAAAAGGAAGCATCCCCAGTCGTAATGAAAGAAGAAAGCTATCTGGGCATGGCCTTTAGACGGTTTAAAAAACATAAACTGGCCGTGGCCGGTGCCATCTTTATGATTTTTTTAACCGTGGTGGCCATCTTTGCTCCCTTGATTTCCCCCTATGACCCTTATCACGTGACCGACACCTTTTCAGGTCCGCCATCCAAAGAACACTGGCTTGGAACCGATCAAGTGGGGCGGGATGTATTAAGCAGGTTAATTTATGCTGCCAGAGTCTCCCTTCTCGTTGGAGTTGGCTCAGTGGCGATCAGCACGGTGATCGGCGTGTTTTTGGGACTTATTTCAGGCTATTATGGCGGCAAAACCGATATGATCATTATGCGTGTGGTGGATGTGATGATGTCCTTCCCACCGATACTGCTTGTTTTGGTGGCGGTAAGCATAGTTGGCCCTAATCTAAGAAACTTAATTCTAATTATCGGCCTGATCGCCTGGGCCAGTGTGGCCCGCCTGGTGAGAGGAAGCGTGCTTTCCATTAAGCAACTGGATTATATTAAAGCGAGCATCGCTTTAGGGCTTGGCACCCCGCGCATATTGTTTTCCCATATCTTGCCCAACGTCATGGCTCCGGTGTTGGTGCATGCCACCTTTTTTATGGCGGCGGTCATTATTATTGAAGCTTCCCTTAGCTTTCTTGGGGCAGGTGTCCAACCCCCAACAGCCAGTTGGGGCAATATGCTCACCAGCGCCCAGTCTTTAACGGTATTAACCTCGCAGCCTTGGCTGTGGGTTCCCCCGGGCCTGATGATTTTTATCACGGTGCTCTCCGTCAATTTTATCGGTGACGGCCTGCGGGATGCATTAGATCCCAAAAGTGTGAAATAGGAAGTAAGATATCTCCTTTGTTTGTAGTTTTATAACATTAACAATATTTAATTTAAGGAGGAGTAAAAATGTCTGTTGAAGAGAAAATTAAGGCTTTGGAAAAGCAGGTGGAGGAGTTAAAACACCAAATTGGCATTTTGGAAGATGTCCATGCTGTCAGAACCTTGCATCACAAGTACGGTTATTATTTAGACAAATGTTTATATGAGGAAGTGGTGGATCTTTACGCAGATGATGGTGAAGTACGCTTTATGGGCGGCATTTTTAAAGGAAAAGAAAGCATCAAGCGACTCTATCTGGACCGATTTAGAGAACGATTTACCGGTGGTCATAACGGGCCGGTGTATGGCTTTTTGCTGGAACATATTATGGCCCAAGATGTGATTACCGTTTCCCCAGATCGCAAGACGGCCAAGGCACGCATTCGCGCCTTTATGCAAGCCGGATGGCATGAGCTTTCAGGCAGGGAGCCGACCCAATGGTGGGAGGGGGGCATCTATGAAAATGAATACGTGAAAGAGAACGGCATTTGGAAAATTAAAGTGTTGGATTATCGGGGATGGTGGCATGCTGATTTTAAAACGGGCTGGGCTTATACACCGCCCAATTTGCATCAAGTCTACACCAAAACCAAAGAGGAAGAACCGGATAATCCCCATGCACCAGACGCTTTGGTTCCTGATACATTTTTATGGCCTGAGACTGATGTTTTACCCTTCCATTATCCGCACCCTGTGACAGGTCAGTGGTATAAAAAGCAGGAACCCAAAAAGATAGAGAAATAGATAAATATTTTATTTTAGAAGATTTAAGGGGGTAACCCGATGTTTAAAAGAGATAGAAATGGAATAAAAGTGCTCGTCATCGTATTAGCCGCACTCGTTATCGCGGCTTGCTCTTCCAATGAGGCTTCTCAAACGGAAGATAATCCGTCAACAGAGCAGCAACAGCAGAACCCCCAGAATACTTCTGGGGGTGATCAATCGATCACCATTGGTATTACGCGAGGGCCTGCCTCCTTCAATCCATTAGATCGTCCAGATTGGCCATCGTTTAGGATTACATCGGTCATGTTTCCACCTCTGATAGAACTGAACAATGATCTGGAGTTTGTCCCGATGCTGGCCTCCTCCATTGAAACAGACGATTTTCAGACTTATACCGTTCACTTAAATCAAGAGGCCACCTGGACGGACGGAACGCCTGTGACGGCCGACGATGTGCTCTTTAGTTTAGAGATGGCCACCCACCCCGATGTGCCTGTCTTCTTAGCTTCCCAATATGCGCTTTTGGAAGGGGTTGGGGCCGATGGAAATCGAGAACAGAGTGATTTTTCAGCATTTCCAGGGGCCAAAAAAATTGACGACCACACCATTCAATTTGTGACCAAAAATCCGGTGGCTGAATTAACTTTTAATGACAAGGTGGCCTCCATTCTGCGGGCCATACCTAAGCATGTCCTGGGTGACGTTGCTCCTGAAAATCTGAATCAGCACCCCTTTATGTTGGAACCGACCGTTTCCTACGGAGCTTTTAAATTTGTAAGGTATCAAAGGGATCAGTATGTGGAGCTGGAAGCCAATCCTGATTATTTCAAAGGGGCACCTAAATTAGATAAGCTGTTTTTCAAAATTGTGGATCCTTCCTCCCTGGTGGCTCAGCTGGAGAGCGGGGACATCGATATGAACCATCCCGATATTGGCTTAATTCCGTATCAGGACCATGAACGGTTGGAAGGATTGGAACATTTGACGGTCGAGTACGGTGGGCCGATCAACTATAAATTTATTGGCATCCAGACGCAAAAAGTGGCTGAAAAAGAGCTGCGGCAGGCAATGGCTTATGGCATCAACCGGCAGTTAATCGTGGACAACCTCCTTAGAGGAAAAGGGGAGGTGGCCAACGGTCCGTATGCGCCCATTTCTCCTTATTACGACGAGTCGGTCAGAGATTACTATCCTTACGATCCGGAAAAAGCGAAA
>CALFAC010000145.1 GCA_937927935.1 uncultured Bacillaceae bacterium
TCAATTAAAAATGAGCGCTCATTTTGACGCACCCGTTAGCCCGGAGATAAACACCCAATAGTTGTGAAATGTTTCACTTGGATATTACATGTTTTCCATCATACTTCTTGCCATAATAGAGTGTAAAACCGACAATCAGGGGAACCACAACAATGGTGGGTAAAAACCACAGCAGCACGCTGACCGATTCCACCTGTAACAAGCGGGGAGCCCCAAAAACAACAAAGGCGGTAATGGTGGCAATACAGCAGGAAAGCATGCCTATAATATGCTCCACAGCCCAATGGGATCTCCGCTTTGGGGTGGAGAGCCAATAGTGAAGCTGAATGGTTCCTAGAAACACTCCGATGATGGGGAAGTACTGAAGTAATGAAAAGTGGATCACCCATCCATAGACACTAACAGCCAACGCGGACAGGATCAACACGGCGGGGAAAAGAAGATCGATCAGGTTCCGGTGAGGCGCGGTTCGTCTTTTAAAGCGTAGGACACGTATGCCATACCAGGCTGTTGCACTGCTTAAAATGGCAATAAAGATAAGAAACCAGGAGAATGCAATGGCATGTGGATCTGGTCCGGGATCCCAGGTCAGACGGTAAACACCCATGTAAAACGCCGAAATGGACACACAACTCATGGCCAGCACATAAATCCAGCCTGTTCGCGTATGCACCTTTCCACCTTTACGGGTCACGATGGGCAGCCACAAAATGAATAAAGCCACAAATCCGCTCACAATATGCAACCAGCGGGCCACATGAAAAAGGAATTCCATCACTAAACACTCCTTATGGGCTAATCATCCTTTTATTAGGAGTATGCTTCACGGCAGAGCATCATGGCCCAAAACGCGCAGCTTTATTTAAAAAAGTTAAAGGCCCCGTCCGGTGCTTCCAAAGCCGCTTATTCCCCGCTCTGTCCCTGAAAGCTCCTCCACCACTTGAAACTCCTGAGTCTCGTAGCGCATCAAGATAGCTTGAGCAATCTTTTCACCAGGCTGAACCACATACGGCTTGTTGCTGAGATTGACGATGGGGACAAACACCTCTCCCCGGTAATCTTCATCCACCACCCCGGCTCCATTGGCCAGGATCAAACCATGTTTAGCGGCTAAACCGGAGCGGATGCGCACATCCCAAAACGTCCCTGGCGGCAATTCAACACATACCCCTGTGGGAATCATGTACGGTTTTCTCAAAGGCTTTTCATCATCGCTGCGAAAATGAACCAGGGGCTCAATGGTGATGGGCTCCTCGATATAGGCAAACAGGTCCCAGCCGGCTGCGCCTGCGCTGCTGCGATAAGGCATTTTGGCCCCTGGTCTCAATTTGATCTTGATTTGCATCGCGGTTCCTCCCTAGCGCCAACGTATTGATCTAAACTGTTACAAGTTTTGCTTCGTCAAAAAATGATAAACCCCCTTGTAGGCAAGGGGGGAGATCAATGTAGGCTATTTTAATTATACACTAATAGTAGACGTAGATGTCATTTCCTTTTCGTTTCAACAGGGCCCGGCGGCCATCAGGCAAATGGGCCTCATACTGATCTACGGCCACCTGCCTTTTGTGTTCCAGAAGATACTGAACTTCACGGGATTCGGCTTGATCAGTGACCACATATTGCAGTTCCACCTGGACACCTCCTAGATGATCATCTGGTCATTGATTTTCTGAATCTCAGCACAAATTTCATGGTTCCACTCTGTATCATTAACCAGAGATGCCATCAGGGATAGGTTTTTTAATTTGGCCAGCTTATAGGCCAAATTGGCATTGGCCTCCAGACAATGGCGGAAATCGGTGAGCTCCTCCTCTGTGAGCTCCCGTTTTTTATTGATCTCCCACAATTCAGCCATGCGCATATGTACCGGCCACATGTCACCACCTCCCAAACATCCGGTTTTAAAACAGAAGCATAGTATCAGTATTCCCAATTGATCAAAGACCAAGACGGTTAACAAAAGGGGAATAGCATAGGGGAAATCCCACTAGGTTCCCAGTCCTTCCATTAGCAGGGATTGGTTCTGCCACAAGCGGTAATACTCCCCTCTCTGTTGAAGCAGCTGACCATGGGATCCCTGTTCCACTAACCGTCCTTCTTTCAGCACAAATATGGCGTCGGCATGTCTGATGGTGCTTAAGCGATGGGCGATCATGATGACGGTGACGCCATCACGGCGACAAACGTCGGCCAGCATGTCCACCACAGCCCGTTCAGTGACGGAGTCCAGCTGACTGGTGCTTTCATCAAAAATGAAGATGTCCGGCCGTTTCAATAGGGCTCGGGCGATGGCCAGGCGCTGTTTCTGTCCCCCTGACAGGTTGGCGCCGTTTTCTTCCAAGACCGTCTCATATTGCATGGGCAGCTTGCTGATAAAATCGTGGGCCTGAGCCAATTTGGCCGCCTCAACCACTTCCTCCAAAGGCACCTCCCGCTTAAGGCCAAAGCACAGATTCTGATAAATGGTGCCACTAAAGAAGAAAGATTCCTGGGGCACATAAGCAATCCGCGACCGTAAGTAATCCCGATCAATCTTATCAAGGGGGGTGTCGCCCAGATAAATCTTACCTTCCTGAGGGGCGTAAAAGCGCATCAGAAGCTTGGCGATTGTCGTCTTGCCGGAACCGCTTTCTCCCACAAACGCCGCTTGCATCCCGGGCTGGATGGTGAAGCTGACCTGATCCAACACCTTCTCCCTGGCCCCATACCGGAAAGAAACCTGAGACATTTCTATCGGCGACTTAAGATGACGAGGCGCAACTTGCTCACCTTGCCCCTCCCTTTCGGCAGGTAAATCCAGGATGTCGTTTAGTCTCTCGGCGGCCACAACGGCCGATTGCATTTCCGGCTGCAATTGAATCAGGTTTTCAATGGGTTCCAAAAAGTACCCCAACAGGGCGTTAAAGGTGATCAGCTGCCCCAAGGTGAGTTCACCCTTTAAAACCTGGTAGGCGCCAATCCAGAGGATGACAAGGCCACCGATCAACTCCAGTCCCATCTTCAGCGAGCCCTGTAGGTTGGTCAGTTTGCCCAGGCGGAAAACTTGATCCAGCATGCCCATGAAGCGTTGCTCCGTCTCCCTGACCACTTCAGATTCAGCATTGTACGATTTGACGGTGTGAATGCCGTGCAAGGATTCCACCATGTACGACGTCAGCTTGGCGCTATTTTCCATCTCCAGATGATTAACCGTTTCATAAGGCTTGTGAAAAAGCCAGACGACAGCCGCGTAAAAGGGAACGAGGGCGGCTGTGACGCCAAAAAGAACAGGGCTTTGCAAATAGAGGAGAACTGAACCCATGATCACCATCAAGGTGTCAATCATCAGGGTGACCAGTGACGTGGACAAGGCATCCCGCACCTTGCCGGCATCCATCATCCGGGAGACAATTTCACCCACCTTTCGCGTTTCAAAGAAGTTGATGGCAAGACCAACCACATGTCGGTAATAGCCCAGCATGAGAGAGATATCGATCCTGCGGCTGAAGTGAAGAATAATCTGATTGCGCAGGTAAGACAAGATCACTTTAAAAACATAAAGTACGATGATCCCCAGAGAGACCATCTGCAACATATGTACCGCATGATTAGGAATAATGTCATCGATCAGCAGCTTAAAATAGAACGCTCCCAGCAAACCAAACAGATTAAAAAATACCGACAGGAAAAAGAGGGGAATTAACAGCTTTATCTGCGGCCGAAGCAATATCATAAAACGGCGCAGAGTGCTGGTGGCTCGTCGTCCCGGTTGGAATTCAGGGCCGGGCTGAAGCACAAGGAGCACCTTGGTCCACAAGACGCCAAAGGCCTCCCTGGACAGTACCCTTAAACCTTTGTCCGGATCGGCCACCCAGATCTTGCCCTTACCCACTTTATACATCACCACGTAATGGGTCCGCCCTTCCTCCGTCACCACATGGGCAATGGCGGGCAAGGGGATGTTTTCCAAAGCCTGGTCAGAGGTAACTTTCACCCCCTGGGCCTCAAAACCGAGTCGCTGGGCCGCCTCCAGCATCCCTTGCAGCGTGGTTCCTTGCCGATCGGTTCCCGCCAGATTGCGGATGGAAGAGATGGAAAGAATTAAGCCGTAGTGACGGCAAACCATTGCCAGACAAGCCGGTCCACAATCCTTAATATCGTACTGTTTTACTAAAGGAAAACGCCTCTTAAATATCCTCACACAAAATCCCTACTTTCCTCCCAAGAAAAGATGATTGCCTGCTCATGGAAATCTGAATGCTCTTTTATATAATCCTAGGTGGGCCGGAAATGGAAAGGAGGGATTACAGTGAAGACACTCAAGAAGGCGAATCCCTTTGTGGAAGTGCTTGATGAAAAAGAGCTCCGCTCCATTGATGGTGGCGACTGCATCAAAAACGCCAGCTTTAGATTCTGGGGAGCTTTCCCCTGGGGCTCTGTACTTCCCGCCTGTGCCATCGCCCGAACCTTAAAGAAGAAATCTTCTTCTGGTGGCGGTTATGGCACCACTTGGAACTATAGAAGATAATAATAGAATGAAAGAGGCTGATGCAAGTGCCATCAGCCTCCTTTAATTTTTGGTAATTTTTGGGCCTGTTCATTGGGCCTGTCTACTGAAAGTGCCACAACTTTTTAAGGAAGAAGTCCTAGATTAAAATTTAAAGCAGAATTGGTGATCATGATGATTCAAACAGACTGGAAATATAGTCTCCCTTTCTTAAACGCTGCGTATCAGCGATTAGCTCAACACAGTGATCAGAACTCTGCTCTCCTTCAAAAGCTTGATAAGCGGATTCAACTGCTGAAAACCATCCACAAATGTTCAGATGAAGTGGCCGCCTTGCTGGAAAACGAGGAGTTTCGATCCGTATGGGATGAGATGAGTCCACGCTTGCTCCAGCAGTTTTTTAAAGAGATCTTTGCAGCTGAAGAGGCAGTCAAAATTTCCGTCAATGTGATGACCTACAATGAAGAGCGCTGCATTGAGCGATGTTTGGCAAGCGTTAGGGCGCTGGCCGATGAAATCATCGTTTTGGATACCGGCTCAACAGATCGTACGGTGGAGATTGTCCAGCACCATTTTCCGGAGGCTAAAATTTTTCAAACAAAATGGCAGGAAGACTTTTCCCAGGCCCGCAATTTGATGGTGCAATACTCGACCCACGACTGGATCGTTCAAATTGATGCAGATGAATATCTGGTTGATCCCCCCCTTGATCTAAAAGCATTGATCCAAATGTTTCAGCACTGTCCCATCCAGCCGCTGGTGATCAGCCCGACCATTGTAAACCACGATCACAGTGAATTTCAGCACAGCAAGCGCATTTTTAATAAGCGGAGCGGCCTCACCTACTTCGGTCTCATCCATGAAGAGCTGCGCTACGATATTGAGAAAAGGGGCACCGACCTGTATCATGTGATGACTGAGCTGAAGCTTTTCCATGACGGCTACACCCCAGAAGTGGTGCAAGAGAAAGATAAGTTTAGCCGAAACAAAGCTTTGCTGGAGCGAATGATTCAGGTGGAGCCCACCAACATCCGCTGGTATTACTTTTTGGCCCGGGAAAAATTTTATCTGGATGAGCCACTGGACGAGATCATTCAGCTCGTCAATGAAGGGATCCGGCACAAAGATGTTAGCCCGGATCTGGACCACTTCCATCTGGCCTGCCTCATTCTTCTGGCTACCATTTACGATCGGATGGGTGATGCGGTTCAGCTAAAGAAAGTGGTGGAAGAGATTAAAACGCATTACCCCTATTGTATAGATGCCCTGTACTATGAGCTGTCGACAACATTTGAACGTAACACTCAGGAGCTGTATGTCCAATCGGAACAGGTTTTGCAAAACCTGTTAACCATCGATGATCCGCTCTCTTTCATTCACTCCCAAGGGTTTCATCTTTATAAGCTTTTGGGGCTCATATTTTTCTACAGAGGTGACTACAAGCTAGCCTTTAAATTGTTCAGCAAAATCAGTGATCCAGAGGAACTTTCGGAAATCATTGAGCAGATGTCGCTACTGCGGGATGAAATTGATCAGTTTCTGGCCACGGTGAAAAACCATTCCCCTGCTACCCTTTAGTCATTTCAGCCAACTGGCTGAATTTGTTAACACTTACTCCAACCTCATCTAAACTGAATCTACTCCAATTTGTAGGCATAGAGGGTTTGACCAAACTGATCAGACACCCGGGATAAAATGGCCGACACCTTATCCCAATCTCCCCCCGCCAGGCCACATCCAATCTTGTAGGGGACACCAAATCTAGGATTGTCCACCCCTTCATAGGTATACTTAAACATCTCTGTCAATGCCGATTCAAGGGCATCATAATCCGTTTTGGGGCCAGGGCCGTCATAGCGATATTGTCCATACAGGTTGACCACATAGCGGCTCGGACCCACTTGGGCCACAGAGATTTTTCCCAAACGTTCTTCAGGGGGATAAGGAAAGTTTTGGTCAACTTCATAAGCCTGAGGAAACTTCAGTTTAATCTGCCGCGCAATCCCCGCCTCCATGGATGAAAAACAATTGGCCTGGTGGGCGATCACATTGCAATCGGACTCTAACAAATCCCCTGTCACAACCACTAACGCCATCACTCACCCCTCCTTACAGTGGACGATCCCCTTTTTGTTAGTATGATACCATGTCGTGGTCCTTCCATCTATTATTTAATAACATCAAGAGATATTTTACAGAAAATTTTTATAGTATAATCCTTTAGTGATAGTATGTGGGTCTTATACAACCCAGAAGAATAATGAAAAAGCAAGAGTCCTAGGGGAATGTAAAATAGCGCTAACATAGTGGAGTGTGTTTTGACAAAACAAAAAAGCTATTTTGCACCTATAAAGAGTGCATATCAAAAATGCAATAATTTTTTATAAATAGGATACAGACTTAGAAGGAGGAATTTTTATGTCTGAAGAAAAGGTGCTACAAGTTTTTCATTACAGAAAGAGCAATGACTACAAACGTATTCATGCAACCGGGTTTTGGGGCGGTGTTCATCCATCAGGAGAGCTTCACTTTGATATTTATGAGGAAGTTTTACCAATGCCAACTCAAACACGATTAATTCAAGATCATAATGGAATACGTGAAGAAGCAAGTGGCCCAATTAGTGTAGAAAGAATAGTTCATATTGGTGTATCTATGCCCATGTCTGCTGTTCCTGGACTTATTAAATGGTTGCAAGAAAAAATGAAAATTTATGAAAATGAGACCAATCGTAATCAAAGCTAAATGTTTCATTCAATTGCATATTATTATTAGGAGGGCTTATAATGAATTATAAAAGAGAATCAATTGATCTTAATAATTTAATCAACAGACTCCCAACAAATCTGGAATCATCGGGAACCACAATTAACATCCAGATTACCCAGAATTTCTTTGGAACTGATAGCTCAAGTGAATATTTTTCATTAAAAGGTGGTCAGGGAAAGATGAAAACTATTGTTGTATTAACCCCTGGCGAAGACGGTTATTACGTTGCTGAATGCCCTGCTTTACCTGGTTGCGTTAGTCAGGGTAAGACAAAAAAAGAAGCTCTTGAAAACATCAAAGAAGCCATTCAGGTAACAATTGAAACACGTAGACAATTGGGTCTCCCAGATTTTGAGGAAATTTTTGAAGTGGAGGTGTGATTGTTGCCTCCGCTACCAGTTATATCGGGCAAAGAAGCTATCGCTGCATTCGAAAAAATTGGATACGAAATTGCAAGACGCAAAGGAAGTCACATTACACTGGTCAAATCGGGAACGACAAAAATACTTACTATTCCAGATCATAAAGAATTGGACCGTGGCACTTTAAAAAGTTTGATTAATAAAGCAGGAATCACAGTTGATGATTTTCTAAAATTGTTGAATAGGTAGACCGCTGCTGGAATCAGCAGCTTTATTTTTATCTCATTAGAAGGAAAACCAACTTCCAAACGAAGATTTATAGGATATTAATACATTACGTATAATGGCCCCCAATTTGTCCCCAATCTTAAAATTTCGCCCACTATCCCAACCTATGACACTAAAGAAAAAACAAAAAAACCCTTGAATCATCAAGGGTCATTAAAATCCAGTATGTATGGTGCGGTCGGTGGGATTTGAACCCACACGCCCAGTGGGCACTGCCCCCTCAAGACAGCGTGTCTGCCAGTTCCACCACGACCGCAGTCTTATATATAAAAAAATGGCTGGGCCGGCTGGATTCGAACCAGCGCATCACGGGGCCAAAACCCGTTGCCTTACCGCTTGGCTACGGCCCAACAGTATGGCGGAGCTGACGGGATTCGAACCCGCGATCTCCTGCGTGACAGGCAGGCAT
>CALFAC010000146.1 GCA_937927935.1 uncultured Bacillaceae bacterium
AAAAAAGCCTGTAGACCTGCTCCTTTTTGGAGCTTTTGTCTACAGGCTGAAAGGGGCGCCTAACGAGAAGGCGCCCCTTTTTTCTGCCTACACTTAATCCATGACTAAAAGGAGGTCACCGCTTTGGATGGTCTCCCCTTCTTCCACAACAATGCGGCCGATTTTACCATCTCTTGGAGCCTGAATGGTTGTTTCCATCTTCATCGCCTCTGTCACCAAGAGGTGCTCACCTTTTTTCACTTCTTCTCCCACTTTCACCAATACCTTCACCACTTTTCCGGGCATCGTTGCGCCGATATGATTGGGATTGTTCGGATCCGCTTTTTCCCTAGTTTGCACCTCTTTTTCAGCCGATTGGTCGATCACGGTGATTTCACGGGGTTGCCCGTTCAATTCAAAATAAATCGTCCGCGTGCCATCGGCCTGTACTTCCCCGATGGAAACCAAAGAGACAATTAGGGTTTTTCCGTGCTCAATTTCGATGGAGATCTCTTCACCCAAACGCAGGCCGTAGAAGAAGGTGGGGGTATCTAAAACAGATACATCTCCATAGCGCTGACGGTGTTCCTCAAATTCTTCAAACACCTGGGGATACATCACATAGGAGAGCAGCTCTTCTTTTTTAAACGAGCGTCCAAATTTTTGTTCCAGTTTTTTACTCACTTGTTCAAAATCAACGGGCTCCAACAGTTCACCCGGCCGACAGGTGATCGGCTCCTTCCCTTTCAGGATCACCTCTTGCAACCGCTTGGGAAAACCTTGATACGGTTGACCCAAATAGCCCATAAAGAACTGGACGACGGAATCGGGAAAATTGATCGTTTCCCCTTTATCCAAAACATCCTGCTCCGTTAAATTATTTTGCACCATAAATAAGGCCATATCCCCCACCACTTTAGAAGAAGGGGTAACTTTGACAATATCGCCAAAGAGCATGTTGACTCGACTATACATTTCCTGTACTTCATCCCAGCGGTGCTCCAGCCCCACCGCTTTGGCCTGCTGCTGCAAATTGGTATATTGACCGCCGGGCATTTCATGCTTATACACTTCCGTACTGCTGGCCACTAAACCGGTGTCAAACCCCTGGTAATAGCGACGCACATCTTCCCAGTAACGGCTTAATTTCTCCACATGGGCCAACGCCAGTCCAGTATCCCGTTCATCACCCTGTAAAGCGGCCACAATGGCGTTCATGCTGGGCTGGGAAGTGAGGCCGGACATGGAGCTGACGGCCACATCGATAATATCCACCCCCGCTTCAATCGCTTTAAGATACATGGCCACCCCATTGCCGCTGGTGTCATGGGTGTGCAAATGAATGGGGATATTGACAGCCTCTTTTAAAGCGGAGATCAACTTGTAGGCAGCATACGGCTTAAGCAGCCCAGCCATATCTTTGATGCCCAAAATATGGGCTCCAGCCTGTTCCAACTCTTTAGCCATGTTCACATAGTAGTTGAGATCATACTTGGTCCGAGTGGGATCATCTATGTCACCGGTATAACAGATGCTTGCTTCCGCCACTTTGCCAGCATCCCGGACCGCTTCAATGGCCAAGGTCATTCCTTCAATCCAATTTAAACTGTCAAAAATGCGGAACACATCGATTCCATTTTGGGCCGCCTGTTGGACAAACTCCCGGATCACATTATCGGGATAGTTGGTATAACCCACTGCATTGGCTCCCCGCAATAACATTTGAAATAAGAGATTGGGGATTTTCTTTCTTAAAGCTTCCAACCTCTCCCAGGGGTCTTCCTTTAAAAAGCGCATGCAAACATCGAAGGTGGCACCCCCCCACATTTCCAGGGAGAACAATTGCGGGACCAATTTCCCCGTTGCTTCAGCAACCCGTAACATATCATAGGTGCGAAAACGAGTGGCATACAAAGATTGATGGGCATCCCTCAAAGTGGTGTCGGTCAAGAGCACCTGTTTTTGCCCTTTGATCCATTCCACCAATCCTTCTGGCCCCTGCTCATCTAAAATCTGTTTTGTCCCTGGTGTAAACGGTTCCCGATAAGAGACGACCGGCAAGCGCGGAGGAGGAAAATTTGGTTTTTTCTCCACCTTTTCTAAACCCGGGTAGCCGTTTACGATGGTTTCACTGATATACGTTAACAGTTTTGTTCCTCGGTCACGCCGTTCGGGAAAAACAAACAGCTCCGGGGTACTATCAATAAAAGAGGTGTCATACTGGCCGCTCAGAAAATCTTTATGTTGAACCACATTTTCTAAAAAGGGAATATTGGTCTTGACCCCTCTAATCCTAAATTCTCGCAAGTTACGCAACATTTTGGTGGCCGCACCTTGATAAGTCGTGGCCCAGGTGGATACTTTAACCAATAAGGAATCATAATGGGGGGAAATCACAGCCCCGGGAAATGCGTTACCGGCGTCCAGCCGGGTGCCAAATCCCCCTGCTGAACGGTAGGCCAATAATTTACCCGTATCAGGCATAAAGTTGTTGGCCGGATCCTCCGTTGTGATGCGGCACTGGATGGCATATCCATTGGCCACTATCTTTTCCTGATAAGGAATGTTTAAGGGCTCCTTGTGCAAATAATACCCCGCTGCAATCATGATCTGGGACTGAACAATATCAATCCCGGTGATCAGTTCGGTGATAGTATGTTCCACCTGAATCCGTGGATTCACTTCGATGAAGTAAAACTGACCATCCTGTCCCACTAAAAACTCCACCGTGCCGGCATTCACATAGTTCACCTTTTTCATCAATTGGACGGCCGCTTGGCAGATTCTCTCTCTTAAGGAATCGGATATGGAGACGCTGGGAGCCACCTCGACCAACTTTTGATAGCGCCGCTGCACGGAGCAGTCCCGCTCATACAGGTGAACGATATTGCCATGAACATCACCCAGCACTTGAACTTCAATATGCTTGGGCCGTTCTATATATTTTTCCAGGTAGACGGCATCATTGCCAAAGGAAGCTTTAGCTTCCGAACGGGCTCGTTTAAACGCTTCCTCCGCTTCATCCCGGTTGTTCACAATGCGCATGCCCCGCCCTCCACCGCCTGAGGACGCTTTAATAATAAAGGGGTAGCCGTACCGTTTGGCAAAGAGAAGCACGTCTTGCAGCGAGTTGACCGGCTCCTCCGTTCCAGGAACAACAGGCAAGCCGGCTGCAATCGCTTGTTTACGGGCTTCAACTTTATCCCCAAACATGGCCAGATGCTCTGGACGAGGACCGATAAAGACGATCCCTTCTTCCTCACAGCGGCGGGCAAAGGTTTCATTTTCCGATAAAAAGCCATAGCCAGGATGAATGGCATCCACATTATTTCGTTTGGCCACTTCTATAATACTTTCGATATCAAGATAAGCTTCAATGGGGCCTTTACCCTGGCCAACGAGATAAGCTTCATCCGCTTTAAATCGATGCAAACTGGTCCGGTCTTCTTCGGAATAGATAGCCACCGTACGGATATTCAGCTCGGTGCAAGCTCTAAAAATACGGATGGCAATTTCTCCGCGATTGGCCACCAAAATTTTATTAAAGGGCGCGGAGTTTAAACTCATCTTTATCCTTCTCCTTTCTCGTTTGAATCGCACTATAGCGTGAGATGTTGAGTAAAATGCCCATTGAAACTAAGTTAAGGAGTAAAGATGACCCCCCGTAACTAATAAAAGGTAACGTTAAACCGGTCACAGGTAATAAACCGGAGGCCACTCCCATGTTGATCATCGCTTGCAAGCCGACCATGCTCGCCAATCCGACGCCCAGCAGCATGCCGAAAGGATGGGGCGAACGTAAAGCAACCTGAATTCCCCTTATAACCAATACCAGGTATAACAAAATCACCGCCGATGTGCCGATAAACCCCCATTCTTCCCCAATAACGGCAAAAATAAAGTCGGTATGGGCAAAGGTTAAATAAAACTGTTTCTGCACGCTGTTATCAAAACCGGCTCCCCACAGGCCTCCATTTCCAAAGGCGTACAGTGATTGAATTAATTGGTAACCGGAATCTAACGGATCAGCCCAAGGGTCTCTAAATGCGATCAGCCGTTTCAAGCGGTATGGCTGAGTCAGGGCAAAGATGGCAAAACAGGCTGCTCCTACAAGTCCCAGTCCGATAATGTGCAAGAGACGCACTCCGGCGGCAAACATTATGATTAAAGTAAACATCATTAACAGCGTGGTTGTCCCCAAATCTTTTTGTGCTAAGGTTAAACCACAAAATAGTCCGGCGATCATAAGGGGTGGCAGGACGCCTTTTTTAAAGTTATCAATGTAGGATTGTTTTTTGGCGAAAATGGAAGCCAGGTAAAGGATTAAGCCCAGTTTGACAAATTCCGAAGGCTGTAACGTCATCACTTTTAAATCTAACCATCTTCTGGCGCCATATTCTTCCGTTCCGATGCCTGGGATTAAAACCAGCACCATCATGATCAACAGCACCAAAAGCACAATCGGAATCAGCTTCCGATAAAACAGATAGGGAATGTTCATCGCTATGTATAATAAAATAAAACCGATCACAGCCCAAACCAATTGCCTTTTTAAAAAATAGGCACTATCGCCCAACTCCGCATATGCCACATGGTGACTGGCGCTGTACACCATAACGATGCCAAAACCGACCAGAACGATGGTGACCACTAGAAGGATAAAATCGGGCTGTCCTACATGTACTGTGGGTGTACCCCTAACGTTGTCCCTCTTTAAGTTGTCCCTCATACCGGGAACCGACGCTCCTTCATTAAAATAAAGCCATACTAAAACCAACTTCTCACAGTTAGGCTTTATTTTACCATAAACCGGTCAAATGAAAACCGTTTTAACCTCCTTCTCCATTAAATGAAAGAGTTGCCGGAATCGTTAAATATAAAAAATAAAAGCTACTGACAAATATATGTCAGCAGCAAATGTTTAGTCAATACTGTATCTTTTTTTCATAAACTATGCTTTTTTTATATCTATAGCCCAGTTTCCATCAATCTTCCAAAGTGGATAGATCCCCAGTGGGCAACCCTAACTCCCAAGCTTTTAAAACGCGGCGCATAATTTTACCACTGCGAGTTTTAGGCAGCTTATCTTTAAACTCAATCTCCCGCGGGGCTGCATGGGCAGCCAGGCCAGTCTTCACAAATTGGCGAATCTCCTCCATCAGTTCCTCTGAAGGTTGATAACCATCCCTGAGAGAAATGAACGCTTTTATAATTTCGCCCCGGACAGGATCCGGCTTGCCAATCACACCGGCTTCCGCAACAGCCGGATGTTCCACCAATTTGCTTTCCACCTCAAAGGGGCCCACCCGTTCCCCTGAGGTGACGATCACATCATCCACCCGGCCTTGGAACCAGAAATAGCCGTCTTCATCTTTTATAGCTGAATCTCCGGAGATGTACCAACCTTTAAACTGAAAATATTCGTTATACTTGGCTTCATTTTTCCAAATGGCCCTCATCATGGATGGCCAGCCCGCTTTAATCACCAGATTGCCCATCTGGCCGGGCGGCAGGATATTGCCTTCATCATCCATGATTTCGGCTTCAATGCCGGGAAACGGTTTGCCCATGGAACCCGGTCGAATATCCATCGAGGGATAGTTGGCAATTAAGATGGCCCCTGTTTCCGTCATCCACCAGGTATCATGAATGCGCTGGCCATAAACTTTTAAACCCCAGCGGATCACTTCAGGGTTAAGGGGTTCGCCAACACTTAAAATATGGCGCAGCGAGGAAAGATCATATTTTTTCACCACATCATCCCCGGCAGCCATCAACATGCGCAAGGCGGTGGGAGCACTGTACCAAATGGTCACTTTATATTTTTGAATGGTGGCGTACCAATCATCAGGATTAAAGCGTCCTCCCCGAATCACATTGGTCACGCCGTTAAGCCAGGGGGCAAATATCCCATAGGAGGTGCCTGTCACCCAGCCCGGATCGGCGGTGCACCAATAGATGTCGTCTTCTTTATAATCGAAAATCCATTTGCCTGTTATGTAGTGCTGCACCATGGCGTAATGAACATGGAGCACCCCTTTGGGTTTACCGGTGGAGCCTGAGGTATAATGTAAAATGAGGGGGTCTTCCTTATCCACCCAAACAATATCAAAATCGGATGATGCCTCACGCATCTCCTGATGAAAGTCATAAAACCTAACCGTAGGATGTTCCTTCTGGGCTTGGGCCAAATCCACTTGTTGCCCAACCAAGACCACATGTTTTAAGTCCGGTAATTGGCTCGTAGGCACCCGAGGCAAAAGCTCCGGCGTCGTCACCAGGCAAACCGCTTCGGAGTTTTCCAAACGATCTTTTACCGCCCCTTCCATAAACGCTTCAAAGAGCGGTCCCACAACAGCCCCCAGTTTAAGAGCCCCTAGAAGGCTAAAATAAAGCTCCGGTGTGCGGGGCATAAAGATGAAAATCCGGTCTCCTTTGTTGATGCCCATTTTTTTAAACAGATTGGCCGCCTGGTTTGATTTTTCCTTCATCTCCTGAAAAGTGTATTGTTCATCACGTCCAGTGGGATCACTGTAATAGAGGGCCACCTTGTTCCGCCGCTCTCCCTCAGCATGGCGGTCAATTGCTTCATATGCCATGTTTACCTTGCCTGTCTTATACCAGGAAAACGCTTTTTCTACTTCTTGCCAGGAAAAGTTCTGGCGGGCTTGATCATAATCTTCCATATTAAATCCGGTTCCAGTGGCTTTTAAAATTTCTTCACTCATGGCGATGCCCCTCCTTAGCAAATTTAAAAATAGAGTTTACATTACCAAATATATGTTTAGAATAGACCATCTCAAATATTTTTTCAAATCCTAACATTTGATGGATTGGGATAAATGCTTCTCTAAGTGAATATAGCGACCAACTTCATTAGGATACGTCTGATCATGATGATATTGATTTTATGCTGATCAGATTTGATATAATGTGAATGAACGATAAATGATCCCTCAGGAGGATGCGCAATGCAAATCTATGAGTGTACCGGTTTTGAGTACGAAAAATCACTGCCCAACTCGCCAGAAGATATGTTTAATGAATCTGTTGTTGTTTATGATCACAATGGCGAAAAGCACACGTTACATGTTACCTACGTGCGCTACTTTGATACCTACGTGGCCGAAAATAACATCTATGACGCCGAACAAACAGGAATCCCCTTTTATCACCTGGTCGCCCTGCTCATCTTGCTTAAAAATGAAGGTGAAATCAAAGCCCAACGCCTGTATTTTAGCGATACGGAAAAATTTCTTTCCGCCTTTAACCCAGGGGATATCCCAAAAGCGGTGGAAATTTATAAGCAAACTCAGCCCGCCCAGCGCACTCAGGCAGCTGAAAATACGGTCCAGCCATAGCCATGTTGCGGTCATGCATGGGCAGAATGAAGAGTGGCCACACTATAAGTTGTACGGGAGGTGGATTAACTAAGGGAGGTCTCAATCAGATGGAGAAGAAAAACCGTGATATTGATCATGAGGGACGAGAAAAGTATTATGTGGATATTGATCGAATGATCAACGAAGGGTTAGGTGGAGGTCAAGTCAGTCCCGATAACGGTTTAATTGATTCTACCCGACCCTTCCATGATGAAGAATCTAATCGAACCAAACAGGGTAAAAAAGAGAGGTGATTGACCTCTCTTTTTGTATTCCTTTTTCATCTATTATCAACTTGCGATCGATTGTTCTCCCGCTCATAAGCATCATGAAGCTCAGCTAAACGTTGTTCCAGTTCGGAGAGAATTTGTTTGCCCACACTTTCTTCAATTAAACCCAACCGGGTCGCAAAATCGATCTCACGGGATAAGCCAAACATTTGAGTATCCAGCACTTCTTCATACAGAGGGCATTGGGGCATGGTTAAATTTTCCATTTGAACAGAGATAAGTTTAAGAATCTTTTCAGCATCTTGCCTTAACAGGGCCAGTGCTTTTTCTTTGCTGCCCGTCACCATTTCCGTGGACACTCTCTCTGATCCCTCCGTTCGTTCCCATGTCCTAATCTATTCTAATCATACGCTGAACATTAAAAAATTGCAAGGAATGGGACAGAAAATATGGCAGACGTAAGGGACATGGTATAACCTGGAGAAAACCATTATAATGAATGGGGAATCAGAAAGGAGAGTGGTTGCATGCACATCATACCGATCAAGGGAGCAACACAATTTACCATTAATCTTGATCCAACGGTATGGATCTTTGATAAAAGAAAAATCGATCTGACCCACTATATCCAAACTGGAGAAGTGAAGCAGGTCCCTGAACGGGAGGTGAGTGGCTCCTACGCCATCCCTTTTGAACCCTTTCTCAACAATGCTGAGCCGCTGGAAGAGGCCAAATGGGTAGTCTGCCATTTAAAAGATGGAAAAACAGTACAGCTTTCATTGGATGAAGCAAAAAAAGCTTATCTGGCCTTTGCCCATGAAGGCAAGCTGATTCAGGACGGCGGGCCCATCCATCTCCACTATGGAATAGGCAAACACACTGCCCCTCCAATTAAAAATATCGCTTATTTTGAAGTAAAAGCGTAAGTATGCCAGTTGCCGATGGTACGAAATCCACCTCGCTGGTAAAAAGGGGCCATGGCTGGGTCCCGATAGTAAAAGCAGGCCTGCTTTCCCTTATTCAACACCCGTTTTAGCAGGGTAAACCCTAATGCAGAGGCAATCCCCCGCTTCCGGTAGCAAGGATCAACAAATAGCCCCCCCAACAGACAATAGCGGGGACTTTCTTTTAACAGCATGGCGGAACCGATGGGCTTTTCTCTTTCGGCAATGATCACCTGATTAAAGCGAAGCAAATCCCAAATCAAGTACTGATCCACCTCATGCTCCACCTCTGTCCCACGATACAGATTCAACAGAGCATGAAAATCACCCTTCACCGCGGGACGAATCGTGATCCCTTTTAATTGAGGTGGGGGAGTTTGAAGAAGTTTAATGGTTTGATCACTCTGCACCACAAAACGAGACTGGTCAAGAGGGTTGGAGCGAAATGAATAAAGGTGCCTTTTGGCCCAATTAAGTTGCTGCCGAGAACCACACAGCGTAAACTGGGGAAAAAAACGGCTTAAAAACCAATCTAATTGGGTATGGTCGGGAAGAGCAGGATATAATACAAACAGGAATTGGTGGTAGGCATAAATGATCCCGATGATCCGGCCCCGGTCCACCTCGGCAAACCAGCGATGATAGGGATGATCAAAACCATAGCGGAGCAGAGCATCAAAGGGAAGGACAGACCAGGGTTCATGATCACTTAGCTGCTGATAGAGCTCATCGTAATGATCTGGTCCCAAGGAAATAAACGCGGATGCACACATTTTCTTCCTCCGCAGTCTTAAAAGTTTTGTATACATATATGCCTACCTCTCGACAAACGACACGCTTATGATAAAATAAAATAGGATCTAAGGGAAAGACTACCTAGCAGAGGACTTTTGATGGGCTGATAAAGGAGGAGAATCCCCGTGTTGTTCATCGTTGTTACCACACTGATCACCCTGTTTTGCGTGTGGGGGCTCATAAATACAGCAAGAGAGAAAAACGCTTTAGGTGTTGCCTTTTCCTTGGTGGGTGCGCTTGTGTTTGGCTGGTTCAGTTTAATGACGTTCCTAGAATGGCTTGGAGTGGTAAGTTAGAACGATGAAATGTAAACAGGCTTATCTCCAGATGAGATAAGCCTGTTTTTATTCCTCCTCATAGCGGGCATAGGCTTCATTGGTCTCCTGTACTTCCACCCATTTGAGCACAGGTTTATTAGGCTTTTCAGCACACAAAGCCTTAATATGATGGTAAAATACCTCCGCCATTCTTTCTGTGGACGGATTGATCCCCCCTCGTTCAGGATCAAACTCGGGAAAATCGTTTAATAGGCGGTGGTCATACTTTTTCTCCAAAGCATGTTTCACTTCCCTAAAGTCAATCAGCAAACCATGCTCATTCAACTGCCGTCCTTCAATGCAAAACGTAATTTTAAAATTATGACCGTGGATTCGTTCACATTTCCCTGCTCCGTGCACCGCATGGGCACAGGCCATCCAAAAATGCTTCACCAATGTGTACTTTGCCATTTACATCACTCCATCGGTTGATCTGTGGTGCATCGTCATTTTAAAGGTCTTGTTTGCATCAGGGGGCACATTTTAAGCCAAACTAATCTCTAAAGCCCAAGTGATGTGGAACTTCTGGAGGGAGAATGATGTGGATTTGCCCCATCTGTAACGGATTTGACTCACTCATCCAACCATGCCCCCGCTGTCACCGCCCCCTGGAGGATATGGGGCGACTTTCTGACTATTATAACCCATATAGTCCCTATCGAGAAATTGACCAGCTTAAATTAACCAATGGCTATCAAGACCTCACTCATCACCTATGTTTCCATTTATTAAGCTGTCCGCAATGTCACCTTCAGCTTGTCCATCACGTCCAGGAACAGGAATATCAAGGCCAGCATGAATAATCTAGAGTTTCTTACGCTTTCGGGCAGCTTAAAAAAACCTTTGGTTCAATGAACCAAAGGTTTTTTCAGCCTGTAGACAAAAGCTCCAAAAAGGAGCAGGTCTACAGGCTTTGTTGTTGAAATCA
>CALFAC010000147.1 GCA_937927935.1 uncultured Bacillaceae bacterium
CTCGTTAGGCGCCCCTTTGTCATTATTTCATTAGGCTTAAACCTCCAGTAGCACAATCAGATTTTAAAATTAAAGCGGATCAATCCGGCTTCTACAGCGGACTGAATGGCGATAATCACCAAGGGACCAGCGATAAGCCCCACAACACCTAAAAAATAGAAGCCGAGATAGATGCCAATTAAAGTGGGCAATGGCTGCAGGCCAATTTGATCCCCCATCACCTTCGGTTCAACAGTACGTCGAATAATAAGCAAGATTAAGGCTAAGATTAACAACTGAATGCCGATGGATGAAGACCCTGCCAACAGGTGGAAGGCGGCCCAGGGGGCCAATATCACAATGGAGCCAATAATGGGGATGACATCGATCACCCAAATGATAAAGGCCATCAGCAAGGCATTTCTCGGGGTGATGATCAATAAGCCAATGTAGGCCACGATAAAAATTAAGATGCTCACCAAAAACTGGGCTTTAAAGAAGCCGGTAAAGACCCGACGCAAGCGTTGACTCATATAGCGCACTTTTTCGGCTGTTTCTTCCTTGAATATTTTATAAAAAGAATCAATATACCTCGGTAAATCTTTACTGATTAAAAATAGTGTGATAAGGTAAATTATCACGACCACAATTAAATTTGGAATGGCCTGTACCCAGTCGGCCAGAATGGCCAGTGCTTGTTGCGAAAGCTCTTGCGCCTTACTGATAACCATCACGCTCTGCTTCTCGATTTCATCAATAAGGGGCTGGGGTAAAGTGGCTATCGTTTCATTAAACCGGTTGATCGATGTTTCTACAAGATAGGTGCCTTGACTAATATAGTAGGGTAGACGGCCCATAAATTTGACAACCTCATTGACCAATTTGGTAATGGCCAGGTAAAAGAGCGCCCCGATTATACAAACAAAAAAAATAAAGACAACACTCACCGAAAGAAGCCGATGTTTAAGACGCAGTGTATTTTGGGTAAATCTAATAAGGGGTTCAAGGAGCAATGCTGTGAATAAGGCAAGAATAAGGGGCATAAAGGCAGCTAAGTAACGATAAAGCAAATAAAGGCCAAGGATTAAGACGACACTGACGATGAGGCGTTTTAATGTAAAAATCTCTCTCAATTTGGTTCTTCCTCTCTGCCGCACCTTCCATTCTTTTTATTATAGTATCAAATCTTTTGGGATACCAGCATTTAGATAGAAAATGGCCTCACGATTTCCCAAAGCATTGATAACAGGATTTATTTGCTTAATGGAGAATATACTGGTATAGAAGATTAAGGAGGCTTAACCATGGAAGAGACTAAAGAAAAGGGATTAATCCGCATCGCCGATGATGTGGTAGCGGTGATTGCCAGCATGGCCACTCTAGAAACTGAAGGGATAACCGCCATGTCCAGCGGAATCGTTGAGGGAATTGCTCGCCGAGTGAGCGGCAAACAGGTGCATAAAGGTGTCCAGGTTTTCATTGATAACAATCAAGCCCAGATCCATCTGCGGGTTATCGTCGGTTATGGGCATAAAATCGATGAAGTGTGCCGTAAGGTGCAATGGAATGTGAAAGAAGCGGTGGAACAGATGACCGGTTTATATGTCAGTGAAGTTAATGTACGAGTGGAAGATATTGACTTTGGAACACCTTCCCAAATGGAGCCAACGGATGAGGAAGCACAAGAGGAACTGGATCAATGAGATAAAAATGACCTTTCGTTATCAGAAAGGTCATTTTGCATCTTAGTGGCTCGTGGACTCTTCTTCTTCTTCCACTTTGACGAGGCTATTTAATTTCTCCAATTTGGCTTTGGCCTGATTGACAACATGTTGGGGAATTTCGCGATCATAAGCCACTCCGCTGGGAAAGGTGTATACCCCCACGTAAGGGCGGCCAATTTTAACGATGGCATCGCTTGATTCCTCAATGATGCCTTTGACCGCTTCGGCCGGTACCCGCACATAATAGGTTTGGCCATTCCTTTGATCCACATATTTATAATCGTAAGTGGCTCTTTTATAATCCCAGGCCCAACGGATGAACCCGATATGTTTCATCGCCAAATCCAAGTCTCTAACGCTGATTTCCAATCCTTCAATTCCTGTATCTTCAAGGATCATCTGCAATGTCCCTCCCTATTAGGCCTATTTCCCTCTTTATAATAGTATGAATAAGCTCCAGATGCAAATTAAATTTCGGTAAACCGTAAGGGGCGTTTCGTCAGCAGAGGTGACCCGATGGTTGTGTTGTTTATAAAATGTTTAACAAATAGGGAAAAGGGCAAAAAAAGAGATAAGCATTACGATGGAGGCTTAAACTAGATGAAATGGGTACGACGGCTCCTGTTTGGGCTGATTTTATCTATTTTTTTGGTGTGGGGACTGGACTTTTCGCAAAATGTGCTGGAGCGCAGCGATGTTGAGCAACCTGAAGGATACGGGCAAAATAGTCTTATTGGATCAAGCTGGGCATGGGGCCAACATTTTGATACCAAAAGTTTGACCAAAAAAGAAGACGTGGATGATCAAGATGTATCCCTTCACCATTTGTCCTTAAATCTATCCGTCACCATTGGGATGTCGCGCCACGAGCTGGAACAAGTATTGGGTCCCCCCGATCGGATTGAACCCAGTGCCTATGGATACGAATGGTGGATCTATGTGGATCACTGGGATTACTATCTGCAGGTGGGCTTACGGGATCAATACGTGAACACCATTTATACCAATGCAGGGGATTGGAGTTGGCAGGGGTGGACAATCGGCATGCCCTATGAAGCCTGGAGTGAACTAAAAATGCCCCAGGGGGAAATATCGTTTTCAGATCAGCGTGGTTTTTTCACCTTTTTGCTTAATCCGCAGGAAAAAAGGGAGCGTCCTTTATTTTTAATCAACGATTCGGTGGCCGTCCAACTGTATATTGATGTGCATGATCAAGAACGCATTGCAGGGATGCGTTTGATGGATCTCTACACATTGCTTGTTCAAAAGCCGTATACAGTACGGTATATAGGTTCGCTTCCCCAACCTCCAGAGATGGATGATGGGGATATGGCTGCCGTCGAGGCGGCATATGAGCGGCAAATCTTTGAATTGGCCAACGTAACCCGCTCCCATTTAAGCTTAGATCCGTTTCTTTGGGACAGCCAAGTGGCTGCTGTGGCCCGAGGTCACAGTGCCGACATGGCCAAACATCACTATTTTAATCATCATTCTCCCCGGTATGGCGATTTGGGTCAACGTTTGGAAGAAGGAGGGATAACGTTTGTCAAAGCGGGGGAAAACATTGCCTGGAATTATGTAGATGCAGCGGATGTCCACCACGGTTGGATGAACAGTCCGGGTCATCGGAAAAATATTGTGGAACCTGATTTTACCCATTTAGGGGTTGGGGTGGTGGAGCGCTATTTTACCCAAAATTTTGTCCAAGCAGCTTCCGGATTTGACGGGGAGAGTTAGTAAATACGCCATCCACCTTTAGACGACGGCATAACATAAGCTGTGACTTTCGCTCCACCACATAGGGAAAAATAAGAACTCCTTTCTTTCGGAGGGTTCTCACTTCTGATGTAAGAAACAGGATGGAAGGATGAATGGAATATAGTTGCAACTTTTGCCAAAGAGAATTGTTAATCAAGGGAGTTAAACTTCCCCACCATAATAACCCCCTTTTGATTGAGGGGGCCAGATAGAGGCAGGTTTCCAGGCTGTCTTGGCGGAAGGAGGACAGGATCACTCTCTCCTCCATATTATACTGTTTTACCAGCTTGATGACCTGTTTTTCCAACCCAGGATAATCAATAAAATTGTTTTTTAGTTCAATGTGGAGTGTAACGTTGCTATGTTTAACTTCTTCCAACACTTCTTCCAAGAGAGGAACATGTGTCCCTTTAAAGCGGGGGTGAAACCAGGAACCAGCATCGAGACGACGAATCCGTGCGTAAGGCGTAAGAAAAACAAAACCGCTGCCCGTCGTGGTGCGGTTCAGCCATTCGTCATGGATAACAATCACCTTGTTATCTTGGGTAAGCTGAACATCTATCTCTATGGCGTCAACGCCATCATGCAAGGCTTGTTTAATGGCCGGCAGCGTGTTTTCGGGAGCAAGCTGTGATGAGCCGCGATGAGCGATAACGATCATAATCCTTGGTTCCCCTCTAGCTTACTTTGCTCTTCAGTAGCAGTCTATGGAACATCTCCTTGTGAGGTTCATAATATGTATTAGTTTAATTTATGCTCTGTAAGGCCAGGCTTTCCCGCCTCGTTTGGCCATCAGGCTGAAAACTGCTTCATAAGGAGTCGTGTCTATGGGGAGCCGTCTGACAGATCTTTATCGCAAACTGAAGCATCGGGTTGTTTCAATTGAAGGCATCAAGCTTGATCATCCGCATACTCCTCCTGGATTCTCACCCTTCTTTTTCCCTCCGGAACGCTCTGAACAAAAAGTAACCTTTGGTAGCGGAATGGTTATTCATCCCAAAGGATATATTTTAACG
Source organism: uncultured Bacillaceae bacterium (assembly GCA_937927935.1). GTDB lineage: Bacteria > Bacillota > Bacilli > Caldalkalibacillales > Caldalkalibacillaceae > CALFAC01. The sequence continues at coordinate 4,478 of CALFAC010000147.1, forward strand.
TGTTATCATGTTGTGGCTGGTCTTTCAGCCATTAATGTTAAATGCGGCAAAAATGCCCAGCTATACCAAGGAAAGCTGGTGTTGTCCTGGCCTGATGAAGATGTGGCTTTGCTGAAAATAAAGCCCACCACCCCCCTTACTCCCGTCAAGTTCAGCACTGAAGCCCGCATTGGGGAAAAAGTGTTTGCTTTAGGCAACCCCTTTGGTTTCGAACATACATTAACCATGGGTGTTCTAAGCGGCAAAGGACGGACGGTCTCTACGATGAATACCCACTATGTCGATATGTTACAAACCGATTGCACCCTTAATCCTGGAAACAGCGGCGGTCCTCTCTTTAACATCAAGGGAGAGGTGATCGGCATGAATGCCATTATTATCCAATCCCACCAAAGCATGGGCTTCGCCATACCCGCTAGCCGTTTTTTATCCCTGATAAAAAAATACTATTTAAACTAAAACATGATACAATAGGGGTGGAGGTGGTAGCTTGACCACAACCACAATCGATTTGACCGCCATTTTGGAAGAGACGGAGCGTTTAAACCAGTTGTTAATCCGGTCGGAAGAGGCCAAACAATATAGAGAATGTAAAGCGCGGTTGCGTCAGGATGAAGAGGCTCAGAAGCTGATCCGCCAATTTGTTAAGAAGAAAGAAGCGTTAGAAGAAGTGGAACGCTTTGGACCCTATCATCCCGATTACCACCAGGTTAAACAGGAAGTGCGTCAATTAAAACGCACTTTGGATCTGCAGGATAGCATTGCCAATTTCAAGCAAGCGGAACGCGCCCTTGAATCTGTTTTAAGGGAAGTTAGCAAAATTATTGCCCATGCTGTGTCTGAGACCATTAAAGTATCCACGGGCAATCCTTATTTTGACCAAATAGGCTGTGGCGGAGGCTGCAGCGGCCGCTGTTCAAACTGCGGTAACAGGGATTAATTTAAAGGGAGGATGTCCTTAAAAGGTAGTTTCACTACTTTAGGCATCCTTTTTTAATGAGATGCTTTGTTGCAGGGTTAGTATTTTAGAGGAAACAAGGTGATCCTGGGTGTCTAATTTCATCTATTTTGTCATTATCGTTGGTTTTTTGGATAATTTTACGCAATTACCACTTATTTCCCCCTATGCCCAAGCACTGGGGGGCTCATCTTTTTGGATTGGACTGGTGGTGAGCATTTACTCTTTAAGCAATATGGTGGGCAATATGCTGGCCGGACAATGGATTGATCGAAAAGGACGTAAATTGATCATGATGGTTGGCTTGGTGGTGGCTGGCTGTAGTCTGCTTTTATATCCCTGGGCCACCTCGGTTCAGCAGCTGGCAGCCATTCGCCTGGTTCATGGGTTGGGAGCCGGTTTGGTAGTACCGGCCGCTTTTGCCTTCTTAAGTGATTTTTTAAAACAACAAAGGCGAGGAGAAGGGATGGCTTGGTCAGGGGCCGCTATTGGCTTCGCTGCCATTATTGGTCCCGCTTATGGAGGGGTTTTAAGCCAGCAGTTAAGCTTGGAATGGGTTTTTCTAAGCGTGGCTATCCTTCTGTTTGTGACCGCTTTTTTAGTCGCCCTTTTCTTGTCGGAATCCCATTTTGAGGGAACGATAAAAGATGAAAATAAGGTTCAGCTCTTACTGATCTTAAAGAAAGAAGGGCTTAGACCGGCTTATCTCGGCGCTTTTGCCTTAATGTTTGGTGTCGGCATTTTAACGTATGCCCTTCCTTTAAAGGTGGAAGCGCTTGGCTTTGGCTCCGCTTTGACGGGCATATTGATGAGCGTGTATGGACTGGTGGCCATTTTATTATTTTTATTGCCCACCAATCGGTTATCGGATCGGGTGGGAAGGCTTTGGCCCATGGCGGGGGGGCTATGGGTACTGGCTTTAGGTCTCGTTGCTTTGAGCTTGACCCAGACTCCCCCCAGCTTAGTGGTCAGCATGGTGGTATTTGGGATCGGCTTTGCTACTTTGTTTCCGGCCATGTCAGCACTGGTGGTGGACGAGACAAAGCGGCAGGAGAGGGGACAAGCTTTTGGCCTATTTTATGCCTTTTTTTCCTTGGGTGTGGTGACGGGGCCTGTCTTGGTCGGGGCGCTGGGCCTCACCTTTGATCAAAGTTTGGCTGCCGGGGCTCTGGGGCTGTTTGGGGCAGGGGTGGCTGTTGTGGCCATTAGCCGCAGACAGCGTCTAAACGTCTCTTGATTTAAAGACATCTTTATTATTTATAGTGGCCTCCTATTTTTTGGGCCCGCTCCCTGGCCTGGCCCGCTCCCGTTAGGGAGACGGCTCGCAAAAGGGCACTGTCCCCATACCGCTCTTTAATTTGATCCACAACCCGGTTAAGGCGTTCTTTTTTGACCAGGGGCTGATCAAACAACGTCAGCTGCTGTTCCGAGGCCCGCTCTAATCCCGAAAGAGTGACGCCGATGCTGCGAATGGGGTAACCGCTCCAATGCTGGTTAAAAAGAGTGAGAGCAGCCTGAAAGAGATCGGGACCATGATTGGTTTTTTCGGGCAGTTGAGTTTGCCGATAAAAGCCGATGGGGGTGTCTAATCGTGCTCCCCGCACCCCCACACTAATGGTGTGACCCACGTAGTCTTTCATCCGGCTGCGGCGGCTCACTTCTTCACACAGTTCCAAGAGAACCACTTTGATTTCCTCCAGAGCCATGTAGTCCCGGGGCAAGGTCATATGGTGACCGATCGATTTTGAACGGGAATGGGAGGCAGGCGAAACAGGGGAGTGATCAATGCCGTTGGCGGTTAGCCACAACCGCTCTCCATTGATGCCCCAGCGCTTTTTAAGCACCGTTACAGGGGTTTGGGCCAAATGGCCAATGGTGCGGATGCCCATGCGTTCCAAATGATGAGCAAGGCGGCGGCCCACTCCAAAAAGTGCGCGGACGGGCAGGGGCCATAACCGTTCAGCCAGCGTTTCCCGATCTAAAACGGCTATTCCCCGTTCATTTTTTTTGGCAAAATGATCGCAAGCCATTTTGGCCAGCACTTTATTGGGGCCTATTCCAATCCGAGCTTTTACCCCCAAGCGCTGATAAATGGTTTTCTGGATCAGCAAGGCGGCTTGAGCGGGTGTTTTGGCCAATAGATGAAGGGAATGGGTCAGATCAATAAATTGTTCGTCAATGCTGTAGGGTTCCACCAAATCGCTAAAGGTGTACATCAAGTTGGTTATCTCTAGAGATGCTTGCACATATTTTTGCATGCGCGGTTTAACGACGGTCAGATGGGGACATTTTTGCTGCGCTTCCCACAAAGCTTCAGCCGTTTCCACTCCCCAGCGTTTGGCCAGGGGGCAGGCGGCCAGAATAACGCCGCTGCGCCGCTCGGGATCGCCAGCCACCACAATGGGTTTATCCCGCAGAGAGGGATTATCCGCTTTTTCGATGCTGGCGAAAAAGGACTGGATATCCACCAAAAAAATGATGCGCTCCATAGGTCCTCCTCCTTGAACACTCTTGCAGACAATATAGAACGTATGTTCTATTTTATGTTAAAAAAAAGAAAAAGAGAAGAGGAAAAAGGAGGAGAAAGTATGTTTGATTTTATGGTTTGCGGGGATAGCAGTACATGATGCGCCCGTTAAACAGCTGAAGCTCGGCTTGGTAAGTTTTAGCCAGATACTTGCTCAATTCATTGGCTTTGGATAGGTCTCCCTGGGTCGCATCATCGGGAAGAAAGATCTGGATCACATTATAGCCTTTTTCTTCGCTGGCCTCATCTTCCTCTTCTTTTTTGCCTACACCCACTACAATATATTTATACAAGCTAGGGTTTGTTCCTTTAAGGTAGAACCATTTTCCTTTACCTTCCGGAGGTTCTACAATGGTATATGGAAAAGCAGCACCGGCATAATCCCAAGCCAACTGTTCGCCTGTTTTGGTTGTCATGTCGACGTAGCGTTCAAACTTTTGCTTCACATCTTCCAGATCCACCTGGGTTGTGGTTGACTCATCCACCAAACGGATATAGGCACTTTTGCCCACCTTATTCCCCCTCCATCTCAGTAACCATTCTGTTAAACATCTTAGCATCTACCCTCTTTTTAAACAACTTTAATCTTTGGAAGATGCTGTTTAGCCACTCTATAGATGCTACTTTTGTTTATTTTTCTGCTCATGTTGCTTTTACAGGATGGGCCGGTATTCCTTGATTACTCGCAGGTAGCGAAAATCAAAGTCTTCAGGTCCCTGAACGGGAAGCCCCTGCTCTTTGTTGTGCATAATGTAGGCCAAATTATCCTCCGTAATAATTTCACCGGGTAGCAAAATGGGAATGCCAGGAGGATAGATCATGATAAACTCTGCTATAATTCGGCCGGCCGATTGATCAAAAGGAACCAGTTCGGTATCAGCATAAAAGGCATCCCGAGGAGACATGGCTAGGCTGGGGATTTCAGGCAACGTAACCGGCAATGGCGTTAGCTGTGTAAGGTGGCAACGCGTTTCTTTGGCCAACGTCCGCAGGGCCTCAACCAGACGGGAAACACTTTCTTCATCATCTCCCGGCGTAATGAGACACAAAATGTTATATAAGTCGCTCAGTTCCACCTCAATCTTCCACTTTTCCCTCAACCATTTTTCGGCGTCATGTCCGGTAATCCCCAGTTGACGGACATGGATCAGAAGCTTGGTGGGATCCAGGTCATAGATGGATTCTTCTCGGCCAACCATTTCCTGGCCCATACAATAAAGACCAGGAATGGCATTAATTTCATCTCGAGCCCAATTGGCCAGCTTAATGGCTTGATCCAGTAGCGTCCGGCCATGGAGGACAAGCTGTTTACGAGCCGCATCCAGGGAGGCGAGCAGCAGGTAAGAGGTGGAGGTGGTGGTCAGCATATTTAAAACCGCCTGCGTCCGCTTGGCGGAAACCAATCCTTCCTTCACATTAAGGATTGAACTTTGGGTCAGGGCACCTCCCAGCTTATGAACACTGGTAGCCGCCATATCCGCCCCCGCCTCCATGGCCGACATGGGCAGCTGTTCATGAAAATGAATATGCACCCCGTGGGCCTCATCCACCAAGACGGGGATTCCGTACTGATGGGCCAGTTCTACGATGCCTTTTAGGTTGCAGGCCACCCCATAATAGGTGGGGTTGATCACCAAAACGGCTTTGGCATCGGGATGTTGCTGGAGAGAAGACTCCACGCTGGATAGCGTAATGCCATGGGAAATCCCCAGCTGCTTGTCCATGACAGGATGAATAAAGACGGGAATGGCCCCTGCAAAGATGATGGCACTAAGGACCGATTTATGCACGTTACGGGGGATGATGATTTTATCACCCGGGCCACATACACTCATGATCATGGCCATGATGGCTCCGCTTGTACCCTGTACGGAGAAAAAAGTATGATCCGCCCCAAAAGCATCGGCGGCCAATTCTTGCGCTTCTTTAATCACGCCGCTAGGATGGTGGAGATCATCAAGCGGTGCGATGTTAATCAAATCGATGGAGAAAGCATTGTCACCCAAAAATTGTCGGAAGGAAGGTTCAGCCCCTCTGCCCTTTTTATGACCGGGAATATGGAACTGTAAGGGGTTTTGTTGTGCATGTTTCACCAGTGCTGAAAACAGGGGGGTCACAGTATGATCAACAAGTCGATTCATCGGTGCGTTCACCTCTAGACTCGCTCCTAAAATGCAGATTGCTTTAAAACATATAGAGTATAACAGAAATGACGATCTTAAAACAGGAATTAATGACAGATGGAAAGAATAGTATATACAATCCGGTTAACTGATCAATACAGGAAGAAGGGAAGGATGGCTGATGAGGACCCGATTAACGGAGCTGTTGGGGATTCAGCGTCCCATTATTCAAGGGGGTCTTGCCTATCTTGCCTATGCGGAACTGGCCGCAGCTGTCTCCAATGCCGGAGGTTTGGGACAGATTACAGCCATGTCCCTACCTAGCCCGGAACGCTTAAGGGAAGAAATCAAAAAAGTGCGTCAAATGACGGATAAACCTTTTGGCGTTAATTTTGCCATTGGGCAACATCATCGGCCCTATGAGGACATGTTAGATGCAGCCATCGATGAAGAGGTGCCCGTCATCACCATGACAGGAGGCAACCCCGCCCCCCTTTTGG
>CALFAC010000148.1 GCA_937927935.1 uncultured Bacillaceae bacterium
CCAGGCCTTAGAGCGACGGGGCCATCAGGTTGTCCGGGCCGTTGACGCCAATTCCACAGACAAACCATGCTGAATGCTCTTAAAAGTGGTCGGGTGGTCTATGACAAGGAAAGCAGGGTGCTGCGCATTGAACGATTGGAAAAGTTATCAAAGTGAGCTTTCGTTCGTTATCATTCTGGAGAACGTGTTTGATAGGAGTGCGTATCCATTCCATAACCTTCAGGGTGAACTCTGGCACCGGCTGCACGGCTCACGTGTTGGGTGAGCGTCTGGATGGATATGGTGAGCTGCTCCAGCTTGCTTTCAATCCGGGTCAACAGATAAAAAGTGACCAGGATAGGAAAGCTGATCTCAGCCAGCATGGACCCCCAATCCATAACCTTCCCTCCTTATCTCTGGCCGTTTGGGCGAAAAACAGGGAGCTTGGCGCCGCACTTGAGGCGCTCCGCTCCCCGGTATATTTTCATCACACTTAAGGCAGCTCAATTTCCGTAACTTCCCGGGCCACCAGCCGGGCGCCACGCTTGGCGACCAAGTCGCCGCCGGAGGTGGTAAAAATGTTGCGGGCAATCATCTCATCCATCACCTGGGCCACAGCGGCCGGATCCACCGGTTCCACCGGCGACTCCAGGGAGAAGCGGGCCGTCCGCCCCGCCATGTTTTCAAAGATCAATTCCAACACCTTCACCACGTCGCTCACCTCCTTTTGCTACATGACTCCTTTGGATCATGCCTTAAGCCTCGTCGTCATAGAGGGAGGCCCGGTCGATGCGCTCCGTCTCGACAAGCTCGTAGGTTTGCAAACTGGCCAGCGCTTGGGCGACCGCATACAAATCCTCATTGGACGCCTCCGGTTTCACCCCGGAGATGCTTTTGCTTTTCTCAATGGGGTGGCCCTCCTCATCATCACCCACATAGAAGACCAGCATCAGCCGGGTGTCATAGGGATTGCTCACAATGGCCATCGGTGTTTCCCCTCCTTTGCTTTTTCATCCCGGGATGTACCCTCTATATACCGCTTACCTGCCCAAAGGGGGACAGATCTTTTCCACTTTTCCTCTCATTTTTCTCAACGCCCGCTTTTTCCACGTTTTCACCGTGTCGCCTGACACCCCGTAGCGCTGGGCCAACTCAGTCATGGGAATGCCTTGGACAAGATGTTCCCTCACCACAATTTGCTCCCGCTCAGACAGCCCTGCCGTTAATGTCTCCACCAGCTCCTCCCATTCGCAGCGGTTAAAAGCTTGTTCGGCCAAAGGATCGGGCCAGTCGATCGCTCTTTCTTCATCATCCTGCTGAAAGCTGCTAAAGGGCACTTGCGGCAACCGATACTGCCGCTTTAAGGCATGTAAAATGCGCCCTTCCACATATGGAACGGCCAGGGCCGCAAAGGGTCCCCGCCCGGGATCATAGTTCCGATACGCTTCCCACAAAGCGATCCGCCCCACCTGCATATATTCCTCCCGTTCCCACCGGATCCGATACTTGTTTAAAGTGCGGTGAATCAGGGGATAAAACTGCTCACAAACCACCTCAAAGGGAGGCAATGAAGTTGGATTCATCCCTAATCAACTCCTACAGGAGGAGCCGGCCCCTCTGTTTTGGCGCGCAACACCACCTTAGCGCACGGTCCTCTTTGGCCTCAAAACAGGGACCCGTTCTTTAACCGCCAAAAGAAAAATGTTACCGGTCTGTAGACACAATCACCGCTAAAAAATAAAAACTCAAAATAAAAACCTTCCGGTGCCAACCGGAAGGCGATTGATAGTAGTTAATAGTCATTAATGATTGAGTCGCATTGAATAGCCACTCCAATCATCACCAACATCTTCCAATTCCAACACTATTCAGAATACAGAGAAGATGATTCGCTCACCTGTGATTCGGCCAGCCGTTTATGCAGGGCATCAAACTCCAGCTGTACCAGCCGGGCGTAGCGCAGCTGCTGCATACAGAACGCATGGGAATGATGCACCTCAACCGTATAGTTGATCAACTGAATCGCCGTGCGCACCTCGGACCGCTCCTCCACCCCCATCACCCGGCAGGCCACCACCCAGCCGGTCCGCGTCTGACGTCCAATCGCCTCCCGAGTGTTAAAGGGGATCAAAATGCGGGTGCTGGAAAGAGGCAGGGGCACCATTTTCTTTTTGCCAATGAGGGGACCGAAGCGGCGACGCAAGGTGACCAGATCTGCCCCGAAAAACGCTAAAACATGCTTTAAAAACGTAGACGCCTGCATGGCTAAGTCCCTTTCCCGACCACTTAGATCCACCAGGCGGGTCACATCCCCCGCTCCCGGTTTATTGACGGGGAGGATCGCTTGTCCCTTCTGAATGAACTGTTCCACCGCCTCCCAGTGCATGGCCGACACCTCCCAGGCATAGAGATCGGTATGTCCAGTTTAACAGAACATATGTTCGCAGTCAAGTTCGGCATGCGATTTTTTCTGCCAATATCCATAAAATGGTTAGCCATTTTACATCTTTTCATGTAAAATGGGTAAAAAGTGTTTGCAATTGCTTGTCAAGTCTGGAACGGGGGAACATCATGACAGCGTCTCAACAGCCTAAGGGAGATAGAAGAGATCCAATCAAAAGGCTTGCTCTGATTTTTTGTCTGGTGGCCTTCATCACCTGGCCCGGTATCACCCATGAAGCCCGGGCCCAAGAAGTGGATGAGCTGGCCCAGCTGTACGGCACCTATGATATGTACAGCAAAGCTCCCATCGGGGTGATTGTGGAGCTTGAAACACCATCCCTGGTGGAAGCGGAACATCTGGGGATTAGCCAAACCAAAGGTTACATCGATTATCAGCGTCGAAAAGTGATGAAGCGCATAGAAAAGGAGATTCCCAAGGTCACCTTTGATGATATAACCTACGACACTTTGCTTGCCGGGATGGCGATCAGTCTCCCCGTCACCGAGCTGCCCCGTCTGGCAGCCATTGAGGGGATCCGCGCCATCTATCCCGATCTCTTGTATGCCGTTGAGAACCATCACGGTCCCATCATTTACGATCCGGAGCAAGCCGATGTCCACTCCCCGGGTTTAACGGGACTACACACCGTTCGCAAAAAATGGAATTACACCGGGGATGGCGTCACCGTGGCTGTGGTGGACAGCGGTGTGGATTACCGTCATCCTGCCCTGGAGCACGCCTTTGGTCCCTATAAAGGCTGGGATTTTATCGACCACGATGATGCGCCTTTGGAAACCGCTGCGGATAACCCGGCCGGTGAGCCCACCAGCCACGGTACGCGCATGGCGGGTCTCATTGCCGCCAAAGGCGCCCTGGAGGGAATCGCTCCCGAAGCCAATCTGCTCGCCTACCGGGTGATCGGTCCCGGAGGAACAGGGCATACCCGCCACGTTTTGGCCGGACTGGAGCGGGCCGTTCAAGATGGCGCCGACATCATCAACCTGTCCTTGATTAACCAGGAGACCGATTGGGCCTTAGGCAAGGCGATTCATTGGGCCCAGTCCAAAGATCATGTGGTGGTCGTCCACCCTAAGTTGCATACGGCAGTTGACCCGGAGCAGATAGAAACGGAAAACTTATTGTCTCCTTTACAGGCCGATGCGGTCCCCGGACCGGCTCAGCCCTTTACAGCGGAGCTGGTGCTGGAGGATAGCGTCTATATTGCCAACCTTCGTCCGGCTAAAAACCCCCATTCCAGTTCATCACGATCTGAAAAGCGCCATGAGCTGATTTACGTCGGTCAATACAGTTTGGCGGAGATTCAGCGGCTTGATCTGCGAGACAAAATGGTGCTTCTTCGCGACGATCAGCTGCCCTTACAGGACTATCTTGTTGCCCTCCATCAGGGGGGTGCCGCTGGGGCGATCATCTATTTGAGCGAGGTGGGAGAACCCGGTCTTACCGTTGCCGGACTTCCCTTGCCCACCTATGTGCTTGGGGCGAGTGAAGCGGAAGCTCTTTTACAGATGAGGAAGAGTCGCTGGCAATCTGGGCCGACAGAGATCAAACTGATTAAAATCTCAACCGGCCCCAAACCGGGTGAGCTGCTACCCGCTTCCGGAACTGAAGCGGTTCAGCCGTCAACGCCTGATCTGCTCACTTCGGGAGCCGCTGCTTTAACCACCCTGCCTCTATCGACAACGGAAGATCGCACGGATTACGCCTACACCGCTTCCCATGGGGCCCAAAATGCGGTTGCCCTGACCAGTGGCGCCAGTGCCCTATTGATGCAGGCGGAAAAGGAAAGCGCCACCCCGTTATCCACGGCAGAGAGGATTGCACTCTTTACCTCTACGGCTTATCAGGTGCAACAATTGGGGTTGAAGGATATAGGGGATGCGCTGGCTTTACGGCAACCTGAAGCGGGACGGCTCAACATCTATTCGGCCATCACTCAGCTTTTAAGCAGTGAGGAAGAGAAGGAACCAAAAGCTCAGCCCAAACGAGACCTGCCCACCAGCCGCAAGCGGAGTAAACCAGATAAAGAACGAACCGAAAATCAGGTCCAAAATGGAAAACATACGGACTCGATTAGCTCCGCCTTTTCAACAGCGACGCTCAATGTTTTGCCCCTGGACAGTGGCCTCTATCAGATTCAGCTGACGCTGCCCGAGAAGGCCGATCTGGTGCAGCTGTGGCTCTTTGACCGGGACCACAACTATGTGGGGGCGCTTGACACCTACCTGGGCGTGGATCAGGTACATGTGCCGCGCTGGACCGGTCACCTTGATTATCACCCCTTACCTGAAGGGAGATATACTTTGGTCGCCTATGCAACAAAAAACGGCAAAGGAACGTTTATAAATAGTGACCCCTTCGTTTATATGAGAAAATGAGCGGATGGGCTTTGGACAAGCCCATCCGACGGACTAGTATACGGATGAAAACGAATCAAAAGTTGTCCAAAAACGGGATAGAAGTGGTATACTAAATTTCCCAATAAAAATAGACTGGGAGGCAGGAATCAACGTCTGAACGTCGAATAGATTTGAGTGTGGTTATAATTACCAGTGGCTTTATGGGTGACAGAGCGAAAGGAAGACATTATAATAGACTTGGATTCAAAAATTTGGTAGAGTTTCCAAGGAAAAATGCACTAAAAAAGTGAGATAATGACTTAACACTTTTTGGTTTTTGTGGTATGATAGCAACTGTGATCCTAGCTATCCGGTCCTTTTCATCAGACCTGTCGCCTAGACGATTGATCCTGTTACCATGGTTATAGGTGCCTTGGAGCACTTCCTATAACACCAACTAAAAAAGTAGAACATATACAGGTTGAAGTCCCGGGGATGGGCACCTGTATATATTTATCTGTTCACAACCATGGGCCTTGAAGGGAGTGATTGTTACATAGTTAGTTAGGGGGATTTACCTTACTCTATACCACTAATAGAAACAACAAAAATGGGAGGGACTATTCTGTGAGTAAATTGCGCAAAACGCTCTCTATCCTTGTTGCTGTTGCGTTGGTCGTTACTCTGTTAACACCAGCGGCATTTGCAGCAGACAATAAGGTACAGAGAGTAGCCGGTGAAAACCGCTACGAAACTTCAGCTGACATTGCGCTGGACAAATTTGATAGCGCAGACACTGTAATTATTGTCAATGGTGAAGACAGATTTGCTTATGCCGATGGCTTGGCTGCCAGCGTATTGGCAGGTGCTCTTGATGCTCCTATCCTGCTTACCGATGCCAATGAACTGTCTGACGCTGTAGCTGACGCCATCGAAGAACTGGGTGCTTCCAAAGCTTACATCCTTGGTGGAACCACCGCTGTATCCAAAGCTGTTGAAGAAGCACTGGAAGATCTTGATCTGGACATTACCCGTTTAGACGGTGAAAACCGTTATGAAACGGCTGCTCTTATTGCTGAAGAAGCTGACACCGACTCCAAAACCGCTTATGTGGTAAACGGCTGGGCTAACGCTGATGCCATGGTTGCCGGTGCAGCTGCATTTAACAACGGTAACCCCATTCTTTTGGTGGAAAAAGACAATGTGCGTAAAGAAACCGCTGATGCCTTAAAAGACCTGGGAATTGAAAACGTTATTATTGTCGGCGGTACTTCAGTCGTCAGCGCTGCTGTAGCTAACGAACTGGATAAAGACTACGATGTAAAACGCATTGCCGGTGAAGGCCGTTATGAGACAAGTGCTGTATTTGCGAAAGAAACCTTTAACAATCCTGCCGGTGTATCCATCGTGAACGGCTGGAGACTGGCTGACGCTATCGGCGCTTCCGTTTACGGCAATCCGATTCTGTATGCTAACGCTAACGGAAACGTTCTTGACAAGCCTGTTGAAGACTACCTCGATGAACTGCTTGAAAGCAATCAAAACCTGGCTGTAACCCTGTTTGGTGGCCCTGTAGCTCTGTCCAACGCATTGCAAAATGCAATTCAAAATAAACTGGATTCAGTACAAGGTGAAATAGTTGTCAAATCGGTTAACGCAGTAACGGATGAACTCGATCTGATTAACGATAACTTGAGACTTGAATTCACCATCAATAACGGCCAAAAAGTATCCGTCCAAGATCTGGAAAATGCAGGCTATAACATCACATTTAATGCATCAGACGAAGCATTGGATACTACAAGCGGAGAAGCATATTCAAATACATCAGGAAAAATTAATAAAGCTGCTTTACAACGGTTATATGACGGTGGAGATGAAGAGTTTGATTATCAAATTGTAGTCACAAAAGATGATGAAGAAATCAGATCCAATGTAGTAACTGTAAAAATTGTAGATAGCTTTAACAAAGCAAACGTTATAAATAAAGCGGAAATCACCGTAGATGATGTTGTTATTGAAAGTGGAGTATTATCCATTAAGGATAAAGAAGCAAATAAAACAATGAAATTTAGCGCTATACAATATACTAATAATGCCGGAGTAAAACAAGATGAAATCACCTCAGACTTT
>CALFAC010000149.1 GCA_937927935.1 uncultured Bacillaceae bacterium
AAACAACACAATCTCCTTGATTTTATCCAATCGCGCAAATATGGGGTGCGGGAAAGAAAGATTATTCACCAGCTGATCAATGAAAAAAAAACGGTACAATTGGCGGTTTCCGAGGAAAGCGGCTGGGCCCATCTGCGCCTGATCGCCCCCATCGTCATCAAAAATGAGGTGTTAGGGTATATCTCTTTTTTGAAAGAAAGGGGAAGCTACAACGAATTGGAATACATCTCTTTGGAGCGGGCCTCCACCATTTGTGCCCTTCAAATTTTAAACGAACGTACTGCCCTGGAGAAAGAGCAGCAGATCAAGGGGGAGCTGTTAAATGAACTGGTGAGCGGCACCTACAATGAGGAAGAGCTGGCCTACCGCATGCAGTTTTTGGGGTATGATTTAAAACAGGAGCATTATGTGTTTCTCTTTAAATTGGAACATGGCGAGTCGTTCATCGGCAAAGAAGAATATCTATTTGAAGTGAAGAAGCAAATCTCCACCCAGATAAATACCGAAGTGGAGCGCTATGGCCAAAATTGTTTGGTAGCCACCAAATTAAATCAAATGATTGTGCTCTTGCCCCATCAGGTTATTGTTAAGTCGAAAATGGACGTAAAGCAATTTGGTCAGTATCTTGTTAAAGCCCTTTCCAGGCAGTTTCAGCAATTTACCATCCTATTAGGTATCAGTTCCCTCTGTAAAGAGATTAAGGACTTAAAAAAGGGGGTGGAGGAAGCGGAAAAAGCGCTTGACATGGCCAAGTTAAATAAATATGCCACCGGCGTGGTCTATTTTGGCGAGCTGGGCTCTTTGGGAAAAATTGTCTGTTCTGAGAACAGGGCAGAGCTGGAGAGCTTTGCTCAAGAGTTGCTTCATAGCTTAATAGTTTATGATGAAAAATATAACTCGGAATTGCTAAAAACCCTTTATTATTTTATCGAAAACAGTGGCAATATGTATCAAACCTCCAGACAGTTAAACATATCACTTGGGGCAATTCGCTATCGGATAAAGCGAATTCAGGAACTGACCGGATTGAATTTAAGCCAAAGCGATGATTATTTTGACGCTCATCTGGCTCTTCAGATGCTGACTCTCTTAGGAAAAATTAATTTTTAGTTGGATGCAGGAAAAGTTTTCTAAGAATACATAGCCAAACGAACGTCATCCGCCTTTTGTTTAAAGGAAAGGGGTCTTTTTTATCTATTCCGCTGATATTGTTTTAAAGGAAAGTTTATTATAATGTAGGTATATTCAGCAAATTAAGTTGATTATCTAGTTAGAAAAATTTCCGTCACAGGAGGGATATGATGCGAAAAAGAGGGTTAATACTACTAATCGTCGCTCTGCTCCTTTCCCTAACATTGAGCGGCTTAGCCTTGGGAGCAGAGGAGCAGCATTTAGAGCGAATCGGTGGGGAGAATCGGTATGAAACGGCGGTCCAAGCGGCCCTTCAGGCTTTCCCCGACGGAGCCGATACAGTGGTACTGGCCAGAGGCGACTTAATTGTTGATGGATTGGCGGCCAGTTTCCTAGCTGGCCAACAGGATGCTCCCATCCTTTTAACCCAGCATGATGAGCTGAACCCGGAAACCAAACAGGCGATTGAAGACCTTGGCGCCAAGAAGGTATTCCTTGTAGGTGGAACGGTCGCTCTTTCTGAAGAAGTGGAAGCCTCTCTTGAAGCTGAAGGTTTGGAAGTAGAGCGAATTGCTGGAGCCAACCGCATTGAAACTGCGCTCAGCGTTGCTACCCGTGCGGGAGATGCTTTTGAACGCATCTATCTCGTGAATGGTTGGGCCTTTGCTGATGCCCTGTTGGCGAGCCCTTCAGCCTATGAAGAGGGCATTCCCATCGTGGTGGATCAGGGACAAAGTGTTTCCTCAACGGTAGGACAAGCCCTGCAAAAATGGGGCGTCAAAGAGGTGACGATCATCGGGGGAACCGATGTGGTCACCAGCAATTATGCCAAGGAGTTAGAAACATTAGGGTTCCAGGTTGTGCGCAAATCGGGCGCCAACCGTTATGAGACTGCTTTAGATTTTGCCCAAGATGAGTATGGTAAACAGGTTAAGGGCATCAGCATAGTAAATGGCAATGATCGCCATTTAGTGGACGCTCTGGGGGCAGCCGCCAATGGTGAGCCGGTTCTTTACGTCCGAGATAAAGAAGCGGCCACTTCTAATGAACCTGTTTTAAATTACGTAAAGGAGCTATTGACGCATAATAAAGCCCTAACGGTTACTTTATTTGGTGGTAAAACGGCGCTAAGCCAAGAAGTTGAGGATCTGTTTAAAGCCGCCGTTGAGGATGCTTTAGCCGTAAAAGTTAAAGCAGTCCAGGTGATTGATCGGAACACCATAGAGGTTACTTTTGATGAGGAGATTCATGCGGTCCAAGCTGGCGATATTCAACTGAAGGTGACCGGTCCCCGTGGCTATGAAGCAACGGCCAGTGGCACCGTCCAAGAGGGGGATACAACGGCTTCATTCACCCTAAGTGAACAAATGGCCTGGCAAGGCTACTACACGCTGCAAGAGGTTTCCTTTTTTGTCGGCGATGGCCAGCTGATCAAAGGATCTTTTGAACATGCTGGTTATGAGCGCACCTATGAAGTGTATATTCCGTCCAGCTATGATGGCAGCCGCCCTGTTCCTCTCCTGCTTTCATTCCATGGGATGGGTGGCGCAGGGGCAGGCCAGATCAATTCCAGTGGTTATACGGATATAGCGGAAAAAGAAGGATTTATCGCCGTCTTTCCAGACAGTACGCGTTTGACGGAGGCCGGGGATTACGCCCAATACATTCCTAAAATACCGATTGAAATTGCTGGCGTGCAGTGGGATCCTGCTATTGGCATTGCCTTGCAGTATTATTATGAAGTGGATGATGTGGGCTTTATTGATCGACTGATCGATAAGCTTTTGGATGAATACAACATTGATCCCGATCGAATTTACGCCACGGGTCACTCCAGCGGTGGCATGTTTGTCTATAATTTGGCCATGCATCTCTCCCATAAGCTGGCCGCAGTGGCGGCCGTTTCTTCCCCAATGACCATGGGGCTTAAGGATAAAGAGCCGGCCCAGCCCATTACAATCATTCAGGTGATGGGCAATGAAGATGAAATCATTCCTTTTACGGGGGGACCGGATAAGGTGTTTGGGGCCTTGCCCGGACAAGATGTGTGGTTTTCATTCTATGATTCGGGCGCTTTTTGGGCTGAAAAAAATGGCATCCAGTCTGAACCCACGGTGACCACCATTGGTGAGAAGGTGATTAAAACCACGTACTCCGGTGGAAAAAATGGCACAGAGGTGATTTTATACGAGATTAAGGGAGGCGGCCATGCTTGGCCTGATGAAGAGGAGATAAACAGCGAAGCCATTTGGGAAGAACTGGCCAACTTTAGCCGAGTGGCCCAATAGCGCGAAATTTAAGCTTTTCAGTAGATGGGGTTAGCATAACACAAAAGATGGGATTAGCATAACACAAAACAAGTCAAC
>CALFAC010000150.1 GCA_937927935.1 uncultured Bacillaceae bacterium
TAATGGAAGCAATTGTATATATAATGATATCGACTTTTACAGGAGGATAAAATGAAAGAATTTTTAAAAAGAAAAGAAATAGAAATCTCATGGCAGCGTTATGGGATTGATGTTTTAGGTTCTATGGCTTATGGATTATTTGCATCCTTATTAGTGGGAACAATATTAAATACAATCGGAAAAGAAGCGGGCATACAGTTTTTAACTGAATACATATCGCCGATAGCATCAAAAAGTGCAGGGGCAGCCATTGGCATCGCAGTAGCCTATGCATTAAAGGCGCCGCCTTTAGTATTGTTTGCTTCAGCTGTTGTAGGAACAGCAGGATATGAACTCGGGGGTCCTGTAGGAACGCTTTTTTCCGTTTTAATCGGAGCAGAATTTGGCAAAATGGTTTCGAAAGAGACGAAGATCGATATTCTGATTACCCCTATCGTCACTATTTTGATCGGCGGAGTAATCGCATCCTTTTTAGGACCGCCGTTAAACGCGTTGATGTCGGGAATCGGAGCTGTTATAATACAAGCAACAAATCTGCGTCCTTTTTTAATGGGAGTGATTGTTTCAGTTATTGTAGGGATGGTTTTAACTCTTCCGATTTCTTCAGCAGCACTTTGCATGATGCTGGGGCTTGCGGGACTTGCAGGGGGAGCGGCAGCGGCAGGATGCTCTGCTCAAATGATCGGTTTTGCATCGGGCATGGCGGCGGTGATGGCCACCACCCGGGGGTCCCGCCGGGCGAGGGCAACCAGGCTGGAAGCGAAGACCTTGGAGAAGGAGGGGGGTTTGGGCCGCTCGACGGTGGCCGCCGGCTCCACCTTCTCCGCCTTCCAGTAGGGGGTGAAGGGCCCCAGGCCGTGGTAGGCCGCGGGGTTCTCCTCCGCCGGGCGGTAGCCCTTCCCCTTCTGGGTGACCACGTGGATGAGCACGGGGCCCCCGTGGGCGATGGCATCCCGCAGGGTGGTCTGGAGGGTGGCGATGTCGTGGCCGTCCAGGGGCCCGTAGTAGCTGAAGCCCAGCTCCTCGAAGAGGGTCCCGGGCAAGAGGAGGTGCTTCAGGCTCTCCTTCATGCGCCCACCCATGCGGAGCATGGTCTCGCCCACGGCGGGGATCTGGGCCAGCAGCCGCTCCACGTCCTCCTTGGCCCGGCGGGTGGTGGGCGCCAGCCGCAAGCGGGTGAGGTAGCGGGCGATGGCCCCCACGTTGGGCGCGATGGACATCTCGTTGTCGTTCAGGACCACCACCAGGTCGGTCCCCAGGGTCCCGGCGTTGTTAAGGGCTTCGTACGCCATGCCGCCCGTGAGGGCCCCATCCCCCACCACGGCCACCACCGCGTAGGTCTCCCCCAGGGCGTCCCGGGCCAGGGCCATCCCCAGCGCGGCGGAGACGGCGGTGCTGGCGTGCCCCGCCCCGAAGGGATCGTGGGGGCTCTCACTCCGCCGGGTGAAGCCGCTCAGGCCCCCCTCCTGCCGGAGGGTGCGGAAGCGCTCCCGGCGGCCCGTCACCAGCTTGTGCACGTAGGCCTGGTGGCCCACATCCCAGACGATCCGGTCCCGGGGGCTCTCCAGGACGGTGTGGAGGGCCAAGGTGAGCTCCACCACGCCCAGGTTGGGGCCCAGGTGGCCTCCCGTCTGGGAGACGGTCTCCACCAGCTCCTCCCGAATCTCCGCCGCCAGCTGGTACAACTGGCTCAAGGACAGCTTCTTCAAGTCCGCCGGTCCGTCGATGGTCTCCAAGATGCGGCCCACGCGTCTCCCTCACTTTCTGCCTTGCCGGCTTTGACGCGTCACCCTCTTCTTCCTACCGTTCCTCCGCGATGAGGAGGCCACACGCTGGGAGCCCCGGCTCCAGCCCGTCAGCCGGCGGCTGAACCGGATCAGGCGCCCGGCCAGGAGGAGAATCCGCTCCCAGCGCCTGAGGGCGAACTCTTTCTCCGCCGCCTTGCCACCGATGGTGAGGGCGGCC
>CALFAC010000151.1 GCA_937927935.1 uncultured Bacillaceae bacterium
TATATTGTTAGACGGGATCCATATCACGATTGTTGCAGGCCGTAAAAGATATAAAAAAATAAAAAGGGACTCCCGCTAGGAGCCCTTTTCAAGTAGACCCTCTTATTTTCTGTTTCTACTCATCAAACACACGCAAGACAACGATATTCATGATAAAATGCATCCAAAGTTGGAAACCGATATGTGGGTTTAACACCAAGATCATCTTCAACAAAGGAACCGATGCCTGAGCGAAGAAGCACGGTATCCATGCCCAGCGTTTCACCAATTTGGATATCGGTATAGGGGGAATCTCCAATCAATAGGCAGGCATCAACACTGGATTGTAGCCTGTCTTTGATGGCCCGTTGTATCCAAGGGGAAGGTTTCCCTAAGAATACGGCCTTTTGACCGCTGCTTAACTCTAGGCATGCGGCCAGGGCCCCGCTGTCTGGAATGCGTCCCCCCGGAACAGGTCCAAACCGATCTGGATTCATCGCCATCAAGCACGCCCCCTGATCCAAAGCTTTGAGCGCCAGACAAAGATGCTTGTATGTTAATTCTTCATACATTCCCAATAGAACGTGGGAAACCTGCTTCCCTTGCCACTTCTCTGGTTCTACAAGGTGAAACCCCAAGGAACGCAGTTCTTCCGCTACAGGCTGTGCGATTAACCCCAGCAGACGGACTGAACTAAATTCATTTTCAAAATAAGCAGCCAGTGCATCAACCGGTGTAACAATTTCATGGGGAAAAACAGCGATCCCCAGCTGCTGAAGACGTTCCGCTAAGGATTGTTTGGACCATCTTGGACAATTGGTAGCCAGTAGAATTTGTTTCTTGTGGTTCCTCAAATCGTGCAACAGGTCGAGCGTGCCAGGCAGAACGGTATCGCCCTCAATAAGGGTGCCATCCATATCAAATATAAACGTCTGGTAATCTCTCATTTTACGCTTCACGATGTCCCTCCAGAGAAGCTTGCTTCAACTGTTTCCACACTTCCGGACGATTGGTACATATTTTTATAGCTGGATCAAGGTTGGCAATGCGTTGCATCAGGTCCAACTCATCCACCGTCCACGAGACCACCTCTTTTTCATGGCTCAACACCTGCTTGATCAACTCATCATTTAAATAGGGATAAGCCAGTGCCAAAACGTCCGCTCCCACCTCTTCCATCTGTTCCACAATCAAGGTGGGCTGACCGTAGACAATGATGCCGACCTTAACCTGTGGATCCAACTGTTTGACCTCTTTTACCGCCCAGTGGTTAAAAGAAGTAACCACCACATCAGCATGCATGTTATGTTTTTGGATCAAGGTGACAACCGTTTGTTCCAACGCATCATCCACCAGGCCCATTTTTTTAAGTTCAATATTGAGAATGACCCGCCCCTTGGTCAGTTGTAAAACTTCCTCCAGGGTCGGAATTTTTTCCCCACTAAATTGAGGATCAAACCAACTGCCAGCATCCAGTTGTTGCAGCTCCTCAAAGGTATAATCTCTTACCATTCCTGTTCCGTTGGTGGTCCGCTCCAATGTGAAATCATGCATCAGGACCGGTACGGCATCCTTCGTCAACTGAACATCCACTTCGATCATCTCAATAGCCTCATCGTCCAGAGCTAAGCGGATGGCCGCCAGGGTATTTTCCGGCGCTGAGCCGGACCATCCCCGATGGGCCACACAGGGATTTAGCACCATCTTTATTACACAACCTCCTGGATATCATTTCAATTAGGACAGGAAATGAAGGGCTCGGAAGGTTACATCCCCATCACTTTAGGATCTGCTCTGCCTTCTGAGCCGCTGCGTTAAGGGCTTCCTCAGGGGTGGCCTGATCTAATATGGCCCGTTGAATTTCAGCCATGATCACTTCTTGCAACTCCGAATAGCCAGGAGCCATGGGGCGCGTTTTGGCATACTCCAATTGATCAACAGCCACCTTAAACTGCGGTTTCTCTTCGTAAAGCTGAGCCATCTCGTCACTTTCAACAGCAGACACCCGAACAGGCATATAACCGGTGCGCTTGCTCCACTTAATGGTTTGCTCTGTATTCGTCATCCATTTCAAAAATTTCCAAGCCGCTTCTTTTTTCTCAGGACTGGATTGCGCCATGATGACCAGGTTAGACCCTCCCGTAGGGGCACCGTAACTTTTCTTCATGGGCATAAAAGCGGTCCCTACTTCAAAGGGAGCAGCTTCCATGAGGGAATTAAGGGCACCGGTGGTGGTAAAGATCATCCCTACTTTTCCATTGGTAAAGTCACTGGCCGCCACATCCCAAGCGTTGTATTTCTCACCGGGCGGCATCTTCATGCTGCCTTCTTCCATCATGGCCTTCCAAAACTTAAGGGGTTCGATCCCTTCAGGAGAATTGAAGCGCACTTCGGTTCCATCTTCACTCAAAATTTCACCGCCATTTTGAAACACCAGAGCCTCGTAAAACCAGATGTCGATGGGTGTTTCAAAGCCCCACACTTCCCCTTCTTTGGACATGGTTTGGGCAAATTGACGCAATTCATCCCAAGTTTTGGGACCCGCTGGATCAAGGCCATGCTCTTTCAGCATATCCACGTTAAGATAAAGGAGCGGGGTGCTCCGAGCAAAGGGCAGGGCATAGAAGCGACCTTGCCAATAGGAACTGCCCATCAAACCTTCAATAAAATCGTTCAGCTCCAGGCCATTTTCCCCTTCGGCATAAGGGGTCAAATCTTCCAATGCGCCGGCATCGGCAAAAGCAGCTATGGAGCCAATCTCAATTTGGGTTACATCAGGGGCATTGCCAGCCGCCACAGCGGCCATCACTTTGGCATGGTTTTCATAATAATCGCCCTGATAGGTGGCATTCACTTTTACTTCATTTTGGGAAGCGTTAAACTCCTCCACCATCTCCTGAATCACTTCGCCATTGGCTCCCCCCAAGGCATACCAAAACTCAATTTCAACCGGCTCATTGTTCTCTTTAGGTGAAGAAACATCCACTTCCTTCTGTTTGGTAGCAGACGAAGCGCTGGCATTGGGTCCGGATGATGAATCGGAACTGCTGCAGGCGGACAGAATCAACAGCAAGGAGCAAAACAATAGTGCCAAAACGTGAATCGACCTTTTCACGGATATAATCCTCCCTATACGTTTTTCACCGGATGTGTTATTTCACACCAGAATAGACAAACGCTCGGATGATTTGCCTTTGGGCCACAAAGAAAATGATCAAGATGGGGATAACCAGAATCAGATTGCCTGCCATCACGACATTCCACATCACTCCTCCACTGGAAGCATCTTTTAACATGGCGATGCCAATGGGTAAGGTGCGAATCTCCTCCTGATTGGTCATCACCAAAGGCCAGAAATAATCGTTCCAATGATAGATGAAACTAAACAGACCAAAGGTGACCAGAACCGGCCTGGCCATGGGCACCATAATTCGCCAGATAATTTTCCATTCACTGGCTTGGTCCAGCCGGGCCGCTTCGATCACTTCTTCTGGCACTTGCCGGAAAGCTTGCCGCAACAGGAAGATCCCAAAAGCGCTGGCGGCATAAGGAATGATCAAGGAAAGATACGTGTTGAGCCAGCCCCAGTGGCTCATTTGGAGAAAGACCGGCACAAAGGTGATCTGAGGAGGAACCATCAAAGCCACCAGCGTCAGGCCAAAGAGCAGGTCCCGCCCCTTAAATTGGTAGCGAGCAAAGGCATAGGCGGCCAACACACCTGTGATCAGTTGAAGAATCAGGATGCCCACCGTCACAATGAGGCTATTGAAGAAATAAGTGAGAAAGGGTCCCGATTCCCATGCGGTCTTCATGTTTTCCCACAACCAAGCTTCGGGAAGAAGTTGGGGTGGAAACTGAAACACTTCTCCCAAACTTTTAAACGACGTTAAAAACATCCAGGCAAAGGGAAAGACGAAAATGAGCCCAACCAAAATCAAAGCCACATATTCAAACCATTTTAAGACGCGTAACACATAGGCCAATATGAATGCCTCCTTACGCCAATATGGCTTCCATTACATGTTCCACTGCTGCCACCACTCTCTGATCCTTCTCTCTTTCTCACCGTCCTATTGATAGTGGACCCGCTTGGCCAAAAACATAAAGTGAAAAATGGTGAGCAGACCGATCATGAAGAGCAAGATGACACCGGCAGCCGAGGCATAGCCGATTTTGAAAAAGTTAAAGGCGTTTTCGTAAATGAAGTAGACCAACATATTGGTGCTGTTGACCGGTCCCCCTTGGGTCATAATTTGAACGATGTCAAACACTTGGAACGAGTTGATGGTGTTGATCACCAGCAAGAAAAAGAGGGTGGGCGAAAGCATGGGCAATGTCAGACGCGTCAGCTTTTGCCAAAAGGAGGCTCCGTCCAGATCGGCCGCCTCGTAAATCTCCTTCGGAATGCTTTGTAAACCGGCGATAAACACCAGCGTATTGTAGCCAATCACTTTCCACACGCTAACCAGCACCAAGCCATACACCGCAGTATTGGGATCGGTCAACCAAGGCGAAGGGGGAAAGCCGAACCAGCTTAGCACCCAGTTGAGCAAACCAAACTGGGGATCCATCATCCATAGCCACAGCAGGGAAACAGAGACTAAAGAGATAATGTAGGGGCTAAAAATGGCGCCTTGAATGATGCCGTGTAAAACGCCTTTTCGGTTAAGCCACAGCGCCAGAAACAAGGCCAGCACCAGGGATAAGCTAACCGTTAACACCGTATAGACAACCGTGTTGCCCATCACTTGCCGGAAATCGGCTGAGCGAAACAGTTCAATATAATTGGCCACTCCCACAAACTCTTTTTCGGGGCTGATCAAATTCCAGGAGGTAAAACTGATATAGATTAAAAAGAGGATGGGGTAGATAAAGAATAAGATAAAAATCAAGGTAGCTGGGCTGACAAAGAGATAAGGGCGCAAGGTGGCCCATAGTGGCTGTACCTCCTGTTTGGCCTGTTCCCAGACGGGCCAGAGGCGCTTTAACCCCCATCCCTTGTCTGTGTCCGCCGCATCGCTTAACCGTGCCATGTTATAGCCCTCCGCTGGATGCAGCCAGCATCGGTTGATCCGCTTTGATAGGGGCAGAAATGCGCCCGCCGGTTTCACTATCAAAGAAATAGAGATCCTTATAGGCTATCGTGAGCGTGACCAATTGACCTTCAGGTATGAAAATCTCAAGGGGGCTTTTAACGGCTAACTCACCCAGGGAAGAGACAATCTGATAGATCACTTCGGCCCCTAGCATCTCTCTCGTTTTGACAACGCCGCGGACTGAGAAGAAACACCCCTCATCAGACTGATCGATACCGGATGGGGCTATGGCTATTTTTTCAGGGCGAACCCCTACTTTTACATCCTGGCCGTTATAACGGGTCAGGGGTAGAGTGGAAGGAATGGGTATCCGACAGGGAGAATTTTTTCTTTTTGAACCTTGAGCAGAAAATTCTAATTCCCGCCCTTCTAAACGCACCTTGGCCGTCAAAATGTTCATGGCTGGGGAGCCGATAAACTGGGCCACAAAGAGGTTTTGCGGATTTTGGTAGATATCCATCGGCGTGGCTGCCTGCTGAATTTTACCCTCATTCATCACCACGATTTGATCGCCCATGGACATGGCTTCCACCTGATCATGGGTCACATAGATAAAAGTGGTCCCCAATGTTTTATGGAGGTGCAACAATTCAAGGCGCATGTGATAGCGCAATTTGGCATCTAAATTGGAAAGGGGTTCATCCATTAAAAAGACCTTCGGTTTTTTGACCATCGCCCTGGCCAAAGCCACCCGCTGTCGCTGACCACCAGATAGTGAGCCTGGTTTACAATCCAAGTAATCCGCCAAGCCCACAATTTCAACAATCTCATCGATCAACTTTTTCCGCTCCGCTTTGGGTACTTTCCGGTTTTTTAAGCCAAATTCAATATTTTCTCTCACCGTCATCATGGGATAGAGGGCATAGTTTTGAAAAACCATGGCAATGTCGCGCTGACCAGGGGGGAGCTCATTCACTTGTTGATGCCCAATCCAGATTTCACCGGCCGATTCTTTTTCCAAACCGGCAATCATGCGCAAGGTGGTGGATTTACCACAACCTGACGGACCCACCAGTACGGTGAACGAACCCGCCGGAATGTTCAAATTTAAGCCCGGGATCACCGTTTTCTGTTCAAACCTTTTCACCACATTTTTCAACACCACTTGGGCCAATTTTATCAACCCCTTACCCTAAGGATTTTAAATTTACCGCCAAGCTGTTCCTGATCGTTTCACCTCCATCCTATCAGGCGATTGTTAAGGGCAGTTAAACCCGGGGTTAAGGGGATGTAAAGTTTAGATTAAAAAAGTGTTAAAAAAAAGAGAGTCCCAAAGGACTCCCT
>CALFAC010000152.1 GCA_937927935.1 uncultured Bacillaceae bacterium
CCACCCGCATAGTGGCCTCCTTAAGGGAGACAGCGGAAAGGCCCGCCCTGATCATCACAGCGGTATGCCCATGCTGCACATATTCGTAGGCTTTTTCACCCAGCTTTTCCGGGGGAAGCTGATGGCCCACGTTGGCATAAGTTAAAATGCGATCCCGTTTATGGCCAAACAGATCGGCTACAGGCACATTCATCTTCTTTCCTTTAATATCCCAGAGGGCAAAATCGATGGCGGCGATACAGTCCCTGATCATGCCCCGCATGCCGATCCGCCAAGGGGCATCATACATGCGCTGCCACAACTTTTCAATGTGAAGCGGATTCTCTCCTAAGATGAGATTTCTTAAATTGCGCCGAATCAGGGTCGCACAAATATCCCCAATTTCACCATGGGCGAAAATGGGGGTACCGATAAAGCTTTTTCCTGTAATACCTTCATCCGTCTCCACTTCAACGATTAAAATTTCATGACCCTTGGAGTGGGCCATATCAGAAGGTTCATGATAGACATAGCGTTTCACAATGACGTCGGTAATTTTCATTCCTCAGCCTCCTGCCTTCTATGCTATGGCCAACCAAAACTATTTATGAACAACAGTTGCTCGTTAAAGGATCAGCCTATGACTTTCTTTTAGCCGTTAGGCATGATTTGAGCCAGGGTTTCCTTAATCTTCCGGGCCGTCGCTTTAAATTTTTCCAGTTCGTCCTCGGCCAAGTCCCACTCGAGCACCTCTTGCACACCATTGCGGTTCAGATGAACAGGAACGCCAATGCTTAACCCTTCCAGTCCATACTGGCCGGTTAAGATGGCGGATTCCATCATCAAGACCGGCTCCGTTTGGAGAAGGGCTTCCGAAACTTCAGCCAGTCCCACCGCCGATGTCCACCCTGAGGTGCGGTTGATGTTCAGCTGGTTAAATTGAACAAACCAGTTGTCCACCTTGGCCAATACCGCCTCTTTTTCCTCTTCGGAAAGGTGAAGAGGCTTGCCATCCACTTTGACCTGACTAAACAAGGGGACCTGACCTTCCCCATGCTCCCCAATCACCGGGGCAAAAAGGGATTCTTCCTTTAGACCAGTGATCCCTTGGATAGCCCAGGCAAAACGTCGGCTATCGTTTAGGGTGTAGCCGATACATTTTTCCCGCTTCAAACCAAACTTTTTATACAGGTAGTAATTTAAGAGATCAGCCGGATTGGAGGCCATGATGACGATTGCCTCCGGCGCATACTTGGCAATTTCGGCTCCCACGCTATCCATAATCTTCAGATTGT
Source organism: uncultured Bacillaceae bacterium (assembly GCA_937927935.1). GTDB lineage: Bacteria > Bacillota > Bacilli > Caldalkalibacillales > Caldalkalibacillaceae > CALFAC01. The sequence continues at coordinate 1,275 of CALFAC010000152.1, forward strand.
CTTCCAGAAAGGCCATGCGGGAGGTGACATTACGGTTGGGGACGCTGGCCGTCATAATCACCACATGGGAATCTTTTAGATCGCTCATATCTCCGGCGTAAACACGGGTTGAACTGATGCCGGTGATGGCATTGTCAATATCCATCACGTGGTTTAATGCCAAATTGCGATTTAAATCGATCAGACAAACCTCATCATATTTTCCTCTTAGAGCGATAAGAAAACCGGCGGCAGAACCAATGGTTCCGCCACCGCCAATAATGGATACTTTGTTCACTTGTTATTCACCGCCACCATATTTTTGGATCAGTTCTCTAAACTTCTCCACATCCTGTTCAAGCAGCTCTTGATACTCTTCAGAGCTGAGCCAACCATCTTTCAGATGGAGGAACTGGCTTTCGGCAAACGCTTGATAGTCAGGACGGGTGATCACTTCAGCCAATGCTTCTTCCAGGATGTTGCGAATCTCTTCAGGCACATCCTTTTTAATCATAAAGCCACGAGCCATACCGGTGGTCAGATCCCAGCCTTTTTCGGCTGTGGTGGGCACATCAGGAAACTCTTCCAAACGGTCTTCAGCAAAGACTAACAGCATTTTGAAGGTGCCATCGGAAAGCATGGCATCAGCAGGGCCAGGCTCTTCAATCAAGGCATCCACGTGGCCGCCAGCTAAAGCGGTATGCATTTGACCCGCATCTTCATAGGCAATGTAGTTGAGTTCAATGCCAGCCATATCAGCAAAGCTTAGGACGGTCAGCTCGTCCAAACCAAGGGAAGCTGTACCCCCAATGGTGATTTTACCGGGGTTTTCTTTAGCCGCAGCGATAAAGTCATCAATGGTTTCATATGGGCTATCTTTAGAAACCATGATGGTGTAAGTATCGTCATGCAAACGGGCTAATGGTGCAAACTGTTCCAGGTAATTGGGCGTTCTTTCAGCTGCAATATTGATTTGGAAGTCGGATGTGGTAGGCATGATGGAATAACCATCAGCTGGACGACGGGCCAACTCCTGACTGGCCACAGCACCGGCCGCGCCAGGCTGGTTGATCACAATCACGTTGGTGCCCAAAATATCACTCAGCTCTTTAGCCACTGCCCGGGCAAACAGGTCGGATCCTCCGCCAGGTCCACCACCCACAATGATTTCAATGTTTTGTTTCGGGTAATCCACGTCATTGTTGGAGGTCGTGCCCTCCTGTTCGCCAGTATCATTGTTTGCGTCATCGGACTCGTCGGCTTGTCCGCCGCAGGCGGCCAAACCAAAGGCAAGCAGCACACTTAAAGCTACTAACAACCATCTTTTCTTCATGTTGAAAGTTCCCCCTTACGATGTTTTAATGACTTCTATATAATTTGTATTTTTAACTCGCTCATGCCTACCGGTTACGCCTGTTTACTTCGCTTCCTGTGCTTTTCTGCGATTAGCCAAATAACGGCGCACAGGCGGGATGATGAGGGCCAAAATGGCCACCGTCAAGAGTACCGCACTGATGGGGCGGGTGAAGAAGACGGAATAGTCGCCGCCTGCCATCTGCAAGGCCCGACGAAATTCTTCTTCCACCATGGCGCCCAGCACCACCCCCAAAACGATGGTGGCCACAGGAAAGCGGTGCTTTTCCAGGAAGTAACCGATGATCCCAAAGAGCAACATGATCCAGACATCAAACATGGAATTGCGCACAGCGTACGTCCCCAAGAAACACATGACGGCAATCAAGGGACCCAGTATGCTGTATGGAATGTTTAACACCTTAGAAAAGATGGAGATAAACGGTTTGGCAAAGATCAACATGAGAATATTGATGATCAACAGTCCAGCAAAGATGGTGTAAACCAGTTCTTTTTCATAGGTAAAAAGAGTGGGACCCGGTTGCAGACCGTGCAAAATAAACGCACCTAAAATGACCGCTGTGGTGGCACTGCCGGGAATCCCCAGAGAGAGCAAAGGCACCAAGGCGCCGACGGCAGCACTGTTGTTGGCCGACTCGGGTGCCGCCACTCCTTCCGGTACACCGGTTCCATATTTTTCCGGATTTTTGGAGCGGCGCACTTCGGCGCTGTAACTCAGAATGGACGCCGTGGTGGCCCCCACTCCTGGCAAGATGCCTACGAAAACACCCAGTAGGGTTGAACGGGCAATGGTGCCCCAAATCCGTTTAAAAATGTTCCATTCAAATATTTTAGTTTTTACTTTTGTAATCACCTGAACCGCTCTTTGGTCTTCCATCGATTTTCGAATCACTTCAGAGACGGCAAAGAGCCCGATCAGGATGGGGACGAAATCGACACCGGATAACAGATCGGCTGAACCAAAGGTAAAGCGCTGCGCTCCGGATAAAATGTCAATTCCAATGGTGGCAATAAACAGACCAAACGTGACGCCGATCAACCCTCGAATTACATCCCCACCACTTAAGGAAGCCACAAAGGTGAGACCTAAAATGGCCAGGGCAAAATATTCAGCGGATGAAAAGTTGAGGGCCACTTTGGCCAAAGCCGGGGTGAGGAAAATGAGAAAGAGGGTACCGATAAGTCCACCTGTAGCTGAGCTTAGTAATCCAACCCCCAATGCTTGGCCGGCCAACCCTTTCTGCGCCATGGGATAACCGTCTAAGACAGTCGCCATCGCTTCCGGCGTTCCCGGGGTGCGGAACAAAATGGCGCTGATTAAACCAGAAAATCCGGCTGCGGCATAGATGGAGGTTAGAAGTAGAAAGACGGGAGTGGTATCCATCCCGTAGGTAATGGGAAGAAGAATCACCACCAACATGACGCCGCTGATCCCTGGAATGGCTCCCCCCAAAAAACCGATCACCACGGCAAGAAAAAGCATAAACAGGTTAAACGGTTGAAAAACGATGGTAAAGCCCATCAACAAATCCTGAAGCATAGACAAACCCCTTTTTTAGGAAAATGGTAGGCCATCATTCCTAGCCAAAGAGCTGGCTAATGGTCCGAAATACTCCCACTCCCCTGGGCAAGGGAACGCTTAAGATGGTGCTAAACAGATAGATAATGACGAAGGAACTTAACACCGATGTTAACGCCAGTGGAATGATGCGACGCAAACCCAAAAGCCAGGCACTGGCTGCTAAGAATAGGATGGTGGACACTAAAAAGCCCACATGATTCATAATGAGAAAGTAGACCATTAGTAGAGCCACCATCACCCATTGACGATGGCGAAATTCTTTTGAGGGTTTCACTTCTTCCTCTTCAGGCACATTAACCCCTAGTTCCTCCAGCTCGGCCGCCGGGTTTTCCTCAGCAACTGCATGAGCGGCTGATTTGGATTGACGCATCTCGACGAGGGTGCGAATAAGCAAAAGGACACCCATGATTAACATGACGATCAGGACGGCTGTAGGCCAAAAGGCCGGTCCTAAACTGGCTGGCGAACGACTGGGAGGAAGCTGGAGTGCATGGTAAAGAAAAAATAGTGAAAAAATAATTGTTATAATGGAGAAAACCAAGTTGGCGGGCATTTCTCTCCTCCTTAACGCAGCCTGTCACATAAAAGTCACATTTTAGATTATAGGGGATAACCTGTCCAACTTGTGATTTAATATACTTGTGTTTAGTATAAATAACTTTCAAAAATTGATGCGGGGACACGCTATGGACCAAAAGAGACGACCGTTTGTCCTAAAATTTAATCCTTCTCTGGTGGTACGTATCTCCATCCTCTTTGTTTTGGTGATTCTGTTCATCCTGGCCTTAAGTGGCTGGGTCTTTTACCAAATATTGCAAAACTCTGTGGAAGAAGCCGTAGGAAATAATTCCCTCCAGTACTCCCTTTTTCTAGCCCATTTGCCATCTATCCACCAGGCTTTAAAAAAGGGACCAACCGAAAATGATTTGCAGGACATCTATGAACGCTACCTGCAAGAGACGGACAATTTTATCTTTATCGTTCTGATTGATATGGACGGTGTACGCTACACCCATCCCAATCGTTCGTTTTTGGGTAAATATATTACCGGCGGTGACATAGAACGTTCGTTACATGGGGAAGCCTATGTCTCTAAAGCGACCGGCATCTCCGGGACGACGGTGCGCACCTTTGTCCCCGTCTTTGATCCGGAAACGGGCCAGCAGCTAGGCGCCATTTCGGTGGGCGTTTTGGAAAAAACACTCCTTAATGTGATTAAGGAACATATGAGTCCTGTGGTACTGTGGCTCGCCGTCGCCCTCTTGATTGGCGTGGCCGCCTCCCTTTTGCTGGCTCGGAAAATTAAGGAGATCCTTCACGGCTTTGAGCCGGATGAAATTGCCGAGCTGTTTCGGGAAAAGGAAGCTATCTTAGAGTCCTTAAGTGAAGGGCTGATTGCGGTGGACCAGGAACAGACCGTCACCTTGGTTAACAAAGCGGCCCGGCGTCTCCTTCGTTTAAGTGGTGACCTGTACGGGAAAAAGCTGGACGAGGTGCTTCCCAAACGGCTTTTTGCCCAGCTGTTAAACAAAGACGAGCCGGAGGAAAATGTGGAAGTCTTTTTCCAGAATATCACTTTGTTGGCCAGCAGCTTCCCCATCAGGGAAAACGGGCAAAAGATGGGAACCATCATCACTTTCCGGGATATTACCCAGGTGCGCCGCTTGGCTGAGGAACTGACGGGAGTGGAACAATACATTGACAGTTTGAGGGCCAAGTCCCATGAATTTATGAACAAGCTGCACACCCTATCCGGCCTGATTGATCTGGGCAAATATGATGAGGTGAAGCAGTTTATCTCCACCACGACCAGCCGGCAGCAGGAAGTGATGCATTTTATTAACCGGCATATTAAAGACCCGAAAATATCCGGTCTCCTGTTAAGCAAATTTCAACAGGCGGACGAACAAAACATCACCATGAGCTTTACGCCAGGCAGCCACATTGATCCCTTGCCGGAATCGATTCCCAGCGAAAGCATCGTGGTGATTCTGGGTAACTTGATTCAAAATGCCATTGAAGCTTTAGCCGGCCAAAACGACGGGGAAATCCAGATCACCCTTTTGGATCAAAAAGAGCAGCTGAATATCATGGTGGAGGATAATGGGCCTGGTATTCCTGAGGAGCTGGGAGAACGCATCTTTGAAAAAGGAGTTTCCACCAAGCAAAATGAGGAGACAGGCATCAAGGGGTATGGTTTACATCTGGTTAAACACCACGTGGAAAACAAATTGGGGGGAGAAATCCGGCTCTATTCTTCACCGGAGGAGGGAACCTCTATCGGGGTGATCATTCCTAAACAGGGGAAAAGGGAGTCATAGCCCCCACTATACCATTCAGGAGGTTGTCAAATTGCCGATCCGAACACTGATTGTGGAAGATGATCCAATGGTTTCATCCATCAATGCCGACTACCTTGAGCGGCTGGCCGGTTTTAAACTGGTGGGAACGGCCAGAAATGGTGACGAAGCGTTTCAACTGTTACATCAGAAGGAAATCGATCTTTTGCTGCTGGACATTTATATGCCGGTGACCAACGGCCTGCAGCTGTTACGAAAAATTAGGTCCGAATTTATGAAAGTGGATGTCATCTTAATTACGGCCGCCGATTCTCCCCAAATTATTGAGGAGGCCCTCCGCCTGGGGGCGGTGGACTGCATTTTAAAACCTTTTGACTTTGAGCGTTTTGAGGAAGCCCTTTTAGCGTATAAGCGGCGTCACCAGCTGTTTAAAACGAGCCGCACCATTAAACAGGAGAGTCTCGATCAGCTGCGCAGACCCGCACCCAAAGAGGGGCAGGCCGAACTGCCCAAAGGAATTGATCCGGTCACTTTGGACCGGATCAAAGAAACATTAGCTGAAGCGGAAGAAGCCCTCTCCGTAAAGGAGCTGTCAGAGCGGCTGGATATATCCACCCTGACCATCCGCAAGTATCTGCAATATTTGACGGATATTGAGGAAGTGGAGCTGGGCCTAGAGTATACCAAAAAAGGAAGACCCGTTAAACTGTACGCCTTGCGCAAGTAATAAAAGCGGATGGCAGGTCGATCAAGATGAATGGCCAGTGACGGGGTTATGAGGTGGGCTGAACCGACTTGTTTTCCAAGATTCCACCTGGCCGTACATATCGGCCAAATAATACTGAATCGCCGGAACATGGGCGAGAGACTGGCCATTGGCATATTTGCGACTTGGTAAGTTAAAAAAAGAAAAGCCACCTGATGTTTTCAATCAGGTGGCGGAAAACTGCCAGTTGCTCACCACTTGAGCTCCCAAACAATTTTTAAAGTGTTCCAATGCCCACTGGTGGCCATCCGGGTTAAAGCTTTGCACCGCATCCTCATGAACCACGATGGCAAAGCCTTTGTTATAAGCATCCACGGCGGTATGCAGGACGCAAATATCGGTGCAGACGCCCACCAGATGGATGGTGTCTATTTTCCGTTCCCTCAGCTTGATCTCCAGGTCGGTTCCGGCAAAGGCGCTGTAGCGGGTTTTGTCCATCCAAAAGACCGTTTTTTGATAGCGGGGATCCTCTTTGATCTCATCGTAATAGCGGCCTAATGCACCGTACTGCTCTCGTCCTTTTGTGCCTCTGATGTTGTGGGGAGGAAACAGCTTGGTCTCAGGATGAAAGGGGTCTTCTTCATCATGCACATCGACGGCAAAGACCACCAGGTGCCCTTTTTCCACAAAATGGCGGGTAAGGGCCGTGATCCGCTCCTCAATGGCTTGTCCAGGCTTACCGCAGGTAAGACGCCCCTCATCGGCCACAAAATCGTAAGTATAATCAATCACGATTAAGGCTTCCATCATGCCCCTCCTTTTTTATTTGTCGCCTAAGGCAAACATGAGCTCCCCTTCAGCCACCACTTGACCGTCCACCGTGGCCACGCCTCGTCCTTTGCCTATGGAGCCTCTGACGCGGGTCATCTCCACCTCAAGGCGTAAAGTGTCTCCCGGCTTCACCTGTCCCTTAAACCGGAATTGGTCGATACCAGCAAAGAATGCCAGCCGCCCCTTATTTTCTTCCTTGATCAGGATGGCGACTGCCCCCACCTGGGCTAAAGCCTCCACAATCAACACACCCGGCATGACGGGGTATCCGGGAAAATGACCGTTAAAGAAATCCTCATTGATGGACACATTTTTTATGCCCACCGCCCGCTTTCCTTCCTCCACTTCCAGGATGCGATCCACCAGCAAAAAGGGATAGCGGTGGGGAATGATCGCTTTAATTTGTTCACTATCTAACATGGCTGTGCTCCTTTCCATAGGAAAATAGGTATGATGGCTTATAGTTCAAAAAACGGTGGTGCACCTCAATTGACAGCGCTTTCTCTGGGGTATAAAAGACGGGCTGTCCCGCACACAATAAACATGTCCCTGTCTGTATTTGTTACAGGCAGGTTCACATAAAGGAGTCCCCCTGGACGCCTTCAACGTTCTTGGGGGGCTCTTTTCATGGGCTTGGGCTGCTCCGTTTGTTCAGACCGGAGATAGACATAGATATAAATGAGGCTGGTGATAAAAGAGAAACCAATGACAAGCCATAAGGCTTCTCGGTAAAAGGGGAGTTGAAACATCACCATCAAAAAGACGATGTAAAACATCACGGTGGTGGCTTTGCCAAAGAAATTGGCTGGCGGCACTTCCCGCTTGCCCCGAAAGTACAGAAACGTGGAGACGATAATCATGCTAATGTCCCGAAGAAAGAATATTCCCGCTTCAATCCAGTATAGGCGCCCGCTGATCACAAAACAGAGCATCACTGTAATCATGAGCAGTTTATCGGCTAACGGATCCAGCAATTGCCCTATCATCGTGACCTGCTTTGTTTTCCGGGCCAGATACCCATCCAAGATATCGCTAGCTCCAGCAACCACCAAGACGAGAAAAGCGAGGAAATTGGCCTGAGGATGACCAGAGAAAAAAACGAGATAGAACAACGGGAGAAATAAAAAGCGGCACACCGTAATGGCGTTGGCTATGTTCATTCTGTTCTTCCTCTCTCTATGGGCCATAGCAGAAAAACTTCGGCCTGCCACCGAAGTTTTCCTCTTGTATTGTATGTATGCTTGCGGTACCGGATGACATGCGTTAGTTGCTAAAAACCAGGTTGTAGATATGTTTCCAGGTTTCCCATTTTAAAGCGAGCTTCCAATCCTCTCCCCCAAGTAGACCAAACCCTATAACGGCGCCAATGACGGTGGCAAGAAAAAAACTGAGCAGAATGGCGATCCATTTGATAGCAAAAAGAGCCAAGCGCTGCTTAAAGGTACGTTTGGGCACCAGGACCATTTTCGCCTTTTTTTGCGCTGGTTTGGTAACAGCAGATGCGGATGCTTCTTGCTGAGCCGGCCCACGTTTCGTCATCCCATCATTTTTACGGACCCATTTGGACAGAAAGGCGAGCCGCCCCTTACCGGATTGATTTGCTTCATCTTGGACAGAGTATGCCTTGTCATGCTGTTTTCCCATTGATATGTACCCCTTTAAGCGGGACTAGGAGCGGATGGAATTGGCCAACCCTAACATCTCATCAGCCATGGTAATGGAGCGGGAAGCAAACTGCATCAGGCGCTGCGTGGCCATCAGCTGGGTCAACTCCTCTGACAAGTCCACATTGGCGCTTTCCAGCATGCCCTGGTGAAGGCGGATGGCAGGCTCCCCTTCACCCTGCAGGGTTAAGTCGATCAGATCCACTTCCCCCTCAGCCAGGCGAAAGCGGTTCTGACCCAGGGCGACAAGCTGGTCCGGGCGGCTGATATAAGCCAGCTGCAGGTTATAGGTTAGCCGCTCTTCGGGCTGGCGAGAATCATACAGCTCCAAAATGCCGTTTTCAGTTAGGCTTATTGTATCATAATGGGCTGGAAATGTAATCTCCTCGTCAAAGGCAGCCAAAAGGGGTGAACCGTCTGCTGCCGTCAAGCGAACCATCCCGGCCAGTTCAGGGTGGGGAGTTTTATAGAAGCTACCGTCCCGCGTGTAAACCACTTCCGTCCCCCCTTCTGCATTAACCCCAGGTCCGCTGGCCAGCAGTCTAAACCAGGCTCCTTCCCCCTCAATCATAAAATCAAGGGGGTGATGGGTGGTGATGGGACTGCCCTGCTCCTGACGTAAAGTCGTTTGGGCCACCTTGGCGCCGTAGCCAATACGGAGGCCATGGGGAGTCTGACGGGGAGTCACCCGGGGTTGAGCGGTGATCGCCTGATGAAGCAGATCGTTAAACAGGGCTTGGCGCCGCTTAAAGCCGGGAGTGTTCAAATTGGCAACATTGTTGGCGTGTGTATCTATTTTTAGTTGCAATTGGCTTAAAGTGTTGGCCGAAGTGAGCATTGAACTGTTCATACTGTCTCTTCCTTTCTACTCGTACAAGCTCTACTAGTACAGACGGCCGATTTGATTGGCAGCCAGCTCCATGCTGCGATCATAAGCCTGTAACACTCTCTGGTTGGCTTCATAGAGACGCAGTTGGATGATCATGTTGGCCATGGTTTGACCCACATCCACATTGGACTGCTCAATAAAGCCCTGGCGCAGTTGAAAAGGGACAGACCCAGGATTAGCCGGATCATCAAGCACAGGTAAGCCGTAAGCCAACACCGGTTCCCCGTAGGGCCCCTCAACCGGACCGTCTGGCGCCCACCGCCACAAGCCATGGCCTTCCCGGATCAGGTGCTCTGGCTCTTCAGTATAGCCGAGCCAAATGCGCACTTGAGGCAGTACCCCTGGAGGCGCTTCCAGTAACGCCTGCTCATCAAGAAGAATATAGCCGTCTGTCGTCACGGTAAACTGATCGTTGCCCACATAGAGGGGATTTAAATTTTCGTCCAATACGTAATACCCGTCAGCGGTGGTTAAATACCCCTCTTCATCCAGGGCAAACTGGCCGTTGCGCAAATAACGGATCTCACCGGAAGGGGCCTGCACCGCAAAGAAGAGAGTGCCTTTCCGGCCAGTGTCAGGGTTTGGAGGTAGTGTTTGATCCACGATGGCCACATCAAGGGAGCGTCCTGTTTCCGTCAGCGGACCCTGGCGAAAATTGGGTACGGCCTCCTGGGCAAAGACGCCGGTATGTAGCGTGCCCACGGGGCTATAGGCAGCAGAACGTTGGGTCCCCCCCGTTGCGCCCGTTGAGGACCGGGAAGCTTGAGCCTTAATCCGATACATGAGGATCTCCGGAAAGGAGTGGAGCACGGTCTGATCCTGTTTATAACCTGGTGTTTGGGCATTGGTCAGGTTGTTCGTTAGGATTTCCTGATAGCGCTGGGCGGCCAACATGCCGCTTGCCGCCTGATACACTCCTCTAAACATGCTTGTCCTCCTTTATACCGTCACTTTACGGGAGATGCGGTCCAAGTTGTCAAGCATCAAGCCAGTCCCCCGGACCACGCAGGTCATGGGATCTTCAGCAATTAAAACAGGCACCATCAAGCTTTCGGTGAGCAAAGCGTCCATGCCGTGCAAGAGCGCACCTCCACCGGTCAGCATGATGCCTTTGTCTATAATATCGGCCGACAGTTCGGGGGGTGTCCGTTCCAGCACATTTTTTGCCGTGGTGATGATGGCGGATACCGGTTCTTTGAGGGCCTCATAAATCTCCTGCGAGCGGATGGTAATGGTTTTGGGTAAACCTGAGACCAAGTCCCTGCCCCGGATATCCATCTCTTCCTGACGACCATCAGGAAATACAGTAGCAATTTTTTGCTTGATATCCTCTGCTGTCCGTTCACCGATCAAAAGCTTGTACTTCTGTTTGACAAACTGTTGGATCGCTTCGTCAAACTTGTCCCCCGCAATTTTGATAGAAGAGGCGGTGACAATATCTCCCATGGAGAGAACGGCAACATCCGTTGTACCACCGCCAATATCGACAACCATATTCCCACTGGGTTGGAAAATATCCATGCCAGCGCCTATGGCTGCCACTTTGGGTTCTTCTTCCAGAAAGACCTGCTTGCCACCGCTTTTTTCTGCGGCTTCCCGGATCGCTTTCTGTTCTACGGAGGTGATGTTGGTTGGACAACAGATTAATATGCGTGGTGAACTGAACAATCCTTTGACGCCAATCTTTTGTAAAAAGTGTTTGAGCATCGCCTCGGTGACGTCAAAATCTGCAATCACCCCGTCTTTCATGGGACGCGTGGCTACTATATTTCCTGGTGTCCGTCCTACCATTCTACGGGCCTCTTCTCCAACAGCAAGAACCTGACCCGTTTGCTTATCAATGGCCACGACGCTAGGTTCATTAAGGACAATTCCTTTGCCTTTAATATGGATCAATACGTTAGCTGTTCCTAGATCGATACCAATATCCCGACTAAACATCTTCCTTTGCCTCCCTGCTGATCGCCTGCACGTTGGGCATGCATTGCCACATATTAACTTTTTTTCCGTTAGGTATATACTTCGCAATAGCACCAGGGAAATCCTTTTTTTTATCGTAAAAAAATGCAACTTTAGGTCGAAATGTTTAGGTCATCCGTGCTTGATCGCTTTTTAAACGTTCCTGCGTATTTTTTAACCGTTCTTGCATACTTTTTAAGCGTGCTTGCTCATTTTTTAAAACCGATTTGTTATTAAGTTGCTGTTTTTTCTCCTGTTTATACTTGATTTTGGTTGCCTCTCCACCTCGCAAATGGCGTACCGATTTGTGATATTCCAAAATTTTCTTTACTTCTTCAGCCAAATCAGGATTTATCTCCGGCAAGCGCTCTGTCAAGTCTTTGTGCACAGTGCTTTTGGAGACACCAAATTCCTTGGCAATTTTTCGGACCGTGCTCCTTGTCTCTACAAAATGGAGCCCGATTTTCAAGGTTCGCTCCTTGATGTAATCGTGCACACCCCTCGCCTCCCTGTTGGTTAATCTGTTACATTATATTGGCCGAAATAAGCAGATATGCTTTAATTCCAAGCCTGACAAGCATAGAAACCGATTTTTTTTAAAAAATAAAAAGCCTGGATAGCCGATTGCTATCCAGGCTGTGGGTTTGTAAGGCTGCTTGTCCTATAAATACCTCTTTATTCGTTGGACTCTGGTGAGCTTTCGTTCTCATCGCCGGCTGTTTCATCCTCAGATTGACTGGCCGTGCTGCTCTCACGAGTCTCTTCGTCAGTTTGGCCTTCCTCTTGATCAGCCTCTTGCTCAGCTTGTTCTGCCCTTTCTTCTTCTTTAGCGGAATCACTTTCTTCAGTAGCCTCTCCATCGAGGTAGAGATAGGGATTGACGGGTGTTCCGTTTTCCCGCACTTCAAAGTGGGCGTGAACGCCTAAATCCTGTTTAAAGACGCTGCGACCAGCTCGACCTAACAGATCGCCTTGCTTCACCTCATCGCCTTCACTCACCTGTAAATCCTCCAGCCCCTGATAAACGGTGACCAAACCGTCCTTATGTTCCAATTCAACGTAATAGCCGACCAGGGGATCCTTATCAGCAGCCTTCACTGTACCGCTTAAGGCCGCATATACGTTAAATGTTTCACCGTTTTTATGGGCAAAATCGATTCCCTGGTTGGGATGGAAGGTGTTGTCATATTCCACCATGGCGTTCAACTGTTCATCTTCACTTGCTTCGTCATCAAAGTAGTTGAGCACCACCTTAATCTCATCGCCTAATGCTACCGGCCAAATCATCTCTTCTTCTTGAGTGTAGACAGGCATCGCATCAGAGTCATCGGTGGTGTCGGATTCCGTTAGGTTGGAAGTATCGACAGCATCCTGGGTTTCAGTATCAGCGAGGTCATCGGCATCAAGGGCATAATCATCGGGATTCTGATACCAGGTGATAAAGGCAAGGATGAGAGCAGCCGCGATGAGATACACAGCTGGAAAAAACCATTTCTTTTTAATCAGTCTTTTCCAGGGTGAAGAAGGAATGGTTTTCTCCTCTTCATGCTCTTTGGAGACCTGGTTTTGGTTGCGGTCTTCTTTCATTTTCATCACCTCAGCAACCAGTCTTGCCACTTTTATCCTGTTTATACCTGGCTGAGGCGATAATTTTTTTATTATTCCCCCAAAAAAGGGGATTATGATGATTTTTTAACCACCCATTTTCGGTAATCTTGCACTTCAACACCCTGGTAGTAATATCGAACAATCTCTTCCGCCTTTTTTCCTTCCTTAGCCATGCCATTGGCCCCAAATTGGCTCATGCCCACGCCATGACCATAGCCGGTGGTGGTCACCACCACAGAGTCCCCTTCCACTTTCCAGGTAAAATCAGATGAAGGAAGTCCTAACAATTCCCTCACTTCCCGACCGGTAAAGGTTTTATCGCCGATTTTCACTTCCTTCACCCGGTTGCCTTCGGTCCGAGAAACAATTTCGGCAAAGGGCTGGCCGGCGCTAACGGGAAGGGTTAATTCTACGCCCAGTTTGTTTTGAAATTCGGCTAAAGAGAAGGTGATCTGCTCTTTAAACCGAGGGGACTCTTTATCCCAAGGGCTTTTGACGCTGCGCAAATAGGGAATCGGCTGGCCCCAATAATCCTCGGAATTTTCCGTATAGCCATTGCTGGTGGAAAAGAACGTGGCGTCGATGGGGCGCCCCTGATAGGTGATCACCAATCCCCTCGTTTCATTGACCGCCTGATTGATGCGGCTGATCCGCTCTTCAAAATTAAAGCCCCAGCGTTCTTTCAGTTCAGCCTCGCTTTGATACACCTGATGTCCCTCATCATCGCGCACATCGGCCCCCGGAGGGGTATCGGAAAAATCTTTGTCAGCCAGCCGGCGGATGATATAGGTGCGGGCCGCCAAGGCCTGCGCTTTTAAAGCTTCCAAATGAAAATCGTGGGGCATTTCTGATGCCACTACCCCGCGCACATACTCTTCCAAAGGCACTTTTTCAATGGTTTTACTTTGTGTACGGTAGACGCGCACCATTAAGTCAAAGTTTTTAGTTTGGTCCTCCTCTTGGGACTTTAGGGGAATGTACTCCTTGACAGCTTGTCCCTCATCACGCGGTAAAAACTGAGCCAAAACCGTTGGTACAAGAAGCAAGACGGCCAGTAAAACGCCCATCACAACTGCTACAGGTCGCATGCCAGTCACTTCCTTTCTGCGGACATTTGGGGTCTTTTACACCATATGCCCCAGAAAGGTTATTTATGTCACCACATAAAACCACGTAAAAAGAGCAGTCCCCAGACAGTCCTTGTGCCTGGAAACTGCTCTTGATCAACTCTCCATCAGACTTCTCATAAATATGCGCTGAACATTGCTGGCGCCTAGTGGACATCTGGGGAGCGTTATGGTCCGCAGCTAATCAGGAGTGTCTGCCACTAAGCATGTCTGCCCCTATGCAAAGGAAGCTTGGGGGCTGAAGCGAAGGGCCGCCAATTCCTGCTGGGACAGTTCTTCCCCTTCTTCGTTGTAGCGAATAATTTCTGCGCCACAGGAAATCAGTTTGCTGACGATGTCTTCATAGCCCCGATCAATGTGGTGCAAGCCATAAATTTCGGTCCGGCCGTTTGCCGCTAAGCCCGCTAATATGAGAGCAGCTCCGGCCCGTAAATCGGAAGCGGTTACTTTGGCACCTTCCAACCGGGTCCCACCCTGCAAGATAGCCGTGCGACCCTCTATTTTGATCTGGGCATTCATCCGTTTTAATTCATCCACATGCATAAATCGATTTTCAAAAACCGATTCGGTCACCATACTGCTCCCTTCAGCGGTCAATAGCAGCGCCATCATTTGGGGTTGAAGATCGGTCGGGAATCCGGGATGGGGCATGGTTTTCACATCGACAGCTTTGAGGGGTCTGTTACGGGCATCCACCTGGATGCCGCCGTCTAAGATGGTGACGTCTACACCCATTTCCGTCAATTTAGCCATCAGAGGATTAAGGTGTTGTGGAATTGCGCCGTCGATCAACAGTTTACTGCGGGTAATGGCTGCGGCAATCATATAGGTACCCGCTTCAATGCGATCGGGGATGACGGTATGCCTGGCTCCTTCCAGAGCCTCAACCCCTTCTATGGTGATGGTGCCGGTTCCGGCTCCATGGATGCGGGCGCCCATGGCATTCAGATAACGGGCCAAATCAACAATCTCCGGCTCTTCCGCTGCATTTTCAATTACGGTAACCCCTTCAGCCAAGGTGGCCGCCATCATAATGTTTTCAGTGGCCCCAACACTGGGTAAGTCTAAATAGATGGTGTTTCCTTTTAAGCGCCCTTTGGCTTCCACCTCTATATAACCGTTCTCAATGTTGACGGAGGCTCCCAAGGCTTGAAAGCCTTTCAAATGGAGGTCAATGGGACGAGAGCCAATGGCACATCCACCCGGTAAAGCGACCCGCGCCCTGCCGGTACGTGCCAACAGGGGACCCATTACCAGAACAGATGCCCGCATTTTGCGCACATATTCATACGGTGCGGTAGTGTTTAACTCCCGAGCTGCATTGATATACAGCTTGCCTTGTTTAAATTTCACCTGCAAATTGAGGTGTTTCAAAACGTTGACGATGGTAAACACATCATCTAAAGCAGGGACATGGTCAATGACACTGGTCCCTTTTTGTCCTAGTATTGAGGCAGCGATGACAGGAAGAACGGCATTTTTTGCCCCGCTTACATAAATTCTTCCTGCCAGCGGCTTCCCCCCTTGCACGACGATTTTTTCCACTTAAAGTTCCCCTCCGCAATTCAATCTGACTGATTGCCTGTTATTTTAGTGAGCTTTTAAGATCAACGGATAGCCAAGGGTGATCCGGGTTGTTTGGTCCAACATATTGTATCGAGCGGAAAGTTGTACATTGATGGGTTGGTGTTGGGAAGAATAAAGGATGGGATTCCAATTATGCACATAGCCGTTAAGACTGATAAACCGGTCCTCAGTCACCTGATGAACCAGTGTTGCCTTTAGATCATCCGTTAGCCAAGATTGCAGTTCATCCAAATTTAACAAGCCATTTTTTAGTCTAGCATTTCCAATGGCTTCAAAACAAGCATATATCTCAGGAATCTGTTGCAAATCGGCAAAATAATCCTTTAGATCTGCCTTTAACACTGAAAGCCATTTGTTGTCAACCGGGGTTTGACCAGACCAGGTGAAAATAAAATGAATT
>CALFAC010000153.1 GCA_937927935.1 uncultured Bacillaceae bacterium
GCCAGTAAGGTTTCAACGATGGCTTCGCTGGGGGTCATTTTCAGTTTGGTACGCGTTCCCGTTTGGACTTGCGTCATCCTTTTGAACCTCCTTAATATTTTGAATAAACAAGCTATATGGAAGCACAGGGGTAGAAGACCTGTGCGAGAGGGTTTACCCATCACCCCCTTTAAAGTGGGATCGATACGCTGGTGTGCAGATTGTGCCAAGAGTGGGCGGGAAAAAATGGGTGAGGTGGTGAGATAGAAGCACTGAGAGGTACTTTAGTCTCTTCGACGCGACATTTTCATATGGAAGGCATACTTATCTGTGCGGAAAATGCTTTCAGAATACTCGATTAATTGATTATCCAAGTCATAGAGCAGTTGCTCTTTAATCAGAACGCTGGATTGAGGGGGAATGTTAAGGAGCTGAGCAATCTCGGGTGAAGCGATTTTACTGGTAATCATCTGCTCCGCATCCCAAAATTTAATGCCCAATTCATTTTCCACCAGATCATATAAAACAGCTTTGTTTAAATCGTATTGAGCCAGTTTCTCCCCAATCTCAAGGGGATAGTAATGCCTTTTGACTGCGATGGGTTCATTATCTGCAAAGCGGAGCCGTTCGATCAGATAGCACTGATCGCTGTTTAACGCTTCCTGAATGTTGGCTGGAGTGGGTGTGGGACCATGGGACAAAAGTTGGGAAGAAGGAGTCATCCCCATATTTCTAACGGTTTCTTCAAAGCCAATGGCTTGCCCCAGCCATTCCTGAACGGGGCGCAGGGAGACAAATGTTCCTTTGCCATGTCTTTTTTCCAGCACCCCTTCCCGCACGAGCGCGGAAATGGCTTCCCTTACCGTTGTTCGACTGACAGAGAAGCGATTCATCAATTCCCGTTCACTTGGGATCTTATCGGTATACTTATCCGCTTTGATTTCTTCAATCAATATGTTTTTAAGCTGAATGTGAAGGGGGATGGGGTTGTTGATATCTAACTTCATGTCTCATAACGCCTCCATCGTAACATAGTGACGTACGGACCAGTTAAGCTATTATCACTATATCCTGTTCTTTTTAAAAAGTCAAACTGTAATAAAAAATTGGTATTGGTCATAATTTAAATTATGCGAAAATATATTTATATAGGACAAAATATTCAAAAAAATATTAGCAACAGCCCATCAATTGATGTCACGGCTGCTACGGATACTGAAAAAATATGATCAGTTAAAGTTTTATCCATGTCTAAATGTATTGCAGTGGATCAGAAAAAAATAGAATTCAATATTCTAAATTTAATGGGAAGGCCGTAAGTTAATACTGTACGTAAAAACTTATCATGACGTCCGTATCTGATGATGTCACTATGATCTCAAGTGCACGTGTTAAATCTAACCTTTGGAGAACAGGAGGTTAGAGATGGCTTCCTTACTGGAGGAGATTAGAAAACGTGCCTTTGAAATGCCCTGTCAGATTGGCCTGATAGATGGTGAGGATGAACGGGTGATACAAGCAGCCAGCTTTATAAAACAGAACAGTAAGATTGAACCTGTCTTAATTGGTAACCACGAAAGAATTTTAAACAAGATGGAAGCTCTTAATATTTCTGATGTGTTGGAGATGGCGGACCCATTTTATAGCAGCCGGATCGATGATTACGTCCAACTTTACATTCAAAAACGATTAGCAAAGGGAAAAGATGTGCCTGACAGAAGAGAAATTGAAGAAAAATTACGAACACCCAGTTATTATGCGACCATGTTATTGGAGACGGGCCAGCTGGACGGCGTGGTTGGAGGGGCGGCTTATCCCACGGCTGAAATATTGAAAGCCGGTTTGGATGTGATTGGTTTGGCTGAAGATAGCCAGGTGGTTTCAGGTTCTTTTGTCATGATTCTAAAGCAGCCGTTACCTGGGGGACAAAAAGCCATTATTTTTTCCGACTGTGCCGTTATTCCTCAGCCCGACAGCTCGCAACTGGCCTCAATTGCCTTGAATGCTGTCAAAGTGGCCCGAAAAGTGGTGGGTTTAGAACCGCGCATCGCTCTGCTTTCCTTTTCCACCTTGGGGAGTGCCCAGCACCCGCTTTTAGAAAACGTTAAGATGGTCAAAAAGCAGATTACCCAGCAATATCCCCATTTAATCGTTGAAGGCGAGATCCAGGCTGATGCGGCGATTATTCCAGAAGTGGCCCAAAAAAAAGCGCCTCACAGTCCATTGGGGGGATTAGCGAATATTCTTATTTTCCCTGATTTAAATGCGGGCAACATTGCATATAAATTGGTGGAAAGATTGGCTGGTGCCAAAGCATTGGGCGTTATTTTGGAAGGCTTTAAAAAGCCGCTTAATGATCTTTCCCGAGGCTGTTCTACGGAAGATGTGATTGATATGATCTGTGTCACAGCCCTACAGTCTAACCAAACGGAGGAGGGCTTTGTTCATGGACATCGTCACGCTGCTGGGGAATCTGCTGGATCCTAGTTTGATCATTATCTTAATTGTGGGCACCATCATGGGGATTGTGATCGGTGCCTTACCCGGATTTACCCCCACCATGGGTGTTGCGCTGGTTGTACCTATTACCTTTGTGATGAGTCCCGCTGAAGGGTTAACCCTCTTAGGGGCCATTTATGGGGGTTCTGTTTTTGGCGGATCCATTGCCGCCATCTTATTGAACATTCCCGGTGCCCCTGCCAGTTTCGCCACCATTTTGGATGGCTATCCGATGGCTAAAAGAGGGGAAGCCTTAAAAGCGCTCTATCTCGCTTTAGTTGCTTCGGTAATTGGGGGGCTGATCAGTTGTTTGGCGTTGCTCTTTTTTTCACCCCCCATGGCTAAAGTGGCCCTGAAATTTGGACCTGCTGAAACATTTTGGGTCAGTTTATTCGGTTTAACAGTGATCGCCAGTTTGGGAACCGCCAAAGATTTGGTTAAAGGGCTTTTAGGAGGTACATTAGGTCTCATTATCGGCACCATTGGCATCTCCCCCACCACCGGAACCCCTCGGTTTACCTTTGGATTGCCTGATTTAACCGGAGGTATTGATCTGGTTGCTGCCCTCATCGGTTTATTTGCTTTTTCTCAAGCCCTGGTTTACTTTGAACAGCTTAAAGCAGGGGCGGTGATGGCCCTGCATAAAGCAAAAGGAGTGCTCAGGCAAGCCATAAAACTCGTTTTCAGGCACTCCGGACTTACTTTTTTCTCAAGCATTTTAGGAACCATCATTGGCATTATCCCTGGGGCGGGAGGACAGGTTGCCGCCATTGTTAGTTATGATCAGGCCAAACGCTATTCCAAAAATAGGGAGAAGTTCGGGACAGGAACACCGGAAGGCATTATTGCCCCTGAGGCGGCCAATAACGCCACCATGGGAGGATCCATCATTCCCTTGTTGACGCTGGGGATTCCAGGCAGTCCCACCGCAGCGGTTCTTTTAGGGGGGCTCTTAATTCACGGCTTATGGCCCGGTCCCGATCTGTTTACCGTCAATGCGGAGGTCACCTACACGTTTATGGTAGCTTT
>CALFAC010000154.1 GCA_937927935.1 uncultured Bacillaceae bacterium
AAGATTTTCCTTTTGGCCCGTTCAGACAAGAACGGAATATCGTAGATGGAACTGGGCGTATCAAAATCTTGGTGCGGGTAATCTGAAGCGTAAAGAAGCTGATTTTCGGCGTCAATCAGATCAAACAGGGCTTTCATAAATTGGGTATTTTCAATAAACTCCAGCGGCTGGGTTGTAAAATAGAAATTTTTAATATATTCGCTTGGCTTTTTGGTTAAGAGAGGGGCTTCCGCTGAACGATACATATATTCCGTATCAAGCCTCAACATCATAAATGGAATCCAGGATACACCCGCTTCAATAAATATAAATTTTAAATCTGGGAAACGCTCGGGTATCCCATTAAACAGTATGTTGATCAGGACCGTCATGTTATTCAGAGGAAAGCCAAGGGCATGGGCCGAAATAAACTTGTTAAATTGAGCGGTGGGTTGTTGTAACCAAAAGTCAGAGGTGTGAAATCCGAGGGGCAAACCTTTTTCTTCCAATATTTTGTAAAGGGGCATGTAGCGGTTCTCGTAAACGGGAATGTTTCGCGCTGTGGTAACCATCGCCCCCACCACCCCTTTTTTATGGCCAAACTCCTTAATGATGTCCACACACGCTTCCGGATTAGAAAAAGGAAGATACAACATCGTTTTTAAAGAATCATGGTAAGGGGTGATCGTTTCAGTCATCCAGGCGGCGTAACCGTAGGCAATCGCCACTTCCACATCGGGGTCCGGGGTCACACCTAAGCTTAATAAATCGGTGGGAAAGATGATGTTGTAGTCAATGGCCATTTTTCGAGAACTGTGTATCAAGGGGATGACTTCACGCGGATAATCATCATGGTCCGGCATATTGTCAAAAAAATGGGCGTAACTTTTTAGTCTCCCGGCGATGGTGCGATCACCCAAATCTTTCGGAATATAATTGGTGGGCGCCAGCGCATTTTTAAATCTGGAGCGCCACGGTTCTTCTAAAAAGTCGGCCAATTTATGTAAGGGAGTATCCATATAATGACAGTCTGCATCAACGATCGGTATATCATAAAGCCCCTTTTCAATGGCTTGTTGTTCAGCATGATCTAAATAGTTTTCACTTGTAATTTTTTTGGACATGAAATTGCCTCCTTACCTATCTAGTTGTGATGAATCCAGTAGCTTCTAAACATTGATATTTCAAAAATATCCAGATGCTTAGCCTCAAGTAGTTTTAAAATCATAATTAAAACGTCTGTCTCCGTTAAAGCGGTATTGTCCCCAATGGGGGGTACAAAAGTTTTTCCGTTAACTCCATTTTCCTGTAGCCTGGCCACATACGCTTTGATCACGCATTCGATCAGTTGTTGTAGGTAAGTATCTTCAATTTCACTCCAGCGTTGTTCACGGTCAACTTGTCTCATTAACGCAATGAACGCTTCCAATCTTTTGTTAACCTCTTCACCCACTATGCTTGGCCGGCTCATCTTTTCTCACCTCTTGCTGTTTGAGGTTGACAAAAACCTTCCCCTCTTTGATCTCTGTTTCATAGCCTTCAATTTTAAAGCGCTTGTTGGCCACGCACTCCCTGGTATAGATGTTAAATTCTAAACCATGCCACGGGCATACAATCCGAAGGTCGTCTTCTGAAACGTATTCACGAATCATCCGCTGATCTTCTCCCAGCTCCACCTTAATCCCTGGATAAACCTCTCCTAAGCAGAGCGGCCCACCGGCGTGGGGACAATGATTCTTAAATGCTAATACTTCTCCTTTAACAAGAATCACTCCGATTTCCTGGCCATCAATTTCCACTACATACGGTTTCCGCTCTTCTAAATCGGATAGATTGCAAACATGATATTCCACGCTCATCCCTCCTGAAACTATGGGCGATCCATTTTTTCCTGCGTTCCAGTTTAGGCTTTTAATTCCAAAATATTATAAATTTCTTATAATATATAATATAATATATGTATTGAGACCGTCAAGAGCGCCTCATTCGTAAAAGGAGTTAAAATAAAACCAACACCTCGCCAAACAGGCAAGGCGTTGGTTTTTTCGCCCAAACCAACAAAGGATTGGCTATGGCTTTCTTTAATGTATTATTCAGGAATGTAAGGAAGGTCACCTGATTTGGGAACATTAATTACATGCTTTTCTACATAAATAAGAATACCTTCTTCACCATATTCACGTCCGATTCCCGATTGTCTGTACCCACCAAATGGGAAACGCACATCCAGTCCCTGAACTGCGGCCGTATTAATCATCGTGGTGCCGGCCCGAATTCTTTCAGCCACCTGAAGGGCGTGATTTTCTTCTCCCCAGACTGAACTGGTTAAACCGTAAATGTTGTTATTAACCATCTCAATCGCTTCTTCCACATCATCATACACCACGATGGGCACCGTGGGACCAAACTGTTCTTCCTGAACAATGGGATCCTCATTTTTGGCCCCTAGCACCAGGCTGGGCTGCATAAAGTAACCTTTTTCAAACAGATCGGGATCTAAAATTTCGCCCACTTTAATCACTTCGCAACCCCGACCTTTGGCATCGTCAATTAATGATTGCACATATTTAAGTTGCCCCAGGTTGTTGACCGGACCCACGGTCACGTTGGGATTAAATTGACCGCCAACACGCACCCATTTGTTGGCAGCCTTAATATAGTTTTCCACAAACTGATCATACTTGGAACGATGCACATACATGCGTTTGGCAATCATACAGATTTGTCCCGCTGTGAGGAAGTTGGAGATCACAATTCTTCTCATTGCCCGCTCATCGCTGGGATCAAAATCAGGTAGGAAAAGGGCAGCATCATTTCCACCCAGTTCCAAGGTGATATTTTTAATGGTATCGGCAGCAGCCCGCATAATGTTCCTTCCTGTTTTTGTCCCACCCGTAAAGGCGATTTTTTCCACTTTGGGGTTGGTGGTAAGTTCTTCACCCACATCGGCATCCCCGTGAATCACATTGAGCACCCCTGGAGGAAATTCTTGAGCGATCATTTCCAGTCCAATGCTGACGGCCAGAGGAGCAAAGGGGCTGGGTTTTAAGACCATGGTGTTTCCAGCCAGAAGCGCCGGGGCAATCTTAATGGTGGATAAGGCAAAGGGATAGTTCCAGGGGGTAATGGCTGCCACGACCCCAACAGGATCATGTTTTATAATGGTTTTGCCCCCTTCATGAACCTCCACTTTATCTTTTAAAACATCCTGCACAATATTGCAGGCATGTTCCATCCACAGGGCCGAGATAAACATTTCACCGCCTGCATCATAGAGAGGCTTGCCATGTTCCCGACAAAGCAGAGGAATCAAATCATCCTGGGCTTGTCTAAACTTTTCAATGGCTTTTCTCATCCGCGCAATCCGCTCTTCCAAGGGAGTGGCGGCCCAAGCCGGAAACGCTTTAGCGGCTGCATCAATGGCCCGTTTTGCATCTTCACGGGTATTGACAGGCCAATAACCGACGATTTCATCAGGATTGGCAGGGTTTTCACGAGGGGCTTGTTTGGCAGCTCCTACTTTTTCGCCATTAATAATAGAATGAACGGTGATGGTTTCGGTTGTGCTCATTGGACACACCTTCCTTTTCACAATATTCTTTCATTATACAAAATAGTGCAGAAGTGCCAATCTACAATAACTATAGCACAAAATAAAATTGAGTACAAAATAC
>CALFAC010000155.1 GCA_937927935.1 uncultured Bacillaceae bacterium
CCTGCGACCTTCGGGTTATGAGCCCGACGAGCTACCAGACTGCTCCACCCCGCGACAAAATGGTGGAGGGTGACGGGATCGAACCGCCGACCCCTTGCTTGTAAGGCAAGTGCTCTCCCAGCTGAGCTAACCCTCCATTTGGTGACCCGTAGGGGATTCGAACCCCTGAATGCCGGCGTGAAAGGCCGGTGTGTTAAGCCACTTCACCAACGGGCCATATTCTCAAACTATTTTAGTGGCGGAGAGGGAGGGATTCGAACCCTCGAGGCGAGTTTCCCCGCCTACACGATTTCCAATCGTGCTCCTTCGGCCAGCTCGGACACCTCTCCAAGCAGCATGGGATCGCCTTGACGCTGTTTATGTCTTTTCAGCATTCGTACGCATACATTCGTACGCTTATAACCAGTTGTCCACTGGCGACAAAGTATAATGTAGCACATATTGCTCAGGAAGTCAACCGGCTTTACCATGATCCTAATCTTCTGTCAAATAGGAGCTAAGGGGTTAGCTTATTGAGCATTTTTTATCAATGGCGTTTTACATTTCGTTAAATATTATTTTTAAGTCCCAGCTTCTAATTGTGAGCACAAATTGATATACTAGAGGCTCAGGAGGGACCAGTTATGTTTCGTAAAGGCAAAATCAACATGATTCGGACATTTGCGCTGGGTCTCGTTTTTGGCGGTATGATCATCATGTACGGCTCTTTTTTGGTAAGCGCCCGTTGGGCCATGTGGCTATTTATTATTTTAGGCGTATTAATGGTTCTAGCCAGCACCATGGTTTATTTTTGGATTGGCTTCATCTCTTCCACCAGGGCGGTTTACGTGATCTGCCCATCCTGCCAGAGAGAAACCAAAATGTTGGGCCGAGTTGACCGGTGTATGTTCTGCAAACAGATGCTAACAACCGATCCAGCCAGAGCCACTGACCCGTCTTCCGTTCAGGCGCATGTACCCGCATCACAAAATCAAAACAAATCATCCTGAAGCATTTGCGCCACAGGATGAAGGCATGGCAACACCACAATAAAGGAGATCCAAATTTGGACCTCCGTGGGTTACAATTTTGATGCTGTTTTAGTTAACCGCCGTGCTTTGGGCCTCTTGGCAACTTTTGCAATACCCGTAGACTTCCATTCTATGGGAATCCACTTTAAAGCCTGTTTCCTTTGAGGCCGCCTCCTCCACTTCGTACAAAGGAGGATAATGGAAATCCACAATCTTACCGCACTGGCGGCAAATGATGTGATAGTGTTTTTCCACATTGGCATCAAAACGGCTGGAAGCGTCACCATAGGTGAGTTCCTGTACCAGCCCTGCTTCTTTAAACATGCGTAAATTATTATAAACCGTTGCTACGCTCATGTTTGGAAACTGGTCAGATAGCGCCTGATAAATTTCATCTGCTGTCGGATGTCCCATGGTGTTGATCAGGTACGCCAAAATGGCATGACGCTGTGGCGTCATGCGGACACCGTTTTTTTTCAACTTATCCAGCGCAGCTATAAGATGTTTACTTTCGGCCATACTTTACACCTCGTTCCACTGCGAGCCGCAAAATAGCTGCTGCCTCTCGTTTATTATAATTATTATAAATTAATAGTAAACAATCTGACACCAATTTGTCAATTACCCTAAGGAGGAACGGTTGATGAGCCAACGCACTTATGCCCAGTCTGAGGCCCATTATAAAGAAGCTTGCCAATATATTGTGGGCGGGGTGAACAGCCCTTCCCGTTCCTATAAAGCGGTGGGTGGCGGTACGCCTGTCTATATGGAGCGGGCCGAGGGGGCCTACTTTTGGGATGTGGACGGCAACCGCTATATTGATTACTTAGGCGCTTTTGGCCCCATCATTACAGGACATGCCCATCCCCATATTAGCCGGGCTATTGCCCAACAGGCCTCCAAGGGGATCGTCTATGGGACGCCCACGCCCCTGGAGGTAAAAATGGCCAAAATGTTAAGGGAAGCCATCCCCTCTTTGGAAAAAATTCGCTTTGTCAATTCGGGAACTGAAGCGGTGATGACCACCATTCGCTTGGCCCGGGCCTACACGGGGCGGAGTAAAATCATTAAATTTGAAGGCTGTTATCACGGCCATTCCGATCTGGTTTTGGTGGCTGCAGGATCGGGCCCCTCTACTTTAGGCGTACCGGACAGTGCCGGTATCCCCCCCTCTATTGCCCAGGAGGTGATTACGGTTCCTTTTAATAACCTTGACGCTTTTGCCGAAGCGATTGAAGTGTGGGGCGACGAGACGGCCGCCGTGCTGGTTGAACCCATCGTGGGCAACTTTGGCATCGTGATGCCCGAGCCAGGCTTTCTGGAAGAGGTGCATCGGCTGGCCAGGCAAAAAGGAGCTTTGGTGATCTATGACGAAGTGATCACCGCCTTTCGCTTCACCTATGGCGCCGCCCAAAACATCCTGGGTCTGGAGCCTGATTTGACGGCGATGGGCAAAATTATTGGGGGCGGCACTCCCATCGGCGCCTACGGGGGCCGAAGAAAAATCATGGACAATATTTCCCCCTTGGGACCGGCCTATCAGGCCGGCACCATGGCCGGCAACCCCCTCTCCTTGGCCGCCGGCATCGCCTGTCTGGAAGTGCTGCAGGAAGAAGGGCTCTATGAACAGCTGGATCGTCTGGGCGGCATGCTAGCCGATGGAATTTTAAAGCTGGCTCAGGAGCATCATGTACCAGTCACCATCAACCGCTATAAAGGGGCTTTTACCGTTTATTTTGGCGTCGATGAAGTAAAAAATTACAAAGACGCTCAAAAAAGCGACGATCGGATGTTTGCCATCTTCTTTAAGGAAATGTTACGGCAGGGGATTAACTTGGCCCCCTCCAAATACGAAGCCTGGTTTCTCACCATCTGCCACACCGAAAAAGATATCAATGAAACCTTGACAGCCGTTGATCACGCCTTTCAAACCATCAGGACAAGCCTTTCTTAATAAACCGGATGGTTTTCTCACATGTTTTGCAAAAAAAATACCCCAGCTATACCGTCGGGGTAGAGGAAATCTTAAGTGGTGACTTCCAGCTCTTGAATGGTATAGAGGCGGTAATAGGCCCCCCGGGCGGCCATCAGCTCCGCATGGGAACCTTCCTCCACAATCTGGCCATTTTCAATCACCACGATGCGGTCGGCATGGGTGATGGTAGATAGGCGGTGGGCCACAATGAAGGTGGTTCTATCTTTGGCCAGCTTCTCGATGGCTTCCTGAATCAGGTGTTCCGATTCCAGATCAAGGGCCGATGTGGCTTCATCCAGAATAAGAATGGGCGGTTTTTTCAGGAAAAGACGGGCCAGGGCAATGCGCTGTTTTTGACCGCCGGACAGTTTAACGCCCCGCTCTCCGATCTCCGTATCATACCCGTGGGGAAGCTGCATGATAAAATCATGGGCATTGGCCGCCTTGGCCGCTTCAATCAGCTCTTCTTCGGTGGCGTTTGGATTGCCCATCAATATGTTTTCCCGGACTGAATCGCTAAACAAAATGTTGTCCTGTAAAACGAGTCCGATGTGATGCCGCAGAGAGCGCACTTGGTAATCCCGAATATCCACCCCATCCAGATAGATGGCCCCCTCACTCACATCATAAAAGCGGGGCAGCAGGTTAACCAGGGTGGATTTGCCCCCGCCGCTCATGCCCACAAAGGCGACTGTTTCTCCCGGCTGTACTCTTAAATTAATATTTTTCAGCACCAGGGGGCCATCTTCACGATAGCGAAAGCTGACCTGATCATAAACCACCTCTCCTCTTACCTGTTGGACCGGTTTGGCGCCTGGGCGGTCCACAATATCATAGGGTTCATTTAACAGCTCCACCACCCGATCCATGGAAGCGATAGCCTGTGTTAATACGGTAGAGGAATTGACAAAGCGACGCAGCGGTCCGTAGATCCGCTCTAAATAGCCGTAAAAGGCGGCTAAAGCCCCTACGCTTAACTGGCCCTGGATGGCCAGATACCCTCCGTAGGCAATAACCAGGAGGGGGGCTATATCGGTAATGGTATTGATCACGGCAAACGTTTTGGCATTCCAACGGGTATGGTGTAAAGCCCGGTCCAAAAAGTGATGGTTCACCTTGTCAAACTGCTTGAGCTCATGCTCTTCTAAAGCAAAACTTTTGATCACAGGCACCCCTTGAACCCGCTCATGGAGATGGCCCTGCATCTCCGCCAAGGCCTGGGAACGCTTGCGGGTAAGGCGGCGCAGTTCCTGGTAAAAATATTTAACGGCCACACCATAAAGGGGAAAAATAAAAATGGCCACCAACGTTAAGCGGGCATTAAGGGAAAACATGATACCGACGGCAATAAACAAGGTGATAAAATCAAGCCAAATATTCATCAGACCGGTCATCACAAAATCTTTGGTTTGCTCCACATCGTTGATCACCCTGGAGATCACTTCACCGGCTTTTTTATTATGATAATAGCGCACCGATAAGCGCTGCAGGTGATCATAGAGGCGGGCCCGTATATCAAATAAAATCTTATTGCCCACCCATTGAGCAAAATACTGCCGATAATATTCCACGGGCGCCCGAATCACCGTAAAGATGAAAAAAGCGGCCGCCATCACCATAGCAAGCTGGGCCAGCTTTTCCTCCACATTAAGGTTGTCCGCATAGATCAGATTATCCACCACATACATCAGAACTAGCGGCAGTAACATGGGCAGGCCAAACTTTAATATGCCCACCACGATGGTGATGCCGATCATCTTCCAATACGGTTTGACAAATTGCAGATACTGCTTAATGCTCTCCAACCGACATCCCCTCGTTGAAAAATTTTTGGTCAATCGATCTGTTTAATCGTCCGATCTATTTATATGTAGATAATCATTCGCTTATTTGTAGTATAAAAAGCGTTCATACCAATGCTCCACATACTCTGCAGCAAAGGGGCCTTTCTGTTGATGGATCAAAGAAAGCACCTCTTCCAACCCCTGCTCCACCTTTTCAATAATGTGCGGCGGATATTTCATTTTTTCCTTGTGCATTTCAAATTCTTCCCGATCTAATATATCGTAGGTCATGTCCGGATATACTTTCACATCAAGATCATAATCAATGTAGAAAAGCCGTTTTCCATCCCAGCGATAGGGGGACCCTATGTTACAGTAAAAGTAGACACCATCTTCTTTCAACATGCCGATGGAGTTAAACCATTGTTCCTTCCCAAAGGTACAGACAGCGGGCTCCTTGGTGCGCCACTCCCTACCGTCCGACTCCCGCACCAGCACCCTGTCATTACCAACGATCCAGCTATTGGGTCCAATCTTCAGTACGGTGGAGCTCTCCCACACACGATGAATGGACCCGTCATGTTTATAACTTACAATCTCGATCTGTTGTCCTGGCTGGGGATAATTCATAACAGACTCCTTCCCACACTGGCCGCACCGTCGTTAGACCTATTTATCTCTTGATATTAAAGATAATTATACTCTTTTAAAAGATAAACTTCTAATCTTTTCACAAAAAAGAGGATGTCCCTCCCATTTTCCAAAGGGGACACCCTCGTAAAAAACAAGTGATTTGGCGTTTATAATCGGGGGTTTGCTGTCGTTACTGTTGATTTTGTTGTTTCTTTGCTTCCGCTTGCTGGTTTTGTTGGCGAACTTGCTGAGGGTTGGTTTCACTCGCAAACTCAGCTTGTTGGCCTTGAGCAGCAGCTTGGTTTTGTCTCCTTACTTGCTGCGGATTTGTTTTGGAGCTATTGTTTTTATCGGCCATTTCGTTATCACCTCCACATGACTTATGGTGGCCATGCGGAGTAAATTTATGCATGTGATCCACTGCTGCGCTTCTTCAGTTCGCGTATCAATTTTTGATGAACAGCAGAAAAAGGATACTGATCCAATTGGTCGATCCGCACCCAGCGCCCCTTTTCCCCCCAATCAGTCGGTACGGTTGTGTCAAGGGGAGTAAGCCCATAAACGGTTACATCCCAGATGAGGTGGGAAAAAACATGCTGAACAGAGGGCCACTTTTCAGTTTCCCCCATCTGAAGCTGATAAGTATCTGCCAGATGAGCACCAAGCGTATCCAATGGCCCTTCCTCTTTCCATTCTACGGTGGGAAACTCATACAGTTTGGCCAGCAAACCTGGATCTGGTCGACGGCGAATTAAAACCTGATCGTTATGCATGACGACACCCGCCACTAACGAAACGGTTTTCACACTTTTTTTCTTATTTTTTAAAGGCAGCGCTTCCTGTTTCCCCTCTTGAAACCCTCGACATACCTCCAGAACTGGACAGGTTAAACAACCAGGCCGCTTAGGGGTACAGACTAAAGCCCCCAGTTCCATTAAGGCCTGATTAAAGTCCCCGGCGCGTCCTTCCGGAATCAGGCGACGGGCAATGGCTTCAAACAGGCGGCGCACTTTAACGCTGTCCACATATTGCTCAATCGCCAACAGGCGAGACAGCACCCGAAGGACGTTCCCATCCACAGCCGGTTCAGGCAGATTATAGGCAATGCTTAATATGGCTCCGGCTGTATAGGCCCCCACCCCTTTTAACTTGGCAATCGTTTTGGGATCTTTGGGTACTTCTCCCCCGTAGGTGGCCTGTACCTCCTTCACCGCCTGATGCAGGTTGCGCGCCCGGCTATAGTACCCCAAGCCTTCCCAGTATTTTAGCACTTCCTCCTCTTCAGCCCGAGCCAAAGCCTCCAGGGTGGGAAAACGCTCTACAAATCGCTGGTAATACGGGATCACGGTATCCACCTGAGTTTGCTGTAGCATAATTTCTGAGACCCAGATTTTATACGGATCCCGCTCTTTTCGCCAAGGTAAATCTCGCTTATGGTGGTCATACCAATTGAGCAGGAGCTGACCAAAGCGCTTAACGGGAAATGCGTCCAAAAAGTTTTTAACTTCCTGTTCC
This sequence comes from uncultured Bacillaceae bacterium, assembly GCA_937927935.1. GTDB lineage: Bacteria > Bacillota > Bacilli > Caldalkalibacillales > Caldalkalibacillaceae > CALFAC01. Next base: position 6,918 of record CALFAC010000155.1, read on the forward strand.
AAACTGGTCCTCTCCCTTGTCATTTTGGACGTTGTTTTATACAATAAGAAAAGATTGATGAATGGATGAGGTGTCTGTTGATGAACCGAATTTTTGCATTGATCATCTCTTTGGTTTTTGCCGTTGTCCTTAACCTAGTGGTGGGCTTTGTCGTCTCCAGTGTAAAAGGATATGAATTTTCTTTTGGAAATACGGTCCCTTATGGCATTGCCCTTGGTATTATCATCTTCCTGTTTGGCTTAATCCTTACTCCCGGTGAAACGGAACAGAATCAACATTAAAAGCATGAAAAGCGAAGGGTCATAAAAAGGCTTCCTCAGCGAGGAGGCCTTTTTATTTTGTCTATGGTTGATGGCTATCATCAGTATTCTTCTCTGGTTTCGCCTTTTGAACGGTGGCCACCTCATATTCCTCATGAAATTTACCGGAAGCCACATGATAAATGGCCCACCCAAGGGCACCTACAATACAGATGATTAAAATGATGCCCATCACAAACATGGCGATAAATCCCGGGCTGCTAAACATGACTGACATAAAAAAACTCCTTTCTCAACTGAGTAAGACTGGTTCAAACGCCATTAGAGGATCAGATCCCGTAAGGCCTCTTCCAGGTGCTCAAATTTATAGCGAAACCCGGCCTGCACCAATTTGACGGGTTTTACCTGCTGACCTTTTAATATTAAGTCGGACATTTCCCCCAGTACCACCCGAAGTGGAAAAGCGGGAACAGGCAGCCAATGGGGACGATGAAGGACGTTGGCAATCGTTTGACCAAATACTTTCATTTGTACAGGATGAGGAGCCGTCAGATTAACTGCCCCTTCAAGAGCTGAATTTTCCGCCGCAAAGCGGATCGCCCGAAGCACATCTTCCAGATGGATCCAAGATACCCATTGGGAACCGCTCCCCAGTGTTCCACCCATAAACAGCCGATAGGGAAGAACCATCCGGGGCAAAGCGCCTCCCTCCCGTCCCAGAACGACGCCGAGGCGAATTTTTACCACCCTTAGGCCTAACGTCTGAGCCTGGTCCGCCTCCTCTTCCCAACGTTGGGTCACCCGGGCTAAAAAGTCGTCTCCAGGAGGATCCTGTTCAGTAAACACCTGCTGGTCGGAAGTACCGTAATAGCCGATGGCTGAGGCGTTAATCAGAACGGGCGCCTCCATCGCACCGCTTTTAAAAAGGTTGACCAGCTGACGGGTGGTTTCCACTCTGCTCTTTAAAATTTTCTCTTTGGCCCGCTTTGTCCAGCGCTGATTGAGGGTTTCCCCGGCCAGATTGACCACCACATCCACTTGCTCCAGTTGGGATAGCCTCTTCTCCTCAGGTGGCCACGGGATCCATGTGCATCCCGTAAAAAATGGATCCTGACGGTGATGCTCTGGATGGCGACTCAACAGAATCAGACGATCCCCTTTTTGCTTTAAGTATTGAATAAGGGCCCGTCCGATAAAGCCCGTCCCTCCCAGTATGGCCACCCTCATCTTCCGTTCCCCTCTCTTTCCGTTGATCTAACAACCGCATCCCCAGGCAGATGTCATATAAAACCAGTATACCGATTTAAGCCACTGATTTAAACCACTTTTCCTGGTAGGTTAAGCATGTTAGGTTCGGCATGGCGGTCCGAGTCACGAGCAAGGGGCAGTCCACTTTGCCAACCCATTTATGATAAAATAAAGAAGAATATCTACATTCTGCCTAAAAAGGAAAGGGATAGGTAGCTTGAGGACGTGGCCATCCATCTGGTTTAGGACCGCATAAACAAAGGAGCTGATCGCAGTGAGCAAACCGTATGTGTTTATCACCATGCGGGTGCCCGATGAAGTTGTACAACGGCTAAGCAACCATGCCCAGGTGGGCATGTGGGAAGCGGATACGCCTTGTCCGCGGGAAAAACTATTGGAGGAAGCAGCCAAAGCCAGCGGCCTATTCACCATGCTGGTGGACAAGATTGACCAGGAGCTTCTAACCCAAGCCAAATCATTAAAAATTGTGGCCAATATGGCGGTAGGTTATGACAATATTGACATTGAAACAGCTAAGAAGTTGGGGATCATGGTGACCAATACGCCTGATGTGCTAACGGAAGCCACTGCCGATCTCACCTTTGCCCTGCTGATGGCGACCGCCCGCCGGCTGATTGAAGCTTCCCAGGTGCTTTATGAAGGGAAATGGACCTCCTGGAGTCCCTTCTTTATGGCAGGGCAAGATATTTATGGAAAAAAATTGGGAATTGTGGGCATGGGACGGATCGGAGAAGCTGTCGCCCGTCGGGCCAAAGGTTTCGATATGGACATTTATTATTATAACCGCCGTCCCAAACCAGAGGCTGAACAGCGCTTGGGGGCCAAGTATCTCCCCTTTGATCAGCTTTTGGAAATCGCCGATTTTGTTGTCTGCCTGACCCCCCTGACACGTGAAACATACCGCCTCTTTGGCCGTCCTCAGTTTGAACGGATGAAAAAATCAGCCATTTTTATCAACGCATCGCGAGGGCAGGTGGTGGATGAAGAAGCGTTGTATCAGGCCTTAAAAGAGAAGCAAATCTGGGCTGCCGGCCTGGACGTATTTGAAAAGGAGCCCATCCCCACAGATCATCCTCTGCTTACTTTGCCCAATGTGGTGGCCTTGCCCCATATTGGCAGCGCCAGCGTAGCCACTCGGACCACCATGGCTCATCTGGCCGCCGAAAATATTATTTTGGCCTTAAAAGGGGAAAAACCCAAAACATTGGTGGATCCAGCGATGTGGAACCCAGAGTAAACATCCGCTTGTTCAAATAGGAACGGCTTCATCGGCAGAAATCCACAGTAACTTCAAACTAGGCTCCCACATATTGTGATTAAGATAAAGCCCTGAACAGCTTTCAGCTAAAGAGGAGGTTATTTTGATGCAATTTTACTATGGGAGCCAGATGCCCTTAAGAGTATTGGATGAATGTGAATTTTGGAAGCTGCAGGAAGCGGAACATACCGTGGTTATACGCCAAGCCGTGCCCAATTTGGAAGAACGTTATGTCAACGATTTAAAACAGTGGGAAGTGACTTTGAACCAAACCCATCAGCACGTGATCCGCTTTATCGAAACAGCCATTCGCTATGGGGGAGCTTTTCCACCGGCCTTGTATCATCATTTAATGCAATTGGTTTTCCACTGTTTGAACCAAAGTGAACAGTTTATCCAGTTTTGTCATATGCTGATCCAACACAGTAAAGCCATTTCCACCAATATGACGGCCGTCTCCATTATGAAACATATTATTCGTGAGTCGGAATACTTTATGGGCATTGCCCAAACCATTTTGTATCACAACGAAGGTGGAGGCGTCGCCCGTTACGCTTAAACCAAAATATCTCATTAATTAAACAAAAAAGACAGAGCCTTGATCAAGGTTCTGTCTTTTATATTGGCCAACCCGTCGGTTAAGAATGCTTACAGTTTTTCCAGACGACCAATGGGAAATCCCCTTTTTTCAGGATCAGAATCCAGCTGCCCCCAGGCAAACACCCCGTTTAAATACTGAACCGTAAAAATCCCCTCTTCTCCGGCAACACGATACTGGCCACCGATTTCAATTTGACTGGGATCCATTAAATAAGATTTGGCCATGTAAAATTTTTGCTCCAGGACGTTCGCTTCCGAAAAAAAGCCGGCCCGCTCCTTCTTTTTGGCTTGAGCCCACAAACGCTGCATTTCCCGTTCAAGTTCTTCTCTGCTCATTTCACTCATTCTAATCATGAAATCACCTTTACGGTTTATGGTTTAATTCGATGATACAGTCCCTTTTCTATTATACCAAACCTGCTCTTTTTCTTATAAAGCCTGGTAGAAGCTGTTTTACCTTAAACTACTAACTCAATTTGTTTGGTTTTCTGTTAGAATCTAATAATAGTTATGTTTGATGATGTTGATGACGGAGGGTGAGTTATGTCCATCGCCACAGACATCGCCTCTCTGGAGGCACTCGCTAAACTGTTAAAAAAGAAGGAAATAAACCATGCCTTTGATGACATCGTTAAAACCTTAAACCAACAGGTTCCTTACTTTGACTGGGTGGGTATCTACCTGCATGAAGGGCCTTCGACTCAGCTGGTGGCTGCGTCGGATTATCACCATCGCCTGGAGTGGGAAGCCAATGCAGAATTAACTATTCCCCTGGAACATTCCCAGCAGGGCGAGATGGGGAAGATTGTGGTTAAAAGCAGAGAGCCCCTTTGCTTTGACATTACCGATGTCACCACCTTGGAAACTTTGGCTAAAGAACTGAGTCAAATGTTGAGCGTTCATTAATGCTCCCTTAACTTCGCTTATAAGGATTGATGGAAATTCCTGGATCAATGATCCCTTTATAGTTGATTATGCATATATAATTGAGTGTGCATATATAAATGATCATGCATATAAAAAAGGCGGGAAACCCCCCGCCTTTTTATTTTAACCATTTATCAGCCCATTTTTGGCATTCATTCATCATCGGCTCTAAAGCCTTTCCTTTTTCCGTCAGTTCATATTCCACCTTAACAGGAATTTCATCGTACACCCGCCGGGCGACAATGCCTTCCGCTTCCAACTCCCTAAACCGTTCAGCCAACATTTTATCACTAATGTTGGGAATCAGCTGGGACATCTCCTTAAAGCGTTTGGGTCCGGTCAACAGGACGCGGATAATCAATCCGGTCCACCGCTTGCCCAACATTTCAAAGGCTGCCTCAAATTTTGGGCACAGTTGGAATTGGTCGTTTTCCATTCCCCTCACCTCAGAGTTAAGAGAAAACAGGCTCTTTAAACTGGGCCAGACGTTCCAGGGATGTTTTTTCAACATCCTCATGCAGGCTATTGCCATGGGCATCCATGGTGACGATGGCGGCAAAGTTTTCCACCTCAAATTCCCACATGGCTTCAGGGATGCCAAACTCCTCCAAGAAGTGGACGCCCTTCACCGCCTTAACACATTTGGCATAATATTGGGCCGCTCCGCCGATGGCGTTCAGGTAGACGGCACCATGCTCTTTTAAGCCGGCCAATGTTTTGGCTCCCATGCCACCCTTGCCGATGATAGCCCGCACGCCAAATTTCTTAATGATATCCGCCTGATAAGGCTCCTCCCGGATGCTGGTGGTGGGACCTGCTGCTTTCACCTGCCACTGGCCGTTTTCATCCTTTAGCATAACCGGACCGCAATGATAAATCACCTGGCCGTTTAAATCAACGGGAGCGTCGTGGTCCATCAAGTATTTGTGTAAAGCGTCGCGGCCGGTATACATGGGTCCGTTAATCACCACCACGTCCCCCACTTTCAGCTGCCGAATCTGCTCCTCGCTGATGGGAGGCGTGAGCACCACTTCCCGGGCCCCATCCCGCTTGGCCGCTTCAATCACCTGTTTAACCTCTTCTTCAATGGGCCGCTCATCTTTATACAGCCAGCGCTTAATCTCACCTGTGGCCGGATCGATCACCACGCCTAGGCGGCGAAAGGCCCAGCAGTTGTACGCAACGGAAACGAAGAAGCTGGCTGGGAGACGGTTCATGGCGCCGATTTTGCACCCCAGCAAGGTGACCTCCCCGCCGAAGCCCATGGTGCCAATGCCCAATTTGTTGGCATTTTCCATGATGTACTCTTCCAGCTTGGCCAGGTCAGGATTGGGGTTCACATCGTCCACTTCCCTAAACAGCTGCTTTTTGGCCAGATCATAGCCGCTAGACCGGTCGCCACCGATGCCGACGCCGATAAATCCGGCACTACAGCCTTGGCCTTGAGCCTGATACACAGCGTGTAAAATACACTTGCGGATCCCATCCAGATCCCGTCCAGCCCGGCCCAGACCTTCCAATTCGGTGGGCAGACTGTACTGGATATTTTTATTTTCACAGCCGCCTCCTTTTAAAATGAGGCGCACGTCAATCTCATCCCGTTCCCACTGTTCATACTTGATAACAGGTGTCCCTTCCCCTAAGTTGTTGCCGCTGTTGGCGCCTGTGAGGGAGTCCACAGAGTTGGGCCTGAGCTTACCATCTTTCGTCGCTTGGGCAATCGCCTCGTGGATCGCCTCGGTCATCTTAATCTGGTTGGCCCCCACAGGGGTTCTAATCCAAAAAGTGGGAAGGCCCGTATCCTGACAGATGGGCGAGATGTTCTCTTCAGCCATTTCAATATTGTCACTGATGGTAGACAAAGCCAGAGCGGCGCGGGTGCCAGCATTTTCCAGCGCTTTGGCTTTGGCTATGGCTGCCCGCACATCAGAGGGTAAGTGGGTAGATGTTTCCACAATCAGTTTATACATGCTCTCCCTAAATTTTTCCATATTCAATCCCTCACTTCTTTGTTTTTCAGCCACTTTTTCGGCCTGGGAATCCATTGTGATCAGGTGTGATCAGCTTTATTCCTTGGTCTGGTGGTCATACCCATGCTTAATGGCGTGTAAGATGGTACAGATGAGGTCGTTCATTCATCCCCAAGATCATAAAGCGCTCGGGCGATTCAAATTTTAAAGTGGTGATGCCAGTATTGTGCATCACAAAATGCCGTTTGCCCTGCCATTTCACATTGAGCAAAGCTTGCAGCAAACAGCTTAAGAATAGACCATGGGAGACCAGGACAACCCGTTGGCCGTAATGGCGATTAAACAGATCCTTAACCACAGTAAGACCTCGTCGGTAAACTTGATCCACCTGCTCCACATCATCCAGTCCACAAGACAACAGATCTAGCCCGGCATAGGCCGGGTACTTTTCCCGTATATCAGCATGGGTTAAAGTTTCAAAACGGCCCATCTTCACTTCCCGCACATCTTTTCGTACGGCCACTTCCAAACCATGATGCTTGGCAATGGCTAGAGCGGTCTCGTAGGCTCGGCTCAAATCGCTGGAATAGATGCAATCAATGGGCTCGGCAGCCAGCCATTGGGCCAAGCGTTCGGCTTGCTCAGCCCCCTCTTGGGAAAGGGGATAATCCGCCTGACCTTGAATCCGCCCTTCCCGATTGGCCACAGATTCCCCGTGGCGAATCAAAATAAGCTCCACTTAATACCCTCCCATGTTGGTTTTATTTTAACATAAAAGTTCTTTTCTGCGCTGCCATTTGCCATTATATCGCCTTAAAAGGGGGGATGAATATAAACGTGCATCGCCCCATATACATGTCCTAGGAGGGACAGAGCATGGAATGGTGGATCTTAGATCTGGCTAAAATCATGCTGATCAATCTGGTCTTAAGCGGGGACAATGCTGTTGTGATCGCCATGGCCAGCCGCAATTTACCGATTGCCTTGCAGCGGCTGGCCGTTTTTTGGGGTGCAGCAATGGCCGTTATATTGCGGGTGATATTAACCATCATCGCCTTTAAACTGCTGGAAATACCGTACCTGATGGCGGCCGGAGCCATTCTGCTTCTCTGGGTAGCAATGAGCCTGCTTTTGGATTCAAAACAGATGGATCATGACTCTATAAAAGCTTCCGATATGCTGCTTAATGTGGTGATGACCATTGTGCTGGCTGATTTCGTGATGAGCCTGGATAACGTGATTGCCATTGCCGCAGTGGCCGAGGGGGATGTGATCCTGATCACCTTAGGGCTTTTATTCAGCATCCCCCTGATTATTTGGGGCAGTCATCTCGTTCTTAAACTGTTGGAGCGCTATCCGTTATTCCTCTATCTCGGGGCCGCCGTCTTAGCCTACACCGCTGGGGAAATGATTTTAAAAGATCAAAAGGCGGCTCACTGGGTCGTCAGCATCTGGCCTTTTTCCGAGGCCCTTATTCCGGCCTTTCTCGCTCTTGTTGTAGCTGCTGTGGGATATATTTCCAAAAAAAGCAAAATCTATTGTTAATCGTAAAACTTACGGATATGATAGAAAAAGAAAAGAATAGAAACCGGAAACCTTACCAGCTGTGGGAGAACTGCTGGGGAAGCTTGGGGAGGGTTTCCCTTCTTTTGGAAAAAAACAGAGTATAGCGATCAGATAAGGAGAATAAAGATGCAAACGGCAAAGGAAGAGTTGCAATTTTCAGTAGAGATAGAGCGTAAATCAGTCCTGATTAAACAGCCCCTTTCCGTGTGGGCCGTTTTTTTCGCCGGCGTATGCACGTTTATGGGAATGGGACTGGTCAATCCCGTCATGCCCTCCATCGCCGAGCAGCTCAATGCCACCCCCAGTCAAGTCACTTTGCTTTATACCAGTTATAATGCTCTGATGGCCACAGCCATGTTGATCACCGGGGCCATCGCCACCAGAGTTGGCCATAAATGGACTATGCTGTCCGGAGTGCTCCTTATTGCAACAGCCGCATTAATAGCTGGCCTTTCCAATTCTGTTTGGACCCTGACGGGCTTAAGAGGCGTGTGGGGGCTGGGCAACGCCCTATTTATAGCCACTGCCTTGGCGGCCATCGTCTCCCTCTCCCGCCTGGGAACGGCAAAAGCGATTATCCTTTATGAAACAGCCGTTGGCCTAGGCATTTCCATCGGCCCCTTGTTGGGAGGCACACTGGGAGCCATCTCCTGGAGAGCTCCCTTTTTAGGTGTGGCGCTGTTAATGGTGATCGCTTTTGCGATCCTGCTTACACTGATGCCCTCCATCGGCGCTCAAAAAGGACAAAAGCAGAGAAAAGGCCAAGCTGCCTCTCTGGTCGATCCTTTCCGCGCTTTAAAACATCGCTCGCTCTTTGTGCTAAGCCTGGTGGCCGCCCTGTATAATATTGGCTTTTTTACCATCATGGCCTATTCGCCCTTCGTGATGAACTTTAGTCCCCAAGGTTTGGGGTTGGTCTTTTTGGGCTGGGGAATCTTACTGGCGATCACCTCTATCTTTATGGCTCCAAAATTGGAGCAGCGCTTTGGCCTGCTCCCTTCCATGCTAGCCATGCTGTTCCTGCTTTTTGTCTCTTTGCTTGTCATGGGAATCTGGACCTCCCAGCCCTGGGTAATCGCGGGCTCAGTGATTGCCGCTGGAGCCATTTTGGGCAATAACAATACTTTAATGACCACTGCCGCCATGGACGCGGCTCCGGTGGACCGCTCTGTCGCTTCAGCAGCCTACAGTTTTCTCCGGTTTTTGGGGGCGGCCATCGCTCCCTACATGGCAGGAAAGCTGGCTGAGATCTTCAATCCTCACATTCCTTTTCTGGTGGGCGGCGGGTTTGTCTTCCTCTCCCTGATCTATTTATGGGTGAGCCGGAAGCATCTGCTTACACATCCTGATTAAAGGATTGGACCTGCTGATACGTCTTGGGCTGATACGCCTTGTTTTCACTTCCTTTCCACTGTGACAGCCCAATGCCGGTTAAAATTAATAAGCCACCCATGATCAAGCTGGTGGTTAAAGGTTCATCCAAAATGATCCAGCCAAACAGCACTCCAAAACAGGGCACCAACAGGGTGGAAAATGTGGCCGAATAGGTGTCTAACCGATCCAAGATATAGTACCAAACTGAAAAACAGAGGGCTGAGGCTAAGATGCCGGTAAAACCAATAATAAACAGGGAATGGCCGTTAATACTCACTGGCTCTCCCCATTCAAAGAGAGCCGCCAGAACCGTCAGACCGAGAGCGCCAAAAAGCATTTGGTAAGCGGACACCAACAATTTGTCCTGTCCTGAAAATCTCTTCCGAAAGTAAACATTGGCGGCTGACCAGCTTAAAGCTCCCAAGAGAATTAACCCTTCTCCCAATAGCACGGACCAGCTGAGACGACTAAAGGCATCAAGGCCCACGATTAAGATTAAACCTCCCCCTCCAAAGAGCATGCCAAGCACCTTGTTCCGATCCAGTTTCTCATTGAGGAAAAAGCTAGCAAGCAGCGTGCTCCAGATCGGCATGGTATAAAGCAAAACTGATGTTTTTCCCGCTTCGACAAAGTTCATGGCCACCATCACGGGCGCAAACACAAAGGTGGTCTGTAAACTGCCCAAGACCAGCAACGCCTTCCAGGGTACATTTTTCTGAAACAGCCGCCCCAGACACAATAAAAGAAGGAGCAGAAACAGGGCGCCGGTCCAAAAACGAAGGCTGGAAAAGACAAAGGGGCCCATATAGTTTAAAATCTGCTTCATCAGGACCCAGGCATAGCCCCAGATCATGGTGATCACCACCATTAAAACGATGAAGAACAGCCTCGATGACTGGTAGGAGGCTGCTTGCTTTCGCCTCTCTTTCAACGGCAACATGGGTTTAATCACTGTTTACCTTCCTCCAATGTCGGCATTGTTCTATTGGTCCACTTTAAGATCACTTCCATGGACAGTGCCTCTATTGGCCGCCACTGTGTGGCAAACATTGATCCATAATTGCGCTTCAGGATTTAGCATGTTTTCCGCATAAATCAAGGAAAAACGGCGCAACGTTTTTTCCTGCAAGCGCGAGTCGGTGACTAAAAAAGGAATGGCGGCTACAGGCTGATGCTGGATGCGGATGGAACCGGGTAGGATTGTCACCCCTAATCCAGCCGCCACCATGGTTTGCATCACCCCTACATTGTCAATTTCCATACAAATCTTCATTCTGATCTGGGCCGCATTAAAAATGGATTCCAAATCTTGACGCAGATGAGCTCGGGTGGTCATGGTGATCAAGGGAACATTATCCAGATCATAAGGCGTCACAAAAGGATATTTGGCCAACGGATGATCATCTGCACAGAGGAGCCACAGGCGGTCCATGTATAACGTTTGCGTCACGATATACGGGTGATCCTGGGGCGAGGAGACAAGACCAACGTCCACCATCCCTTTGGCTAGCTGATCGTAAATTTCCTGGCTAAGACCGCTATGCACAATAATGTCGATATCTGGATGCAAATGACGGAAACGGGCCACTGCCGGTCTTAAAAAACCGGCCAAGATGGTTAAGCTGGCCCCAATGCGGATCACCGGCCGCTCTTTGTACCGGCGGCCTAAATGGTGCAAGGCATCCAAATTTTGTAAAGCGCTGCGCGCCCTGCTTACCACGGCATGGCCAAAAGGGGTGAGCTCCAGATAGCGGCCGGAACGGGTAAAAAGGGGCTGGTTAAACTGTTTTTCAAGCTGTTTCAGCTTGCGGGACAACGCCGGTTGGGCAATGTTCAAAGCCTCAGCCGCCTTGGTCACCGTTCCCAATTCGGCCACTTTAACCAATCCTCTTAAAGCTTCCACATTGAGATTCATTTTCCCTTGCCCTCTCCCATTTCAGCACTGTTATCCCTATTGTAACATGCTGTCATGTTCTATAACAGAAATGTTATAGTTGCGAACCAATAAAGCATTAGTCTGAAAAAACCGTTTATACTACAATAAGTTAAAAAGACTGGCATTTGCAAAAAAAACATATATTTTTAAGCAGATATCATCCAAATGGTGGGGGGCATGAACGATATGAAACGAAAATTGAGAAGTTATCTTGAGCCGGGAAGTACCCGCTGGGCGATCCGGCTGGCTGAATGGGGCGTTTTGGGCGTTACGCCCGAAGATATGGAAAAGCCAAAAATTGCCATTGTGAATGCGTCCTCCAAACTGGCCGCCTGCTTTGCCCATCTTGATGATGTGGCTGATCGGATGAAAGAGGCCATTCGAGCAGCTGGCGGTGTGCCTTTTGAAATACGGACAGCGGCTCCATCCGATTTTGTAACCAGCCTGGGTCAAAGGGGAGGTTACATCCTTTCGGCCCGGGACCTAATCGTTAACGATGTGGAAGTGGCTGTGGAAGGGGCCATGCTGGATGGCATGGTTTGTCTGGTCTCCTGCGATAAAACCATTCCCGCTCTATTGATGGCGGCAGGAAGACTTAACATTCCCACCATCGTGATGGCTTGCGGTTATCAGCCCAGCGGCCAGTTCAGAGGGCAGCATATGGATATTGAAGAGCTGTGGCTGACGGCCGTCCATAACGAAATCGGAGAGAAAAAGTATTCCGTTGAGGACCTAAAAGAGATGAGCCAAAACGCCATTTTGGGGCCAGGGGTATGCTCTGGCATGGGCACGGCCAACACCATGCATATTGTGTGTGAAGCATTGGGCATGGCTTTGCCGGGAACCACGCCGGTGCTGGCCAACAGCCCCAAAATGTGGCAAGCCGTACAAGGCGTGGCCGAACGCATCATCCAAATGGTGTGGGATGATTTAAAACCTCGCGACATTCTCACCCCTGAAGCCTTCGCCAATGCGGCGATGGTCACCTTGTCCATCAGTGGTTCCATCAACACCGTGAAGCATTTGCAAGCCCTTGCCCATGAAGCCCAGGTTGATGTGGATGTCTACAAACTGTTTGAACAGTACGCCGACAAGATCCCTCTGTTAAGTGCTGTCCGGCCCAATGGCGAGCATATGATCGAAGACTTTGAAGCGGCCGGTGGAGCGAGAGCCTTGATGAAACAGCTGGAATCCTTCTTATATACCGATGTGATCACCGTTTCAGGAAAGACGGTTAAGGAAAACCTGCGGGATGTGGTGGTAGCCAATGAGGAAGTGATCCGTCCCGTTAGCCGTCCCTTTGCCAATCGTCCTTCCATCGTGCTGATTCGTGGGTCGCTAGCCCCTGATACGGGTATTGTTAAACTGGCTGTCGCTGATGACCGTCCTCTCAAATTCTCCGGTCCGGCCATTGTCTTTGATGCGACGGATGAAGCCATTGAAGCGGTGAACAATGGCCAGGTGAAACCTGGTCATGTGGTGGTTCTCAGAGGCTTAGGCCCCAAAGGAACCCCCGGTATGGGAATGGCCACCTCCCTGGTTTTTGCCCTTGACGGAGCAGGCTTAAGCGGTGAAGTGGCCGTGGTAACTGATGGTCAACAGTCTGGCCTTTCTAACAAACTCTTAGTGGTGAATGAAGTGTTACCTGAAGCGGCCGACGGAGGACCACTGGCTCTCGTTGAAAATGGGGATATCATCTCCATTGATGTGGAAAAACGAGTGGTCAATCTGGAAGTTCCGGAAGAAGTCCTTGAAGAACGGCGGGCCCAACTGAACCTGGCTGTGGAAACAGACCAGCGGGGCTGGCTCCAGGTTTATCAGCGCTTGGTCAGACCATTTGCGGAAAGCGGCGGCTCCCTTGTAAAATAGACTCCCAGGTCAAATAAAAGTAAGTAAAATAACAAACATCGATAAAATAAAAAATGGAGAACAAAAAATAGAGCCCTTGAGCAAAACGTGCTCAAGGGCTAAATGTTCTGACCGGAACGGATGAGGGATGGGTGTGGGAAAATTTTATTGGGGCTGGGCTGAAATCTGCCAGAGTACACCAAATTTATCTTTCACTTGGCCATAGGCGGGACTGAAAAATGTTTCTTGAAGTGGCAGCACCACTTCTCCGCCATCCTGCAGACGGTTAAAGACCTCCTCAGCTTTTTCAGCTCCGTTTATAACTAAGGCTAAGGTAATTTGGTCGCCGGACTGAGGTGCTGGCTGGTTGGGAAAAGAATCAGAAATCATTAAATCGGTCTCACCCACTTTTAAATGGGCATGCAGGATACGGTTTTTGGCTTCATCCGGAATCTCCTGACCAGGAAGTTCGCCAAATGTTCGTACACTGATCACTTTTGCCTCGATAGCCTGCTCGTAAAATTTAAGCGCCTCTTGACCCTGATCTAAAAAGCTGAGATAAGGGGTAATCGTAATCATATTAAATCCTCCCTTATATTTGGGTATCTATTGCTCACTTTGCTCCAACCGGCCAGAACCACACTTGTTCCTTAAAATTGCGAATGGTCTGTCATTTATTCATCAGCCTTTGGCCCATGTTTCTAAATTGGGCCATTGTTCTAACTTCTTGAGTATAACACAGGCTACCGATCTTGCCAATGATTAAATATCGGTTTCATTCGCTTCAGCTGGGTAATACCTCCACACCCCATCTTTTTTCTCCTTTTGCACCTGTCCTCGCCACTCCAGATAATCAAGGTGCCCAATAATTTCTGACATAATTAACGAAAATTGCTGTTGATAACGCTCCTGGTAATAGGTGCGGGCTAAATGATCAGCCGTTTGAATCCCTTTTTGAATCAGCTCAAGAAGTTTAGCCGCTTTTTCTTCGATCCGCTTTAAGCGGTGCTGTATCAAACCTTTAAAGTCAGTAATGAAGTCGCCATGACCTGGAAAAACCAGCTCTGCATCCAATTGTAAGCATTTTTTAAGGGAGTCGATATATTGAACCAGGGTGAGCATGCGCTTTCCTTCCGAGTCGGGTTCCACAATGGCATTGCTCGAGATATGGCCCAGCAATAGATCTCCGCCAAAAATCCACCTGCGATGGGGGTCATAATAAATGAAGTGGTCAGGAGAATGGCCAGGTGTTTCGACGGGGATCAGCCCGGCCACAGCCTCACCATCTCCAATAGCGACAATATCACCATTAATCCTATCTTTTTCCCTTTCCCGGGCAATATTTTGCATGCGCTTAACCTGCTCCTCCCCTGCCTGCCCGCACCCCATTTCAGCATAAAGCTGTTTAAAAAATTGGATGCGCATGGCCAAAAAGTCCTTGTCCCGCTTTAAGCGGGGAATCGCCAGGGGATGGGCATACACTGGGACGTGTTTATGTTCCAAAATTCGATTGACCAAGCCCACATGGTCGATATGATTGTGCGTCAGCACAATGGAAGTGATTTCATCAATACCATGTCCGTGCTCTTTTAAAGTTTGTTGAAAAAAATCCCAACAGGGTGAAGTGTTCACACCCGCATCAATCAAGATCAGTTCATGAGACTGCTCCACCAGAAAAAAGTTAAATGATTTTAAGTTGTCGTCCGAGGGAAAACAGATGGGATACACCGTCCATCCACTTTGAACAAACATGATGTCCACTCCATTACTTTATATATTTAATGAAAAGACGTTTGGACGCACCAGTATAAAGTGCTCCTGCTTTACTATTTATCTATTGTAAACTTTTCCACCAATTCTTTCAGCTCTTTTGCCATATTGTTTAATTGTTGTGAGGAGCGGGTTAATTCTTCCAAAGTGGTTAGCTGTTCTTGGTTAGAGGCCGTTATAAGTTCAGAATTTTGGGCAGTCTGTTGAACAATCTGGTCTAACTCCTGAATGGATGAGAAAATTTGTTCACGTTGTGCACAATGGTTTTCAGGTTGGAACTCATCTGGTTAAATTGATGGGCCAGTTAACCTTTTTAGACTAAAAGTCACACGAGCGCCGCCATTCTCTTCATTTTCCGCCTTAATTTTCCCCCCATGCAAGTTGACCAACTGATGGGCGATATAGAGACCTAATCCTGCATGTCCACTTTTGGAAGAGCGAGAGGGGTCGCCTTTATAAAATTTGTCAAACAAATGGGGCAGATCTTGACGGCTAAATCCTGGCCCCGTATCACTCACTGTAAAAACAACCTCAACATCCCTTACCTCAGCCGAGATGGTGATTGTCCCCCCTTCCGGCGTATAGCGGATGCTATTTTGCACAATATTGTCCAAAATGCGCTCCAGTTTTTCCTGATCCAACTGGCAGCTTGCACTTTCCATATTTTGGGGTACTATCTCCACGGAGACAGTAATCTTTTTATGTTTAGCCATCACTTCATAGCTCTCTTTTTTCCGAGACAAAAAGGAGGCTAAATCAACTGGAACGGGATGGAGTTCTTTTTCGGACGATTCCAGTTCGGCTACATAGAGCATCGTTTTAACCAACTCTCCCCCTTTTTGAGCATGTTCCTTGATCACCTGTAAATACCTGCGTTTGATTTGACGATCATTTTCTACACCCATTAGAGCTTCCGCATAGCCCTGTATAACAGCCAAGGGGGTTTTCAAATCATGGGCAAGGGCCTGAATCATCTCGTTTCTTTCTTGCTCTATTTTCCACTGGGTCAACAAAGATTCCTTAAGGGCCGTACCCATTTGGTTAAAGGACTGGCAAAGTTTACCCAGTTCATTGTCCGCTTCATACTCAATGTGAAAATCAAGATTTTTATCCCTTACTTTTTGGGCCGCTTCAATCAGCAGATTAACGGGTTTACTTATCGAATTGGCAAACCTGGTGGCAAACAGAAGGGTAAAGAGGATGGTATATATAAAGGGAGAAAAAAGAACCCCTAAAAAGAGCAAGCTGATCCATAACTTGTCGGTCGTGCTTGCAAACCGGGGCTCTAGCTTATACGCCAAGGAAACGGCACCTTCCAGCCTCCCCTCCGGACTAAAGAGAGGCACGATTCTGGCGTATTGTCCATCCTCAGAGAGGGTGGTGTTCACTTTTGAGTACAGATCTTCTCTTCCTTCAATCCAATGCTTTTCACTGCTCCCGTAAATAACCTCACCGTCTAAGCCCACCACCTGGTAGAAGACCCCTTCTTCCGGAACAAGCCTTTCCATGAAAGACTGGGCATCCTTTTTCATCAGTTCAGCCCCTTTATTCCGGATGAGCTGATCCAGTTTATCCATTTGCTGCTCGTAATAATTGGCTGGTGTCATTTTTTGAGAAGCTAAAGAGACGTAGATGATATACCCTGCTGCATAGGTGACCAAAGTGGCTATAATACTAGAAACAATGATGAAAATAAACATCCAAATAAATTGAGATTTAAACGTTTTTTTGGCCAACATATCTTCCCACCTGCCAGTCCCTTCAAATTAGCGCAACTTATTAAATCGATAGCCGATTCCCCACACTGTGGATATATATTCCGTCTCTGGATCCAACTTGGCCAATTTGGCCCGAATGTTTTTCACATGTTCGGCAATGGTTGACGCATCCCCTTCAGCATCATACCCCCAAATTTTTTCATAGATCTGCTCCTTGGAAAAAACCTGCCCTGGATGGAGGGCTAATAGTTCGATAATATCAAACTCCCGTTTGGTTAAGGGCACCAATTCCTGTCCAATGCAAACCTGCCGAGACTTTAAATCAATGGCTAATTGTTTAAAATGAAGCATGAATCTCTTTCCTGACTCATTGAGGAAAATCGCCCTCTTTTCCCGCCGCAGATGAGCATCCACCCGGACTAGCAATTCCTCTAAACTGAAAGGTTTAATCACATAGTCGTCGCCCCCTAGGGCCAGTCCCCTGATCCTGTCCGTTTCAGTTTGTCTGGCGCTTAAAAAAATAATGGGACAAAGCACGACATCTCTAATTTTTTGGCAAACCTCATACCCATTTAAGCCAGGCATCATCACATCAAGGATGATCAGCTCCGGGTGTTCTTGGGCCAACGCTACCCCTGCTTCCCCGTCATAGGCTGTCAAAACAGTATGACCTTTTCGCTCCAAGGCATCTTTTAAAAGCTGAACGAGATCTTTTTCATCATCAATAATTAAAATCTTACTCATGACACCCTCCATTAAACCACTGCTTTTCTGCCTTCCCATCTATTAAACCACACCAGACTGAGACCCACGATGACGATGAAAAAAACAATCGCGCAAAAAAGACCGAGCATGGTTTGCTCCATTATTATGCCGGAAGCAATGCTTGCTGGCAGTTGTTCCAATCCGGGCCAATCATGCAGATAGAAACCAGGAAAGATGGCCATCCTGACCGGCCAAGCCCAAGGTACAATGGGCCAAATACTGTCTCCTAAAGATGTGGCCATCAATGCCGCAACCAAAAGACCGGCCCCCCCAATAGCGATGGAAGCCCCTATGCCCCAGGCCAAGCTGACCCATAAATGGAGTGCCAGTAAGGGGAAGGTGCCCATAATGGCCAGTAGCACCGCAGCGGTAAAGATGGGCCATACCGTTGGAAGCTGAAAGAGAAGTGTAAGACCTGCCAAAAGGATACATGTGGCCATCATAAGACTAACGGAAGCGCTAGCCATCAGGATGGCCAGTTTGCTTAGGTAGAGACGATGGCGTGGTATTTGGTTGGCCAGCCAACCGGTAAATTGGCCGGCAATCTCTTCCTGCTGGCTCATCAATCCGGGGAGGAGGCCCGCCCCTATTGGAATGACCAAAACGGTCCACCCTTCAAAAAAGAGGGTGAAAACGGAAAACAGGTTTTCGACTCTCACCCCTCTGATGGAAAAGTAGACCAGCACAAAACCGGCAAAAAGGATAGGTGTAACAAAGGTCAGCCAGCGGATGGGTGTCCGTTTGGTTTTTAACCATTCCGAGTAAACCAGCCTCATCAGTGTACCTCCCTTCTGCTAAACCAGGCAGCGGTGACTCCGGTGAGGAAAATTAAACTGAACAGGCTCACCATGATTCCGATGGGGATAACGGAAGCCTCTAAAAGGGGATCCGTCGCTTCTAACAAAGTTCCATTGGGATGTACACCGATGATGGGGCACATCAATCGAATCGGCCAGCTCCAAGGCACAACTACCCAATAGGCTTTAGGGGCAGCGATCACGCCGACAATAAGACCCACCAAACCAAGAGCCATACTACATACAGTCCCCTTCCAGGTGGCTGCCCATAATTGAATCGGCAGGCAAGCAAGGGAAGTTAGCCATATCGTTAAACCACCTACAATAATTTCAAACCATGGAGTAGCCCCTTCAGCCGTTAACCAACCGGAAAGAAGCGTGGCCGCCATCAATACCAGCGTACTGACAAACAGGTATATCGCCATGACGACGATTTTACCTAACCATATCTTGGCGGGAGAAACAGGACAGGCAAGCAGGCTACGGTAGTTGCCGGCCTTTCTTTCCAGGGCAGACACCAGAGATGCCACCAAGGCAATTCCTAAAGGTATAAACAGAACGGGCCACCAATTATAAACGAGATTTAATACGGATTGCCATTCTCTAAAATAATCAGGGGGCATAAACAGCTTTTGAGGTAAAGCATAAAGGACAAAAAATAGCGGAGCCAACAAAATTAATTTCCGCATAAAGGTTCGTTTATATTTTAGTAACTCGGTTTGAATCACCTCAATCATTCCTTTCCCCCCTTCACCACATCCATAAACAATCGTTCCAAATCATCGCGCGGATCAATCCGTCCCTGATGTTTCAGTACACCATGGTTGATAATGCCGATATGATCAACCAGTTGGGCCACCTCTGATAACAGATGGCTGGAAAGAATCACTGTCATTCCCCGCTGGGGAAAAGTGCGAATTAATTCCCTAAGTTCCTCCATTCCAAGGGGATCAAGTCCATTGGTCGGTTCATCAAGAATCAATAGATCAGGGTTACCTAACAGGGCGATGGCAATGCCTAACCTTTGTCGCATGCCTAGTGAGAATTTAGAGGCGAGCTTATGCCCCGTTTGCTTTAAATCAATCAATTCAAGCACTTCATCGATTTCTGTATGGGGAATCCCCCTCAGTTTGGCATGGATCAAAAGGTTTTCATAGGCGGTCAGGTTGCCATACAGAGCAGGTGATTCAATTAGTGAACCTATTCGTTGAAGATGTTTGCGCTGCCACCGTTCTCCAAAAACCGTGATATTTCCTTCACTTGGCTTTATTAAGCCGGTTAACATTTTTATGGTGGTCGATTTCCCTGAGCCGTTGGGGCCAAGGAGACCGTAAATGGCCCCTTTTGGAATTTGCAGGCAAACGTCTTTAATCACCAGCTGTTTTCCGTACCACTTCTTTAATCGAAAAGTTTCCAGGATAAAAGCTGACATCAAGCACACCCTTTCCTTCATCGTTCGTCAATTGCAGTGTAACGGGTATTTATCAAGAATTTATAAACCTGTAATGTAAAAAAAGCCGGGGATTTTTATCCCCGGCAAATTTTTTAGCGGTTCTTAAACAGTTTGGTTATCAATTTAATCGACTCAACGAGCCGGTTGACCCGCTTTCACCAATTCCTTGCTCCCCACAAGCACGAAGCTGAGGA
The DNA here is from genome assembly GCA_937927935.1 of uncultured Bacillaceae bacterium. Classification (GTDB taxonomy): domain Bacteria; phylum Bacillota; class Bacilli; order Caldalkalibacillales; family Caldalkalibacillaceae; genus CALFAC01. The sequence goes on from CALFAC010000155.1 coordinate 26,623, forward strand.
AAAATAGGACAACCCCCGTCCCTATCAACATCCATTCTACTGGAATCAAATCGGCCAAGGGGCCAAAAATGAGCATCCCCAGAGGCATCATGGAGGTGGATATCATGCCCACCACCCCAAACACGCGGCCCAAATAATTCCCTTCTACCTTTTCCTGTAACAAAACGGTGGAAGGGGTTTGAAACATGGGCATAGTAATCCCGATTGTGGCCATAAAAGCAAGGTACACCCAGAAATTGGGAATCACCCCCAGGGCAAAAGTGCAAAATCCAAATAATAAACTGGCCAAGGCCATGGTGTGAGTCCGGTTTTTAAAGCCACCCCAGGCTGCAATCACTATGCCGCCCAGCATCATGCCGATGGAAAAGCTGACTTCAATCGCTGTTAATCGCCACACATCAGGTCCAAAGGAACGGGTCACCTGCAGTGGCGTTAGAAATGATACAGGGGCAGCCAAAACAAAAAACAGGGCAAAGAAGAGAAAGAACTGTTTTAAGTAGCGCTGACTGTTAATATAAACCAGCCCTTGTTTAAAATCATCAAAATAGCCAGTTGACTGTTGTTGAGCAGCTTTCTCATGGTCGGGAATATGTAACCAGATCATCAAGATTAAGATGGCAATAGCGGCTGTTAGCACATCGATGAAGAAGATGGTTTCCAAAGGGGTGAAGGTCATCAGGGCCCCACTGGCCATGGGTCCGAGCAAAGTGATCAAGGCTTGAATACTGCCGTTGGCGCCATTTACTTGGGTCAGCTTCTCTTCCGGTACGATCTGAGGCAAAATGGCGCTAACGGTGGGCACCTGCACCCCTCCCCCCAGTGCTCGAACCGCTGCAATCACAAACAGCAGCCACAACGGATCATAGCCAAGCAGATAGAGAATGGCCAACAGCAAAGTGGCCAAGGCAATCATACCATCTGAAATGATGATGAGTCGCTTGCGGTTGTAACGATCAGCCCAGACGCCGGCAAAGGGGGATAATAGAAAAGTAGGCAAAAAAGCGGCTAGAATATAAAATGTCATCATTAGCCCGGACTGGGTGCTTAGGGTGATGTGCCACATGATGGCGTACTGGACCAAGGAAGAGCCAAACAGCGAAATGGTTTGGCTGCCTAAGAAGAGAATAATATTTTTTTTCCAATTTCCCTGTACCGCTTGATTCTTAGCACTCATGCTCCCTATTATACGTCCCCAAAAAGAGTTATACAATATGTTTACTGGACCACTAGTCGTTTTAATTTATGGGGATCACTTGTTCCTGAACAGAGCCGGAGTGTTCAGCCTGGGGACTGGGCCAATCTTCAATAGGCACCAGATAATACTTCTCCTGCTTCAAATCGAGAGTGGTTTCATAGCGGTTATATGAATCCTCACCGTCAATGGCCATAAAGTTGGGTAAAATTTCTTCCCCCGATTGGCTAACAATTTTAAAGCCAATAGGAGGGGCTCCTTCCGGCCAATCATAATACAAGACAGAGGAGATAGGCGTCACTATCATTCTTTTTAAATAAATGGACTGGCCGTTTTCTAAGGGAAGTTCCTGATTAAACTGAATCGTTTCACTCCTGGCCACCACCTGTTCAGTGGGAACGGTGATCTCAAATACCCAGGGGTTGTCAATGGGAAAGTCAAAATCCAGGTTATCGTACGTAATCTGAAAGTGAATCTCTTCACCCAAAGGAAGATTGGGGATCTGCACCTCATTATAAACGGTAAACAAGGTGTGATTCATTTCAATGGATTGAGCTCCCATACTGTCTGTCACTTTCTGGCCGTTCATGAGCACGGTGGGCATGGGATGCATGCGGTAGTGAAACTGGACGCCATCGGCCGGTTCAAAGCTGGAGCTGATCAATAATCGTCCCCCATCAATCAGCACTTCATTTAAGGTCATTTTGCCGTATTCGTTCTCTACGGTCTTGCCGATCGCTGTTTTATAAGCACTGAAGTTGGCTTGCGCCTCTTCTCCATGAAGATAGGTCTCAATCAGACCACCCACTATGGGGACATTGGCCACGGTTAGCAGACCTGAACCCAATGAAACACCTGCTGCCAGTAGCACGGCTGCGATCAGACCCAAATATTTTTTTCGCCTCTTTACCCTTTGATCAGTCAGTTTTTTGAGGACTCGGTTTTCCCATCTCTTTTTTTCATCCTCGCTTAAATAGGTTTCCCCATACTCCTCCAGGTCCATTTGAACTTGGTTCAACTGTTTATAAACGGTCATAAAGTCACCTCCTCAAACTTGGCGAATGCTGTATAAAAAAATCCCTAATCTTTTTCCTTCCCCTGGACAGTTTGTTATGAACCCAGGACGGTTTAGCCTTAAAGTGCTCGGCAATTTCATGGGACGGGGTTCCTTCCACATAATATTTGTGAAAGATCTCCCGTTCCATGGGGGTAAGCGGGGCCAACAGTTCAGCCAGCTCCTGTTCTTGAGGCGATTGAATCCCTTGTCGGGTCGATGGTTCCATGGAATCTAAAACGGTAAGCCGCCCTTTTTCAGCCAACCGTTTCCTCTGGTAATCGATGGCCTTATATTTGGCGATGGCTGCTAGCCACTGCTTAAATGAATTTCGGGCCGAAAGCAACCCGCCATAGTGATCAATGATAAACCGGATGGCATTCTCATTGCGCTTTTGGATCGCTTCCACTACATTTTCTTCCGTTATCTGCAATTGGCCACCTCCTTTCTGCAACTTTCTACTATGTATTACGTAAATGATAAACGAAACCTATCAATAAAATAATTTGGGGCGACAAAAATAAATGGGGGGACAAAATCGAATTAAAGATTTTGTCCCCCATTAGATAAAACTTCGCTGCACTTTGCTATTTCCCACTCAACTTAACCTATCAGATAGGCGATCAGCCACACGATGAAGCAGACCATCACGATTGCAACCACTAGACCATAAAACACCTGGAGCCACCAGGGTAACTGCTGGGGATCCACCCTCTTTCCAAACCCACCCATCACTTTTTGGAAGTGATCCGTTACACTATTAAATGACAACCCGTCTGAATGAGAAATCATTTCCTTGCCTGTCCTGCCCTTTGGGACATGAACAATATCACTGGAAACGTAACAATGTTCCTTCCATTGAAACCGGTCAAATCGGGCCAGATAGTATTCCCGCGCTTCTCTAACATGTTTAAATTGGAGCCAGCCGCCATCCCGTTTGAGTCGATCCACTCCCCTATACTTCGTTTCAGCCTTGTTTTGTACATACGGACACTTAGGGTCGGCATGAATGGTACACGTTTTGGCGGGGATGTCAATATAGATCCAGATCGTTTGCCTGGGCATACAACTCATCCTTAGAAGAACTTAATTTAATCAGTCATCGTTAAAACCGGTTTAATGGTCACACCCTTTTCCGAATCGGCAAAGGCTACATTAATTTGGTCAAAGGAATAAAACTTAATCAGTTTATCAAAGGGAAACCGGCCCTGCTTATAATATTCAATCAGCTTGGGAATAAACAGCTGAGGAACGGCATCCCCTTCAATGACGCCCACCACCGTTTTGCCCTGACTCATAATGTCATCATTGACGTTAAAGGTGACCTCACCTGTTACACCCACAATGGCTAGCGTCCCTCTCGTTCTAAGAGCCTGGGTGGCCTGGCGCACCACTGATGACACCCCAGTTGTTTCCACACCATAGTGGCTGCCTCCCCCTGTAATCCGCCGAATCTCCTCTACAAGGTCCATTTCCCTGCTGTTTAAGGCATGGGTGGCTCCCAATTCTAAAGCGAGCTCGAGGCGGTTTTGATGAATATCTACAGCAATAATTTGGGCACAGCCGGCAATCTTGGCTGCCATCACAGCACTTAAGCCAACGGCTCCACAGCCGTAGATGGCGATGGAGCTGCCAAATTCCGGTTTCAGTTTATTGAGAACGGTGCCACTTCCTGTCTGGATTCCACAACCCAAGGGGCCCAGAAGAGCCAGTTCAACATCTTTATCCACCTTAACCACATTGCGTTCATGGGCTACCGCATAGGTGGCAAAGGAAGATTGGCCAAAAAAGGTGGAGATGGGGCGATCGTGATGGCCTACTTCCTGGATACGATGTGTATCATCACTCATCTTGCCTAAAAAATTTAAGGTAACATACTGGGTACAGAGGGAGGGGTGGCCATCCAAACAGTTTTCACACTTACCGCAGGAAGCATAAGATAAAACCACGTGATCGCCAGGTTCCACCGAAGAAACCCCTTCACCCACTTTTTCCACAATGCCTGCGCCCTCATGGCCCAAAACAGCAGGCAAAGGGATGGGAATCAGCTGGTCCCTGGCCACGGCATCGGTATGACATACACCTGAAGCCACGATCTTGATCAGAACCTCATTCGCTTTAGGTTCCATAAGCTCCACCTCTTCAATGGAAAAGGGACTTCCCTCTTCCCGAAGGAGAGCTGCTTTCATTTTCATCAGCTTCACCACCCTCACTTTTCCCTTTTTACACAAAACCTTTTTAATCAAAGAAGGGGAAATATTTATATTCCTCTTGGACGCTGATCCATTTGACAGTGGTAAACTTATCGATGGCCCATTCGCCACCAAAGCGGCCGATGCCGGAGTGTTTCTCACCGCCAAAGGAGACATGGGCTTCTTCATTGACGGAAATATCGTTGACGTGAATCATGCCCGTGTCAATCTGCTTGGCCACTCGCACCCCCCGCTCCAGGGAACCACTAAAGACCGAACCGCTCAGTCCATAGGGAGAATCGTTAGCCACCTGGATCGCTTCCGCTTCATCCTTTACTTTAATGATGGGGGCAACGGGGCCAAAAATCTCATTTTGGGCCAAAGGCATATCATTGGTAACATCCGTCACAATCACAGGGGACATCACATTACCTTGCACGGTTCCTTCCATTAATGTTTTAGCCCCCATACTGACACTTTCGTTAAGAGAGGCTTCAATCCGTTCGATCTGGTCTCTGTTAATCAGAGGACCAACAATGGTGTTTGGATCAGCAGGATTGCCAGCCTGCAAACGTTTGACCTTTTCAGCAAAAATTTGAACAAACTGATCATATACTTCTTCAACCACGATAATTCGGTTAAGCGCCATGCAGATCTGCCCTTGGTGCATAAACTTGCCGATAGCCGCCGCTTCAGCCGCCTTTTCTAAATCGGCGTCTTCCAGAACAATCTGAACATTGTTGCCCCCAAGCTCCAAGACCACTTCTTTTAAATGTTTACCAGCCAGCTCACCAATGCGCCGTCCCACTTCCGTCGAACCTGTAAAAGAGATTAAGCGAGGAATAGGATGGGTGACAAGAGCGTCTCCAATTTCAGAACCCCGCCCAGAAACTACGTTTAACACCCCTTTAGGCAGCCCCGCGTCTTCAAACAGTTCCGCAATCAACATACCGCCGGTGACCGGTGTGTCGGAAGCCGCCTTTAATACAACCGTGTTTCCGGTGGCAATGGCGGGAGCAACAGAGCGCATGGCCAGAACCAACGGAAAGTTCCAGGGGCCAATCACCCCCACTACCCCTTTAGGTGAGCGGTAAATCCGGTTCTCTTTTCCTGGCACATCAGAGGGAAGAATTTTTCCTTCCACCCGATAGGGGAAGGTGGCCGCTTCTTTAATGGTGCGCACCGTGGCCTGCCACTCGATGCTGGCTTTGATCAGGGTGCTGCCTCCTTCTTTGATAAGCCAGTCAATAATCTCATCCTTTCTTTCCTGAAAAATGTTAACCAGCTTGTCCAGCACGGCCTGTTTTTGAACCGGAGGGGTACTGGCCCATTCTTTCTGAGCCGCTTGACCCGCTTGATAGGCCCGATCTACATCTTGCACACTGGCCCCCTGAAATTCAAACAGCACATCGTTGGTGTAGGGATCCCGGTTTACCATCTTATACTCGCTCGTCCCCTCAACCCATTCTCCACCAATATACTGTTTTGAGTATTTGGTATCCACGGTCATCCCTAATTCCCCCTTCTTCAATATTTAATGAATAATCAAATAAATTATAAGATAAGTCCTGGTAAAATTGAAGTATTTTCCAACTGGCCGGAATGCTAAGTTTTCCGGCCAGTTCAAAACGTTAACCATCAGGGTGATCAGAGAGGCAACCACCCAGACCACCACTAACGGATTAGCTGCCTGGCTTGGTTTCAGGCATGGTGACTTGAGGAATGGTGTGTATAATTTCTTGTACGATTTCACCGTCTTCTCCCTTAACGTTGCGGGCAATATAGAAGTCCTGAATGGGGTTGTTCGTTTTCTCATCCAGAACGATAGTGCCCCGGGGACTTTCAAAGGTCATTCCTTTGATCACTTTGATCAGCTCTTCTGTATCCTTGGTTCCTGTTTGTTCAATGGCTTGAGCGATGATTTGTCCCGAATCGTATCCTTCCACACTAAATACGCTGGGTGTTTCATTATACTTTGCTTTATAAGCTTCCACAAACTTTTTGTTCACTTCATTATCCAAAGTAGGTGCGTAGTTGATCGCCGATAAAATGTCTAAGGCCGCGTCTCCAGCGGGATCAACGTTTAATGACATGCCAAACTCATGCCATGCCGTTAAAGGAATCTTGTCCCCCAACCCAAACTGCTTGTATTGCTGCATAAAGCGGACAGCATCCGTTCCTGCCTGTACGGCGTAAACAATATCGGGATTGGCTTGGGCAATTTGAGTCAGATAGGAAGCAAAGTCATTGGTTCCCAGATCGTTCCACAGTTCTTCAATAATGGTTCCTCCATTGGCGGTATAGGCTGCTTTAAAGGCATCAATCACCTCGTGTCCTGCAGCATAGTCAGGACCAATCACAACGGCTGTTTTACCTACATCGGCAAAGTGGGTTCCGCTGGCATGGCCCACCTGCCAATTAGACATAAACACCCGATAGATGTAATCGCTCTTTAAATCCCAGCTGATGGCATCTCCAGCTGCGTTGGCATCGATCAGCAGCATCTTATCCTGATCCACCTGATCCCGCAGTGCATACAGCACGTTGCTGGGGATAGGGCCAACAAGGATATCAATGTTTTCACTATTCTTTAGCTGGTTATATTTTCGCAAGGCCACCTGAGGATCTGCTTCATCATCTTCATATTTGATTTCCACTTTATAGTTCCCAATCTGATAGTCCCGCTCTTCAAA